>JAKALB010000155.1 GCA_021813365.1 Pseudomonadota bacterium | reverse complement strand
AAAGGCGACCGAGCGCCCCTTCAGCCACCCGGGCTTTCCCGAGGGGCCCGGCACCTATCACTGCATCTGCTGCGATGCCCCCCTGTTCGATGCGGCAACCAAGTTCGAATCGCATTGCGGCTGGCCCAGCTTCTACGCCGACAAGGGCAACGGATTGGTGGGCGAACAGGAGGACCGATCGTATTTCATGGTCAGGACCGAGGTGTTGTGCACCGCCTGCGGCGCGCATCTGGGCCATGTGTTCAACGATGGCCCCCCGCCCACCGGCCTGCGCTATTGCATCAACGGCGTGGCGCTGCGGTTCCGGCCGGCCGGATGAACCGCGCGCATCGCGCGCCGTGGCCAGGGGCAGCCGGGTTCGGGGGCTGCTGACGGCAGTCCTTGCCGGGATCAGGGACCACCCAGCAGGCTGCCGGTGTCGATCATGCCGATGTTGCCGAACAGTTGACTCAGGATAGACCGGCCCTTCACCGGCTCGGTCGTGACCCGGCGCGAGATCGGCACGATCCGGCCGCGTTCCAGGCCGAAACGTTCGACATTGGTGACGATCCCGGCCTCGCTGAAGGTGATCGCCACGACCTGGCGATCGATTTCCATGGGCGCGGCCAGGCCCTGCGTCTTCCAGCGGCTCTGCACATAGAACCAGCCCACGTCGTTCAGCAGACCCTCGACCGAGGGCGGCCCCAGAGTGGCAGCCACCGTGTCGCGGGTGTCACGGCCCACCTCGATCTTTGACAGCAAGGCGTCGTCGGGGGCATAGCCATGGTTCTGATACATGGGCTGACAGGCCGCCAGCAGCATCAGCGCCGCCGCAGCGCCCGCCAAGGCCAGCAGCATGGCGCGGCGTCCCGTCGTGTTCGCCTGTCTGCTCATCCCCACCTCCGCCGCGGCCTGCCCTTGTTTCGCCCCCGAAAGGGTTCTATCGCAGCGCCAACGGGTTTTCCCCGTCCTCCGGACTTACCGAAGCGCCGGGTCCGGTTCAAGATGGCTTGCAAGGAAGGTCTTGCCATGGACATGCCCCTGCCCACCCAGACGCTGCCCGTCAGCCAGCTGCTTTCGCGCAAGCGCAGCGTTTTCCGCTTTGCCCCCGATGCCCAGGCCCGGCAGGCGATTGCCCAGGTGCTGGGCCTGGTCGATCTGCCGGAGCTGAGCTTCGAAGGCGATATCACCCCCGAACAGCGCGGCGATCTGAAGCTGACCGGCCGCTTGCAGGCCCGCGCCGTGCAATCCTGCATCGTGACCCTGGCCCCGGTGCAGGCCCTGGTCGAAACCGGGGTGCTGCGCCGCTATCTGTCGGACTTCGAGCTGCCGGAAGGCGACGAGGCCGAGATCCCCGAGGACGACACCGCCGAGCCCCTGCCCGGCCAGATCGACCTGGCCGCCGTGGCCATCGAGGCGCTGGCCCTGGCCCTGCCGGAATATCCGCGGGCGCCGGGTGCCGAACTGGGCGCGCGGGAATTTCCCGCCCCGGATGCCGCGCCGGAGGCCAGCCCCCCGAAAC
Source organism: Pseudomonadota bacterium (assembly GCA_021813365.1). GTDB lineage: Bacteria > Pseudomonadota > Alphaproteobacteria > Rhodobacterales > Rhodobacteraceae > Stagnihabitans. Next base: position 5,057 of record JAKALB010000155.1, on the reverse strand, counting down.
CACTGGCCGGTCTGGCCGCGCTGATGGCACGCAAGCCAGGGGATTCGGAGGCATAAGCGCCCTGCCGCCGCGCGATGTGCAGCGCGACCCTGCCGCCCGGGCCGCGCCGCAAACCCTGCCCTGCCCATGAAAAATCCCCTTGCGCCCCACGGAAATCCGACTATGTTCCGCGGCTCATCGGCAGGCCCCGCGCGGGCCCTTCCCGCTTGGGGGGAAACCCAAGAATCGTAGCAACTTCCGGGGCCTGTCCCCTTGAACATAGGTGAGACATGGCTGTCCCGCAGAATCGCACGACATCTTCCAAGCGCAACATGCGCCGCGCCCATGACGCGCTGGTCGCCGCCAATCCGAACGAATGCTCGAACTGTGGCGAACTGAAGCGGCCGCACCACGTGTGCCCGTCCTGCGGCCATTACGACTCGCGCGAAGTCGTGGCCCTGGCCAAGGCGGTGGTTGACGAGGACGCGGCGTAAGCCGCGGCCCCGGCCCCCGTCCTCACATGACGAGCGGATCCACCACCCCGGTGACCACTTCGGCTGAGACGCGGGCCGCGAATGTGATTTCGGTCGACGCCATGGGCGGCGACCAGGGGCCGGCCGCGGTGGTGGCCGGCCTTGCGCTTTCCGCCGGGGCCCTGCCCGGCGTATCCTTCCTGCTGCATGGCGACGAGGCGCAGCTTGCACCGCTGCTGGCCGGATACCCCGAACTGACCGGGCGGGTGAGCCTGCGACATGCTGCGCGTGTCGTGACGATGCAGGACAAGCCCTCTCAGGTGATGCGCCACGGCGAAGGCACGTCGATGTGGTCGACGATCGATTCGGTGCGCAACGGCGAGGCGGGCGCCGCGGTCAGTTGCGGCAACACCGGGGCCTTGATGGCGGTGGCGATGATCCGGCTGCGCAAGCTGCCGGGCGTGAACCGGCCCGCCATCGCCTGCTATTGGCCCTCGCGCAATCCCTCCGAATTCAACGTGATGCTGGATGTGGGTGCCGACATCAAGGCCGACGCCGACGACCTGCTGCAATATGCGCTGATGGGTGCCTCCTATGCCCGCAACAGCCTGCAACTGAAACGACCTCGCGTGGGCCTGCTGAACGTCGGCACCGAAGAGCACAAGGGGTCAGCCGAACTGAAGCTGGCTCAGGACAAGATCGCCGCGGCAGCGGATGTTGGCGATTATGAATATGTGGGCTTTGTCGAGGGCGTCGATCTGCCCTCTGACCGCGTCGACGTGATCGTATGCGATGGCTTTACCGGCAATGTTGCCCTGAAAACCGCCGAAGGCACCGCCCGGCTGATTTCCGATTTCATGCGCGAGGCGTTCAACGCCACCTGGATGTCGAAGCTGGCGGCGCTCATGGCGCTGCGCGCCCTGGATCGCCTGCGCCGACGCATGGACCCGCGCCGCGTGAACGGCGGGGTCTTCCTGGGGCTGAACGGCACCGTGGTGAAGTCGCACGGCTCATCCGACGCCATGGGCGTTGCGGCCGGGATCACCCTGGCCGGCCAGCTGGCGCAATCGGGCTTCCGCGACCGCCTGGCGGCGCGCGTTGCATCGGCCCAGACCTCGGGGCAGAGTGTGCCGGGATCGGGTGAGGGACAGGAACTTCCGGAATGACACTGCGCGCCGTCGTGAAAGGCGTGGGGCATTTTCTGCCTGCACGCGTGGTGCCGAACAGCGAGTTCGAACACTTCATCGATACATCGGACGAATGGATTCGCAGCCGTTCCGGCATCGAGCGCCGGCATTTCGCGGCAGAGGGCGAGACGACTTCGGACCTTGCTGCCTCGGCCGCGCGCGATGCCCTGAACGATGCGGGCCTGGTGGCCGCAGATATCGACGCGATCATCCTGGCGACTTCGACCGCCGATCTGACCTTTCCTTCTGCCGCGACCATGGTGCAGGCCAAGCTTGGCATGACACGGGGCTTTGCCTTTGACGTGCAGGCCGTCTGCGCGGGCTTCGTCTATGCGCTGACCACCGCCAATGCGCTGATCCTGTCGGGCCAGGCGCAGCGGGTGCTGGTGATCGGGGCCGAGACCTTCTCTCGCCTGATGAACTGGCAGGACCGCACCACCTGCGTGCTGTTCGGCGACGGCGCGGGCGCCCTGGTGTTGCAGGCCGAAACCGGCGATGGCACCAATGCCGACCGCGGCATCCTGTCGGCCGATCTGCACTCCGACGGCCGGTTCAAGGATCTGCTTTACGTCGACGGCGGCGTGTCGACCGGCACGACCGGGCATCTGCACATGCAGGGCAAGGAGGTCTTCCGCCATGCCGTTGAAAAGCTGGCCGAAACCGCCCATGCGGCCCTGGACAAGATCGGCCTGACCGGGCAGGACGTCGACTGGATCGTCCCGCACCAGGCCAATATCCGCATCATCGAGGCCACGGCCAAACGGATGCAGGTGCCGATGGATCATGTCGTCGTGACCGTCCAGGACCACGGCAACACCTCTGCCGCCTCGATTCCGCTGGCCCTGTCGGTCGGCAAGGATCGCGGCCAGATCCATCAGGGCGACCTGATCGTGACCGAGGCGATCGGCGGCGGCCTGGCCTGGGGTTCGGTCGTATTGCGCTGGTGACGCGCGTCAACACAGCGCGCCAAGCCGTTGTTATTGACTCGCAATTCTTTAGCCCTCAATCTCGACCGAAAATCAGGGGGGATCACATGAGTGAAAAGACGCTGACGCGGATGGACCTGGCCGAAGCGGTGTTTCGCGAAGTGGGCCTGTCGCGCAATGAATCCGCCCAACTGGTCGAGCAGGTGCTTGACCATGTCTCGGATGCGCTGGTGGCGGGCCAGACGGTAAAGATTTCCTCGTTTGGCACCTTTTCTGTGCGCGCCAAATCGGCGCGCATCGGCCGCAACCCCAAGACCGGCGACGAGGTTCCGATTTCGCCCCGCCGGGTTCTGACCTTCCGCCCCTCGCATCTGATGAAAGACCGCGTGGCCGCCGGCAAGAAGAAGTAAGGGGCGCAGCCAGCGATGGAAAAAGCGCCCGACGCCTTCCGGACGATCTCGGAAGTGGCCGAGGTGCTGGACACACCGGCCCATGTGTTGCGCTTCTGGGAAAGCCGGTTTCCGCAGATTTGCCCGATCAAGCGGGCCGGCGGGCGGCGCTATTACCGGCCGGGCGACGTGGCGTTGCTGGCCGGCATCCGGCATCTGCTGCATGACCAGGGCCTGACGATCCGTGGGGTGCAAAAGGTGCTGCGCGAAAACGGCGTGCGCCATGTGCAGTCGCTGTCCAAGGGCCGGTTGGGCGCGGGCTTTGGCGACGTCACCGAGGCGGCCGAGATCGAGGCCGCGCTGAATGCCGAGTTCCTGCAGGATGTCGACCCCGAGCGGATGACGGCGGAAGCCACCGCCGAGGTTGTGCCCATTCCCCGCGCCGGGCGATCGAACAGGGCCGTCGAACAGATGCTGGCCAGGACCCCGGCCCCCGCCAATGCACCCCGGATCACCGAAGTCGCACCCGATTCTGCCCCGGAATCCGTCCCGGAAGCCCCCTTCGTCGAGGCCGAGGATGCCGGGCCCGAGGCGCCCTCCCTGCTGACGCTGCGCCCGCCCAGGCCGGCGCGCCCGCGCGCCCGGCGCGGGCTGGGTGAACCGGGCCTGTTCGACGATCTGCCCCTGACGCCGCGCCCGGATCACGAACCCGCGCCCGCGGGTCCGGCAGAGGCCGCGCTGCTGCAGGCGGGCGACCATCTGGCTGAACAGGTGGCCGAACAGGTGGCCGTTTCGCCGGGCAGCGAATCTTCGGCCGCGGCGCCTCCTGCCGCCCAGTCGCCGTCAGCCCCCGAGCCTGCCCGATTGCCGCCTGCGATCGCCCCACGGATTCGCGCCCTGCCCCGTCCGGTCTCGGCCGAGGCCGTGGCCGGCCTTGCGCCGTTGATGGCCCGCGCCCGCGCGTTGCAGGCGCGGCTGGCCGCCGCCAGGGCCTCGCGGGGCTGATCGAGGATGATGCGCTTTCCGGCTTGCACCCCGCCACAGGATCGGTATGTATCCCGCCACGTGTCGGGCCGTAGCGCAGTCTGGTTAGCGCGTCCGTCTGGGGGGCGGGAGGTCGAGAGTTCGAATCTCTCCGGCCCGACCATGGAAAAGCCGCCTGTCGGGCTCTGCGCCGGACGGGCGGTTTTGCTTTCTCGGGGGGCGACATGACCGAAACCAGGGGCGTGCTGCCCGCCCAGGCCCTGCGCCGCCTGATCGCCGCGGGCGCGCTGACCGCCGATCCCGGGATCTGCCCCGACCAGGTGCAGCCGGCCAGCCTGGACCTGCGGCTGGGTCGGGTGGCCTACCGGGTGCGCGCCTCTTTCCTGGTCGGCGCGGGCCGCAGCGTCAGCGACCGGATCGCCGAGTTCGAGATGCACCGCATCGACCTGACCGAGGGCGCGGTGCTGGAAAAGGGCTGCGTCTATGTCGTGCCGCTGATGGAGCGGCTCGCCCTGCCGTCGGGCCTGTCGGCGGTGGCCAATGCGAAGAGCTCGACCGGACGACTGGATCTGCTGACCCGCACCATCACGGACGGCGGCAGCGAATTCGACCGCATTCCCGAAGCCTATGCCGGCCCGCTCTATGCCGAGGTCTGCCCACGCAGTTTCTCGGTCCTGGTGCGGGCCGGGCAGCGGCTGAACCAGATCCGTTTCCGCCAGGGCCAGGCGGTTCTGACGGATGCCGATCTGGCCGCACTGCATGCGCAGGAGCCGCTGGTGAATGGCCCGGCGGTCATCTCGGAGGGCCTGGGCTTTTCGGTCGATCTGCGGCCGCGGCAGGGCAATCTGCTGGGTTATCGCGCCAAGCCGCACACCGGGGTCATCGATCTGGACCGGATCGGACACTATCCGATCCGCGATTTCTGGGAGGAGATCCGCGCGTCGGAGGCTCGCATCATCCTCGATCCCGGCGCCTTCTACATTCTGGTCAGCCGCGAGGCGGTGACGATCCCGCCCGACTATGCCGCCGAGATGGCACCCTATCTGGCGATGGTGGGCGAATTCCGGGTGCATTACGCGGGCTTTTTCGACCCCGGCTTTGGCCATGCCCTGGCGGGTG
>JAKALB010000154.1 GCA_021813365.1 Pseudomonadota bacterium | reverse complement strand
GGCCGGCGTGGCGCCGGTGGCGACCAGGGCATTGGCAAGGCGGGCGCCGTCCAGATGGACGGGCAGGCCCCATGCCCTGGCCTGCGCCGTGAGGGCGGCGATTTCCGCGGGCGCATAGACGGTTCCGGCCTCGGTCAGGTTGGTGAGTGACAGCATGCCGCGCTGCACGCCATGCACACCGGATTCACCAAGTCGCGCCAGCGCGGCCGCAAGGGTTTCCGGCAGGATCTTGCCATGCGGTCCCGACAGGCCCACCAGCTTGGCACCGCCAGAGAAGAACTCGGGTGCGCCGCATTCGTCCTGCATCGCATGGGCATCCTCATGCAGCAGGACGGCCGACCACGGCGGCGCGCATAGCGCGATCGACAGGGCATTGGCGGCGGTGCCGGTGGCGACCAGGAAAACCTCGGCCTCGGGCGCTTCGAACAGGTGCCGCACCTGGTCGCGGACACGCGCGCTCAGCGCGTCGGCGCCGTAGCTGCGGGCAAAACCCGGATTGGCGGCGACGACGGCCGCCAGCACTTCGGGCGCGGCGCCCGAGCCATTGTCGGAGGCAAAGTTCATCAGGGGGTCTCTTCGATGATGTAATCGTCCCAGTCGTCCTCGGGCACTTCGGCCTCCGAGACCGTCCAGCCCTTCACCGACATGCCGGCCCTGTGGGTGCTGTCGGGATCGCCGGTCAGCAAGGGATGCCAGTCGGGCAGATCATGGCCGTCATGCAGCAGGCGATAGGCGCAGCTGCGCGGCATCCAGTAGGCGATCCTGGGCAGCGTCCTGGGCGACAGGCGCACACACTCCGGCACATGGGCATGGCGGTTCTGGTAGCTGGTGCAGCGGCAGGTTTCGCCATCCAGCAGCTTGCAGGCGACGCGGGTGAACTCGACTTCGCCCGTGTCTTCATATTCCAGCTTGTTCAGGCAGCATTTGCCGCAGCCGTCGCACAGGGCCTCCCACTCCTCGGGAGTGAGACTGTTCAGAGGCAGGGTCCAGAACTTGTCGCGCATGACGACAGACTGGCGCGCCGCGGCGGGAAATGGAACCCTCCCTCCCTTCAACTTGGCAGAAATATCCCGGGGTCCGGGGCAGAGCCCCGGGGGCGCATCCTAGACCGTCGCCAGGATCTGCCGGGCCCGCACGCAATCGGCGGCCATCTGGTCCAGCAGGCCCTGCAACCCGTCGAAGCGCATTTCAGGCCGCAGATAGTCGACCAGGGCGACCGAAAGGTGGTGGCCGTAAAGATCACCGGTGAAATCGAACAGGAAGGTTTCCAGATTGGGCACGGTGCCGCCGAATTGCGGGCGCACCCCCAGGCTGGCGGCGCCGGTGTATTCGCCGGCCTGCGGGCCGGTCAGGATCTCGACCTTCACCGCATAGACCCCCAGCCTGGGCAGGTGCAGGCCCTGGACGCTCATGTTCGCGGTCGGATAGCCCAGCTGACGGCCGCGCTTTTCGCCGTGGATCACTTCGCCATCGACCCGATGCCAGTGGCCCAGCATGGCTGCGGCGTCGCGGGGGCGGCCCTCGGACAGGGCGAGGCGGATCGCGGTCGAAGATACCTCGACCCCGCCGTCGTGCACCAGATCGGCGATGGTGACGCCAAAGCCCAGGTCGCGGCCCAGGGCGGCCAGGTCCAGGGCGCTCCCGGCGCGCCCCTTGCCAAAGCGGAAATCAGCGCCGATCACCGCATGGGTAATGCCCAGGCCTTCGTGCAGGATCTCGCGCGCGAAGGCCTCCGGAGAGAGATTGGCCATCCGGGCCCCGAAGGGCAGTTCGTACAGGTCACGGACCCCCAGCTTGGCCAGACGGTTGGCGCGGGTCTCCGCGCTCATCAGCCGGAAGGCCGGGGCGTCGGGGGCAAAGAACTGGCGGGGATGCGGCTCGAAAGTCACCAGGCCCAGGCGGCCCCGGGCGCGGGCCAGGTCGATCACCGCCTGATGGCCCAGATGCACGCCGTCGAAATTGCCAATGGCCACGGCCGCACCGCGCGCAGCAGGATCGGTGACCGGCCAGGTCTGATGAATGCGCATTCCGCCCCCGGGGCCTGGGGCGCGAGGGCCCCGCTAGTCGAACCTCGACGAGGGTGGCATCACCAGCGCCTCGCCTTTCAGGACAACCGTATTGCCCACGGCGCATTGGGTTTCAAGGGTGACCCGGCGCCTGGCGTGATCGATGGCGATGACTTTCACCTGCGCCACCAGGTCATCGCCGGGGCGGACGGGGGCCATGAAGCGCAGGCTTTGGCCCAGATAGACCGTGCCATGGCCGGGCAGCTGTTCGCCGATCACCGCCGAAATCAGCGCGGCGGTCAGCATGCCATGGGCGATGCGGCCCTCGAAGATCGTGGCCTTGGCGTAATCGTCGTCCAGGTGCACCGGGTTGCGATCGGTCGAGACTTCGGCAAACAGCTGGATGTCGCGGTCGGTGATGCGCTTCGAGCGGGTCGAGACCATGCCGATCGCGATATCCTCGATGCAGACCGAGCGTGGCGCGTGATTGTCCAACATGGCGATTCCCCCGTTGCGCGACGGCAGGATAGCTTATGCCGCAGTGCAGCGCAATCTGACGCGCAAGAAAAATGCTGCGCAGTCATTCCGGAGGCAACTTTGTTGCTGGCGGTCAGCGCAGTTTGCCGATGGCGTAGGTGGCCGACAGCTTGTGGCGGTCCAGCCAGGGCTGCACCAGCCGGGGATCGGGGTTTTCGGCATCGGGGCCAAAGGCATCGGCCGCAATGCCGCCGGTGACGAATAGCGTGTCCAGCCCCTCGCCCAGGCCGCCCTGAACGTCGGTGTGGATGCCGTCACCGATGCACAGGATCTGCGGATCGCGGCCCCGGATCAGCGCCTGCAGGCGGCGGCGGGCCAGATCGTAGATCGGCGGATGCGGCTTGCCGAAATACAGCGCCTTTCCGCCCAGCCTTTCGTAATCGCGGGCCAGCGCGCCGGCACACCACAGCCGCTGGTCGCCATAATCGACCACGATATCGGGATTGGCGCAAAGCATCGGCAGGTCGCGGTTCTTCAGCCGCAGAAGGGTCAGGTGGTAATCCTCGGGCACTTCGCGGCTGTCGTCGCGCAGGCCGGTGCAGACGCAGCCCTCGGCCTGGTCCAGGTCGACGCGGGTGATCGGCGGGGCGGTTCGGGCCAGTTCGGCCAGGTCGGCGGCAAAGTCGGTGAAGAAGGGTTCGTCCTTCTCTGCCCCGATGAAATAGACCTTGCGGCCGACCGCGCCCGACAGCAGCGCATATTGCGCGGCATCACCCGAAGTCACGATTTCATCCCAGGTATCGCGCGGGCAGCCCATGCGGTCGAGCTGCGCGATGACCGAGGCTCTGGGACGCGGCGCGTTGGTCAGAAGCACCACGACACCGCCGCGCCGGCGATAGGCCTGCAGCGCGGCCACGGCGGCGGGGAAGGGGGCCTTGCCGTCATGCAGGCAACCCCAGAGATCGCAGAACACCGCGTCATAGTGATCGGAAACTTGGGCCAGGTCTTGCAGGATCCGGGTCATGGCTGCTCCTTTGCGTCCCTTCTGCCGGGCCGGCGGCAAAAAGGAAAGGGGGCCTTGCCGAGCCGGCGCTTTCCGTCATATATGAAAATACGAATATGATTGGAGGCCGCGATGGCAGAGGCAACGAGACGGAATTTCCTGTGGCTGGGGCTTGGCGGCCTTGTCGCCGTGGCAGCGGGCGGCGCGTTGTGGATGCGGGCCTCGGCCGGCGATGCGGCCTTCGAGACCCGGTTCATGACGGTTGACCAGATGAAGGCCGAAGGTGCGCTGGTGGTCGATGTGCGCCGCCCCGATGAATGGCAGGCGACCGGGGTGATCGAGGGCGCCAGGCTGGTGACCTTTGCCGATGCACAGGACTTCCTGTCCCGGATCGGGGCCGACCTGGCGCCGGGGCAAGAACTGATCCTGGTCTGCCAGTCCGGTCGGCGCAGCGCGGCGGCGGCGGCGGCGCTGGCGGGGCTGATCCCGAACCGCATCATCTCGGCCGATGGCGGGATGCAGGCGATCATTGCCAGCGGCTATCGGACGGTGGCGCCGCAGTTGTGAAACGGCCGGGCGCACGGCCCGGCCTGGCAGGGGGCGATGCGGCGCTGCTGCCGTCGGTGGCGGCATGGGCGGTTCGCCCACCCCGCCGTGGCCGATCACAGCTTCAGCGCCGGGATGATCTGCTTCTTGCGGCTCATGATTCCAGGCAGGACGACAGTGTCGCCGGAAACCTTGGCGCCGAACGAGGCTTCGGCGATCTGTCTGACCAGATCGTTCGGGACCAGCAGGGTCGCCTCTTCCCGGAGGATGTCGACGATGAACAGCAGCACCTGATCGGCGCCGTCTTCGCTGGCCACGCCCGGCATGGCGGCCATCAGGCCGGCCTTGCGGTCCAGCAGCACCTTGGGGGCGGTGGTTTCCAGCACGGACACGCGCAGTTCCTTGCCGGCGATGGTGTATTCCTTGGAATCCATCCGCAGCAGCTCGGCATCGGAGAATGCCGAGACATCCGACTTCGCCTCGAACAGCCGGGCGGCCAGATCGGGAATCGACACGCCCAGGTCAGCGGCCAGTTTCTCGGCCACGGCCCTGTCATGCGCGGTGGTGGTGGGCGAGCGGAATTCCAGCGTGTCGGACAGGATGCAGGACAGCATCGCGCCGCGGATCGCGCGGGGAGCCTTGTGCAGGTCGGCCCCGATCAGGTCATGCATGATCGTGGCGGTGCAGGCCAGCGGGCGCATGGTGATGTCGATGGGCGACCTGGTTCTGAGGCCGCCAGCCAGCAGGTGGTGGTCGATGATTGCCTGGATCCGGGCCTCGTTGATCGAGGCCGGCAGTTCGGCCGGGTTGTTGGTGTCGACGATCACCACATTGTCATCCGCCGTCACGTCGGCAATGACGCGCGGCATTTCGAAGCCCCAGTGCTTCAGCATGAAGGCGGCTTCGGTGTTGGGCTGGCCCAGCAGAACGGCCTCGGCGGCGGTGTTCTTCACGGCGGACAGGTACCAGGCCCAGATCAGCGGCGAGCCGGTGGAATCGGTGTCGGGGGATTTGTGGCCGAAAACCAGGGTGGTCATGGGAGATGCCCTTTGAACGAATGGGTGTGACGGCGGGCTTATAGGCGCGCGCGCGGCCATTGTCACGGGGGACGGCGGGGCCGATTGCCGCAGCGCAGCATCCGCGGCCGGGCCAGGAATTGCGGCTCAGGCGCGGGCCGAGCGCAGGATGTGCCAGAAAACCGCGCCAAGCACGAGGGCGCCGCCCGCCAGCGTGGCCTTGCCCGGGGTTTCGCCAAACATCAGCCAGACCCAGACCGGGGCGATCGGCGCCTCGAGCGCGCCGATCAGCGCGGTTTCGATGGCCGGGATCCGGGCCGAACCCAGCAGGAACAGGGTGAAACCGAGCAGCGAGTTCGACAGGCCGAAAACCGCCAGGACCAGGATCTGGCCCGGTTCCGGCAGGGCGGTGCCGGCCAGGGGCAGCGCGGCCAGAACCGTGATCAGCGTGGCCACGGTGCCGCCGGCGAGGGCGGGAATTTCCGGGTTGCGCCGGGCCAGCACCACCAGGAGCGCCATGCCGAAAGTCATCGCCAGCGCCAGGCCATCGCCCAGCACCGTGCCTTCGCGCCCCAGGCCCACCATGAGCACGGCGCCCAGGAAAGCCAGGCTTGCGGCGATGATGGCCGAAGGCGACGGCACTTCGCGCAACATGATCCAGGCCAGGCCCGCGGTCATGAACGGGACGGTGGCATAGATCACCGAAACATGGGCGATCGAGGTCAGTTGCAGGCTGCCCAGATAGGCGGGCAGCGTCAGGACCGAGACGAGCACATAGGTCCAGCCGGCGCGGCCCAGGTGCAAGAAGCGGGCAAAGCCGGCCCGGCCCTGAAAGACCACGATCACGACCACCATGCCCAGCGTGCCGAACAGGCCGCGCCACAGCATGATCGTGGCCAGGTCGGTGGCGGCGGCGCGGGTGAACAGGCCGGCCGTGCTCCACGCCAGGGTCGAGGTGAACACCAGAGCCAGGCCAAGGCGGCGCTCGCCGCTCAGGGCCATCGGAGCGCGCCCGGGGTCAGGTCGGCCGGTTCGTGGCCGCAGATCAGCTGGGCGTCGTGCCGGCGGGCCAGGCGGAACAGTTTCGCGCCGGAACGGGCGGCGGTGGCGGGGTCGTCGGCATCGGGATAGCCCTCGGCCGGCTCCGAGGCGCGGTTGATCGCGTCGGCGGCCAGAATCACGGCCGGGCCTTGCGGCAGGCGGATCAGGGCCGAAAGGTGGCCGGGGCAATGGCCGGGCGTCGGGATCAGTTGCAGGCCGCCGCAGACCTCGGTCGCACGGGTGATCGTGCGATAATCGGTCTGGGGCCAGACCATCGGCCGGCGGGCGCCGAAATAGAGCGGGCGGGGCAGGGCGCGTTCGGCGGCGGTCAGCCAGATGCGGGCATGTGCAAACAGGTCCAGACCGCCGACATGGTCGATATGGCTGTGGCTGAGGATCACCTGCGCGATGTCGGCGGGGGCCAGGCCGTGCAGGGCCAGGGCACCGGTGATCGTCTGGCGCGGGGTAAAGTCCAGCAGGCGGCCAAAGCCGTCGAGCCCATCCGCCAGGGCAGCAGAGC
>JAKALB010000020.1 GCA_021813365.1 Pseudomonadota bacterium | reverse complement strand
CGATCTACATGTCGGCCGCGATATAGCGGACATTCACCCCATGCGCCGCGGCAATCGAGGCCGCCAGATCATGGTCCTCGGCCCGATCGGTAAAGCTGTTCAGCACGACATCGGCGCCGGCGCGTGCCAACTCGACGGCCACACCCAGACCGATTCCCGAATTCGACCCGGTGACGATCGCCCGCTTGCCCCTCAGCATCCTGACCTCCCTGGCTGCATGTGCGGCACGATACATGCTGCAACCGCAAAGGAAACCGCCGCGAGGCCGCCGGGGCCAAAAAAAACGCCGGCGCGAGGCCGGCGTCAAGGTATTGAGGCAGGTTTCATACAGGCAAGAAACCTATCGAGCAGTGAGGGCTTTATACCGCCTCTGGATGCAGAGTCCAAGCTAAAAGTTTGATCTGGAAGGCAGGTCGGATTAGTCTGCTGCCAAGCAAGACAGGGCAGGAAGGATTGTTGCCAAGATGAAACCAGTGTTTTCGCTGGCCTGGGCGGGCCAGGTCGCCGCGATGGCCGCAGTGGTGGCAGTGATTCTCGCCGCGCCGGCGCTGGCAGAGCCGAAGCACGGCATCGCCATGTATGGCGAGCCGGCCCTGCCCGCCGATTACGCTCACCTGCCGTATGCCAATCCCGATGCGCCCAAGGGCGGCCAGGTGGTCTTTGGCGAGGCCGGAACCTTCGATTCGCTGAACCCTTTCATCACCAAGGGCAGTTCGCCATCGGCCGTGTCCACGCTGACGGTCGAGACCCTGATGGGCCGCAGCTATGACGAACCCTTCTCGCTTTATGGGCTGCTGGCCGAATCCATCGACACCGATGCCGACCGCACCTATGTCGAGTTCACCCTGCGGCCCGAGGCGCGGTTTTCCGACGGCAAGCCGGTGACGCCGGAAGACGTGCTCTGGTCATTCGAAAAGCTGGGCACCGAGGGTTCGCCCCGCTATGCCGCCGCCTGGAAGAAGATCGCCAAGGCGGAAAAGACCGGCGACCGCTCGGTGCGTTTCACCTTCACCGAAGTCGATCGTGAAATGCCGCTGATCCTGGGCCTGCGCCCGATCCTGCAAAAGGCGCAGTGGGAGGGCAAGGATTTCACCGCCTCGACCCTGGAAGCGCCGATCGGCTCGGGCCCCTATGTCGTCGACACGTTCACGCCCGGACAGTCGCTGACCTTCCGGAAGAACCCCGACTGGTGGGGCAAGGATCTGGCCTTCAACAGGGGCCTGTGGAACTTTGACACGATCAAATACGAATATTTCGGTTCCGGTTCGGTCGTGTTCGAGGCCTTCAAGGCCGGCGAGACCATGACCTACCGCGAATCGAACGCGGTGAAGTGGGAGAAGAACTACGACTTCCCCGCAGTGACCTCGGGCGATGTGGTGAAGGAAGAGATCGCCCATCAGCGGCCCTCGGGGATCGAAGGCTTCGTGATGAACACCCGCAGGCCGATCTTCGCCGACTGGCGCGTGCGCGAAGCCTTGATCGACGCCTTCAACTTCGAGCTGGTGAACGCCACGCTGAACGCCGGCGCCTATCCGCGGATCACCAGCTATTTCTCGAATTCGGAACTGGGCGCCGATATCGCCAATCCCGCCCCGGAAGCCGAAGCGGCCCTGCTGGCACCCTACAGGGACAGCCTGCTGCCCGGCGCGCTGGAGGGCTACTCGCTGCCGGTCTCGGACGGGACCGAGGCCAACCGCGCAGGGATCGCGGCGGCGGCGGAGCTGCTGGAACAGGCAGGCTGGGCGGTGCAGGACGGGGTCTTGAAGGATGGCGCGGGGAATGCCTTCAGCTTCGAGATCCTGCTGGTGAACGGCGAGGAGGATTACATCTCGGCCGCGAGTATCTTTGTGGAAAGCCTCAAGCGGCTGGGGATCGCGGCGCATGTCACGACCGTGGACGCCGCCCAATACAAGGAACGGACCACGAATTACGACTTCGACATGACCCATTATGCGCGCTCGCTGTCATTGAGCCCGGGCAATGAGCAGACGCTTTACTGGGGTGCCGGCGGGGTCGACACGCCGGGCACGCGGAACTGGATGGGGATGAACGCGCCGGCGGCGGAAGCGATGGTCAAGACCATGCTGTCGGCCCGCGATCACGCCGATTTCGTGACCGCCGTGCATGCGCTGGACCGCGTGCTGACCACGGGCCGGTATGTGATCCCGATGTGGTATGCCAAGACCTCGCGGCTGGCCCATGTGAAGACCCTGCATCACCCCGATCGTGTCTCGATCTATGGCGACTGGCTGGGCTTCCTGCCCGATGTCTGGTGGAGCCAGAACTGAACCGAGGAGACCTGCGATGATCCCTGCCCCGCGCCTGATCCGTGCCCTGACGATGATTGCCTGCCTGGCCCTGCCGGGCTGCGCGACGGTTCAGGGGATGGGCACGGATTTCAAGGCCGGGGTCGATGCGGTGGCGGGCCTGTTCGAATGAGCCGGCCCGCCCGGCAGCCATGATGCCGTGGCGGTGGTCGTGGCGGTGGCCGGGGTGGCGGCCGTGGTGGCGGCCGTGGTGGCGGCCGGGGGTGCAACACGCGTGGGGCATTCGGCAACCATTTGAAATACAAGGATAACCGCCTGCGTTATTAGGGGCTGGTTAACCATGACTTGGCGGGGGCTGGGTGAAACCCGAGCCTACATGAGGCTGGTTACCCAGAGGACCGTCCCGTCCTCTTCGGACAGGCTGATCACGTTGTGGCCCATGGTTGCGTCGTAATAGGCGCTGTCACCGCGGCGCAGGTCGACCGGGGCGTAGAATTCGGTGTAAAGCCGCACCACGCCGGTCAGCACATAGAGGAACTCCTCACCCTCGTGGCGGACCCAGCCGTGGAACTCCTCCATTGCGCGGGCGCGGATCGTGGCGCGATAGGGCAGCATCTGCTTGCGCGTCAGACCTCCGGCCAGCAGCTCGTGCTCATAGGTCGTGGTGACCTGGTGCTGGCCCTGGCCCTGTTTCGTCACCGCCAGTCGACCCGACACCTGCGCCTTGCTGGCCGCCGTGAACAGCTGCGGCACCGAAATGGCCAGGCCCTCGGCCAGCTTCTTCAGGGCCTCGTAGGTGGGCGACATCTGGCCATTCTCGATCTTGGACAGGGTCGAGCGCGCCAGCCCGGCCTGACCGGCGGCCTGCTCGAGCGTCCAGCCCCGGGCCTTGCGCAATTCGCGCACGCGCTGGCCCAGATTCAGCGGCTCGGCCGATTCCACCGTGCCGCTTTCGCGGGCGATGCGGATCAGCCCCTTGGGATCGGCGGAGGGATCAGGCGGGGTCATGGGCGCTCTCTGTTGCGCCCGGTCTTATGCGATGCATCCCGGTCTTGCAACGCTGGCACGGTCGTCCTAATGCCGGGCCATGACCGGCCTGCCCCCTTGCCCCGCCCCCTTCAACCTGGCCGCGCATGTGCTGGCGGCGGGCGCAGCGCGTCCCGACAAGATCGCCTTGCAGATTCTGCGGCCGAACGGAGCCGAACGGTGGAGCTATGCCAGGCTGATCGCCGCCGTGCGCGGTGCGGGCGCGGGCCTGCTGGCGCGGGGCCTCGAGCCCGGCGAGAGGGTGCTGCTGCGGCTGGGCAACGGGCCGGGGCTTGTGGTGGCCTATCTGGCCGCCATTGCCGTGGGGCTGATCCCGGTGCCGAGTGCGGCCGCCCTGACCGGGCCGGAGATCACCCGGATGGCGGCGCGGATCGGGCCGGCGCTGGTGATCGCGGACCCGGGCATAGCCTTGCCGGCCGGCGAGGTGCCGGTGCTGTCGGGCGGCGCTCTTCTGGCGATGGAGCGCCTGGCCCCGGCCCCCTTTGCCATGGGCGATCCGGAACGTCCGGCCTATATCCTGTTCACTTCGGGCACCTCGGGTCAGCCGCAGGCGGTGGTGCATGCCCATCGCGCCATCTGGGCGAGGGCCATGATGCATCGGGGCTGGGAGGGCCTGGGCGAGACCGACCGGCTGATGCATCTGGGCGCGATGAACTGGTCCTATACGCTGGGCACCGGCCTGCTGGACCCCTGGACGCTGGGCGCAACCGCACTGGTCCCGGCGGCGGGGGTCGAGGTCGGGCAGCTGGCGCTGCTGGCCAGGCGGTTCGATGCGACGATCCTGGCCGCGGTGCCGGGGGTGTTTCGCCAGATGCTGAAACGGGGCCTGCCCGCCCTGCCCCGGCTGCGGCATGGCCTGACCGCGGGCGAGCCGCTGCCGCCGGCGCTGCGTCAGGCCTGGCGCGAGGCCTGCGGCACCGACCTGCACGAAGCCTTCGGCATGACCGAGGTTTCGACCTTTCTTTCGGGCGCACCGGACCGGCCCGCGCCGCCAGGCATGGCGGGCTATGCGCAGGCCGGTCGGCGGCTGGCCGTGCTGGGCGCGGATGGGCCGCTGCCGCCCGGTCAACCCGGCATCCTGGCCGTGCATCGCAGCGATCCGGGCCTGATGCTGGGCTACTGGCGGGATCCGCAGGCCACGGCGGCGCGGTTTCGGGGCGACTGGTTCGTGACCGGCGATCTGGTCGAGCAGGCGCCCGACGGCGCCTTTCGTGCCCTGGGCCGGGCCGACGAGCTGATGAACCCCGGCGGGTATCGGGTGGCGCCTCTCGAGGTGGAGAGCGCGCTGGCCGGGCTGGGCCTGAGAGAGGCCGCGGTGGCCGAGATCGAAGTGCAGCCCGGCACCCGGGTCATCGGCTGTTTCTATGTGGCCGAGACCGATCTGGACCCGGAGGCCGCGCGCACAAGTCTTGTGCGCCAGTTGGCACCCTGGAAACTGCCGCGGCTCTGGTTCAGGCTTGACGCCCTGCCGCGCAATGCGAACAACAAGCTGGACCGCAAGGCGCTGGCGCGTCTTGCCGCGCTGCAGGCCGCCACGTTGCCGGCGCCGCCGGCGGCCCCGAAGGAAGGCGCATGATCAAGCTGGACATCTTTTCCGACCCGGTCTGTCCCTGGTGTTTCCTGGGCAAGGCAAATCTCGACCGCGCGCTGGAAACCCATGCCGAACACCCTTTCGAAATCGAATGGCATCCGTTCCGGTTGAATCCCGACATGCCCGCGCAGGGCGTGCCCAAGGCGGCCTATCTGGCCGAACGTCTCGGCGGGCCCGAAAGGCTGGCGGCCATGCATCAGCGGTTCAGGGAGATTGCCGCCAGGTCCGGTGTGACGATGGACCCGGACAGGCCGCAAAGGATACCCGACACGCTGGACGCGCATCGGTTGATCCACTGGGCCGGGCTGGAGGGGCGGCAGACGCCCATGGTCTCGGCCCTGTTCCGCGCCTATTGGGTCGAGGGGCGGGATATCGGCGACCGTGAGGTGCTGGCCGAGATCGCAGCCGAGGCCGGGATGGACCGGGCGGTGGCGGCGCGGCTGCTGGCCTCGGATGCCGACCGCGAGGAGATCCTGGCGCGGGAAAGCCATGCGCGCGAGCGCGGGGTGCGTGCGGTGCCGACCTTCCTGATCGCCAGTCAGTATGTGGTCTCGGGCGCGCAGCCCCCGGAATTCTGGGGCCGGGTGATCGACGACATGGTGCAGGCCCAGGGCCGGGAGAGTCGAGATGGCAGCGCCGCGCCACGGTGAATTCGTGGCGATGCTGGCCATGCTGTTCGCCTCGGTGGCGCTGTCGATCGACGCCATGTTGCCGGCGCTGCCGGCGATTGCCGCCGCGCTGAGCCCCGAGACCCCGAATCTGGCGCAGCTGGTGGTGACGAGTTTCGTGCTGGGCCTGGGGCTGGGCACACTGGTGACGGGGCCGCTGTCGGATGCCTTCGGCCGCAAGCGGGTGCTGGTCGGCTGCGCGGGGCTATACGCGTTGGGGGCGGGACTGTCGTTTCTCGCGCCGTCGCTGGAGCTGCTGCTGGCGGCGCGGGTGCTGATGGGGCTGGGCGGGGCCGGGCCGCGCGCGGTTGGCATGGCACTGGTGCGCGACCTGTACAAGGGGCGCGAGATGGCGCGGGTGGTCAGCCTGGTGATGACCGTCTTCACCCTGGTGCCCGCCGTGGCGCCGCTGATCGGGCAGGGCGTGACCCAGTTGGCGGGCTGGCGCGCGGTCTTCCTGCTGTTCATGGCGTTTCAGGCCTGCGTCATCACCTGGTTCGCCCTGCGTCAGGCCGAGACCCTGCCGCCCGAGCGCCGCCGCCCGCTGGCGCTGGCGCCGCTGGTCCGGGCCGGTCGGATCTTTGCCCGCGACCGGGTGGCGGTGACATCAACCCTGGCGCAGGTGCTGTCCTCGGGCAGCCTGTTCGCGCTGCTCTCCTCGGTCCAGCCGGTGTTTCAGCACCAGTTCGACGCGGCCGCCAGTTTCCCGCTGTGGTTCGCAATGATGACCTTGGGCGGCGTGGGGGGCAGTATCGCCAATACGCGGCTGGTCATGCGGCACGGGATGCGCCGCGTGGTGACGGCCACCTATGCCGGGATGCTGACGCTCAGCCTGCTGAGCCTGGTTGTCCTTTCGGCCGACAGCGGCGGCCCGCTCAGCTTTGCCCTGTTCGTGCTGTGGAGTGCCGCCCTGCTGGGCGTGATCGGCCTCACTCTGGGCAACCTGACCGCGCTGGCCATGGAGGACATGGGGGCGATGGCGGGCTTTGCCGCCTCGCTGATGTCGGCCTTCGGCACGATGGGCGCCGTGGTGCTGGCGGTGCCTGTCGGCCAGTCGTTCGATGGCACCGGCACGCCGCTGGTGGTGGGGGTCACGCTGTTCATGGCCCTGGCGCTGGGCCTGACGCCGCGGCTGCGCAAGCCTCAGGGCGCCCCGCCACCGCAGCAGTGAGGCCGGTTCGGCCGCCCGACCTGGCGCCGGATTTGCCTGCCGAACCCCGCCCCGGAACCCGGACCCGGATCGCAGCGGTCGGCGGCCGGCCCCCGCGCGCCCCACATCACCGGCCCCACGTCACCGGCCCCACGTCACCGGCCCCACATCACCGGCCCCGCGCTACCCGCCCCGCGCTATCGGCCCAGCCTCATCTGGCGCCCACGACCTTTTCGGCCAGATCCCGCGCGATGGCAAAGGCGCCTTTCACACGGTCGGCTTCGGATTTCATTTCCCCCACCAGGACGATCCGGTTGCCCGACACCCTGGCCGCCGGTCCCTGGGCGCGCATGAATTCCACCAGGCCCGCCGGATTGGCGAACTTGTCGTTGTGGAACTGCACCGTCGCCCCCTTGGGCCCGACATCCAGCCGGCTGATCCCGGCGCGCTTGCACAAGGCCTTGATGCGAACGATGACCATCAGCGTGTTCACCTCTTTCGGCACCGGGCCGAAACGGTCGATCAGTTCGGCGGCGAAGCCCTCCAGCTCGACCTTGGTCTGCAGGCTCGACAGGCGGCGATACAGGCCCAGCCGCACATCCAGATCGGACACGTAATCTTCCGGGATCATCACGGGAACGCCCAGATTGATCTGGGGCGACCAACTGTCGTCGACCGGGCTCAGCCCCTGCAATTCGCCCGACTTGATCCGGGCAATCGTCTCTTCCAGCATCTGCTGGTAAAGTTCATAGCCCACTTCCCTGATATGGCCCGACTGCTCTTCGCCCAGCAGGTTCCCCGCTCCGCGCAGGTCCAGGTCATGGCTGGCCAGGTTGAATCCTGCCCCCAGCGTATCCATGGAGCCCAGCAGTTTCAGCCGTTTCTGCGCCTGCGGCGTCAGCGGGCTGCGCGGGCGCGTGGTCAGATAGCAATAGGCGCGGGTCTTCGAGCGACCGACGCGGCCACGGATCTGATACAGCTGGCTCAGGCCGAACATGTCGGCGCGGTGGATGACCATGGTGTTGGCGGTCGGAATGTCGAGACCCGATTCCACGATCGTCGTGGCCAGAAGCACATCGTATTTGCCATCGTAGAACCGGTTCATGCGGTCATCCAGCTCACCCGCCGGCATCTGGCCATGCGCCACGCAGAAGCTGACCTCGGGAACATGGGTCCGCAGGAATTCCTCGATGTCCGGCAGATCGGCGATGCGGGGCACGACAAAGAAGGACTGGCCGCCGCGATAATGCTCACGCAACAGGGCCTCGCGGATGGTGATCGTGTCGAACTCGCTGACATAGGTGCGGATCGACAGACGATCGACCGGCGGGGTGGCGATGATCGACAGGTCGCGCACGCCGGTCAGCGACAGTTGCAAGGTGCGCGGAATCGGCGTCGCGGTCAGGGTCAGCACATGGACCTCCGCGCGCATTTCCTTCAGCCGTTCCTTGTGGGCGACACCGAAATGCTGTTCCTCGTCCACGATCATCAGGCCCAGGTTCCGGAAGCTGACACCCTTGGCCAGGAGGGCATGGGTGCCGACGACGATGTCGACCTTGCCCTCGGCCATCATGGCCCGCGTCTGGCTGGCCTCTTTCTGGCTGACAAAGCGCGACAGCGGACGGACCGAGACCGGGAAGCCGCGGAAGCGTTCGGCAAAGCTGCGGTAATGCTGGCGGGCCAGCAGGGTCGTGGGGCAGATGACCGCCACCTGCTGGCCCGAAAGGGCGGCGAGGAAGGCCGCGCGCATGGCGACCTCGGTCTTGCCGAAGCCCACGTCGCCGACGATCAGCCGGTCCATGGGCGAGCCCTTGCCCAGATCGGCCACCACATCGGCGATAGCCGCCAGCTGATCGTCGGTTTCCTGATAGGGAAAACGCGCGGCAAAGCTTTCCCACAGGTTGTGCGGCGCCTCGAGGATCGGCGCATGGCGCAGGGCACGCTCGGCCGCGACCTTCATCAGCCGGTCGGCAATCTCGCGGATGCGCGCCTTGAGCCTGGCCTTCTTGGCCTGCCAGGCGCCGCCGCCCAGCTTGTCGAGCAACCCTTCCTCGTGCCCGTAGCGACTGAGCAGCTCGATGTTCTCGACCGGCAGATAGAGCTTGGCGTTCTCGGCATATTCCAGGGCCACACAGGCATGCGGGGCCCCGAGCGCGGTGATGGTTTCCAGCCCGAGATAGCGACCGACGCCATGTTCGACATGCACCACCAGATCGCCCGGGGTCAGCGTGTCGACCTCGCGCAGGAAATTGTCGGCCTTGCGGCGGCGGCGGGGTCTGCCCACCATGCGCTCGCCCAGCACATCCTGTTCGGAAATGACACTCAGCCCGGGGGCGGTGAAGCCCGCCTCGAGCGGCCACACGATCAGGAACAGACCGCCGTGGCCCTCGGGCACCTCGCGGAAATCCCGGATCTCTCTGGCGTGGCGGATCTTCTGATCCTCGATCAGACCTTTCAGCCGTTCACGCGCACCCTCGGAATAGCTGGCGATCACCACCTGGGCGTGCTGGAGCTCTTTGTGAAGATGGTCGGCCAAAGCAGCGAAAAGACTGATGTTTTCCTGCTGGCGCTCTGGGGCGAAGTTGCGCCCCAGGCGGCCCTGCGCATCCAGCACACCGGGCCCCGGCGGCTGGGCCAGCGGGGAAAGCTGCACCACGCGGTGATCGGCCAGCGCCGCTTCCCAGGCGGAATCATCGAGGTACAACAGCCCCGGCGCACAGGGTTTGTAGACCGAATCCATCCGGCCGCGCGCCGTCATCGCCTCGCGCCTGGCATCGTATTGATCCGCGATCGCCTCCCACCGCGACAGGCGGGACGGTGTCACCTGATCGTCCAGCATGACCGAGGCCTGCGGCAGGTAATCGAAGATCGTCTCGAGGCTTTCGTGGAAGAAGGGTAGCCAGTGCTCCATCCCCTGATGCTTGCGGCCGGCGCTGACCGCCTCGTACAGAGGATCGTCCGACCCGCCCGCGCCGAACTCGGCACGATAGCTCTGACGGAAGCGGATGATCGCGGTCTGGTCCAGGATGACCTCGGACATCGGCGCGATTTCGACCCTGGTCAGCCGGGCCGTGGTGCGCTGCGTCACCGGGTCGAACTTGCGGATGCCATCCAGCTGGTCGCCGAAGAAATCCAGCCGCACCGGCCCGCCCAGACCCGGCGGAAAGATGTCGACGATGCCGCCGCGCAGCGCGAAATCGCCGGGTTCGGCCACGGTCGATACCGGCGTGAAACCCATCCGGGCCAGGAAGGCCTTCAGCCGGCTGTCCTCGATCCGGTCGCCGACACTGGCCACCAGCGAAGCCTCGCGCATCACGGATTTCGCCGGCACGCGCTGGGTGACGGCGGAGACGGTGGTCAGCAGGATCACCGGCGCAGGCAGGCCCGTGGCCAGCGCGGCCAGCGTGGCCATGCGGCGCGCCAGGATCGACGGGTTGGGCGAGACGCGATCGTAGGGCAGGCAATCCCAGGCGGGAAAATCGACCACCGCCACCTCGGGGGCCAGCGCGGCCAGGGCGGCGCGCATCGCCTCCATCCGGCGGTCGTCGCGGGCGACATGGATCACCGTCTGGCCGCGCGCCAGTTCGCGGGCCAGCAGGCGGGCGTCAAAGCCCTCGGGCGCACCGCCCAGCAGGATGCGATCGGCCATGTCTCAGCCCGGCAACAGCGTGGTCAGATTGTGATACATGCCATAAAGCCCGGTGACGAAAATCGCCACCATGCCCAGCATCTGCGTCGTGATCCGGTGCCGGAACAGGCGGCGGAACAGCGCCTCGCCCCGGCCCTCGCCCGCCTCGATCAGGCGCGAGGAGCGGATCGCCAGCAGGGCCTGGATCACCGCCGGCACGAAGAAGAACAGCAGCGCCTGGGCAAATTCGATGTCATAGGCAAAGCCCAGAAGCAGCAGCACCGTCAGGATGAAGGCGCTGATCGCGATCAGCGCCACATGCGCCTCGCGCGCATAGAACAGTATCCGCTGGCTGTTGATCCGCACGATCGTCTCGAGATCATGCACCGCCTCGCCCCCCAGGCGGCGGGCGCGGTGGATCATGTCTTGCGGCACGCCCAGAACCCAGTGGCTGGACAGTGACCAGTAGACGGCAACGGCCAGCCAGAACCACAGGCTGGAGAACGAGCGCATGTCGACCATCTGGGTGATCAGCTTGAACATGTCGCGAGACATTCCCTGCGGCTGGGGTTGAGCGGCGGGTCTTTCCATGTCAGTCAGAGGGCAAAGCTGCAAGCCCTTTCGGGCGAGAGGACCAAGCATGGACCCGATTCAAGCCGCCTTCCCTGCAACGCGATTCCGCCGCCTGCGCGCCAGCCCGAGCCTGCGTGCCCTGGCCCAGGAGAACACCCTGTCGGTGAACGATCTGATCTGGCCGGTGTTCCTGTGCGATGGTGTCGGGGTCACGCAGCCGGTGGCCTCCATGCCGGGCGTGGAGCGCCGCTCGGTCGACCTGGTGGTGAAGGCGGCCGAAGAAGCGGCCGGGCTGGGGATACCGGCGATCTGTCTTTTTCCCTATACCGACCCGTCGCTGAAGACCGAGACCTGCGAAGAGGCCTGGAACCCCGAAAACCTGACCAATCGGGCGATCCGGGCCATCAAGGGGGCGGTGCCCGAAATTGCGGTGATGACCGATGTGGCGCTGGACCCCTACAACGCCAACGGCCATGACGGGATCGTGCGCAACGGCAGGATCGTGAACGACGAGACCGTGGCCGCGCTGGTGAAACAGGCGCTGGTGCAGGCCGACAGCGGGGCCGACATCATCGGCCCATCCGACATGATGGACGGGCGCATCGGCGCGATCCGCACGGCGCTGGAGGCGGCGGGCCATCACGACGTGGCAATCCTGTCCTATGCCGCCAAATATGCCAGCGCCTTTTACGGCCCGTTCCGGGATGCCGTGGGCGCGTCGGGGGCGCTGCGCGGCGACAAGAAGACCTATCAGATGAACCCGGCCAACAGCGACGAGGCCCTGCGGCTGGTGGCGCGCGACCTGGCCGAGGGTGCGGACATGGTGATGGTCAAGCCCGGCATGCCCTATCTGGACATCGTGCGCCGGGTGAAGGACGCCTTCGGCGCGCCGACCTATGCCTATCAGGTGTCGGGCGAATATGCGATGATCCGGGGCGCGGCGCTGAACGGCTGGATCGACGGCGAAAAGGCCATGCTGGAAAGCCTGATGGCCTTTCGCCGGGCCGGCTGCGACGGGGTGCTGACCTATTTCGCCGTCGATGCCGCCCGGGCGATCCGCGCGGGCCGGGCGTGACCGGTCGGCGAAGCCTTGCCGCGGCCGGGCAGACCGGGTGACAGGCCGGACCGGTTGCGCTAGATTCAGGTCGGATCAGGGGCCGGCAGAGCCCCGGCAGAGGCAAGAGGCGGTATATCATGGCTTTGACACGACGCATTTTCATCCTTTCGCTGCCCGCAGCCGGGGCTCTGGCGGCCTGTTCGTCCTCGATGGGCAATGGCGTGGGCTCGTCGAATGCGGCGCAGATCGACGCAAGGGTCGACAGCACGCGGGACTACCTGTTCCGGACCTATCCGGGCATCCAGGAAGTGGCCAGCCAGGCCAAGGGCATCCTCTACATGCCGCTGGTGACCGAAGCGGGCTTCTTCGTCGGCGGTTCCTATGGTCGCGGCGCGTTGCGGATCAATGACATCACGGTGGACTACTATTCTGCGACCTCGGCCAGTTTCGGCCTGCAGATCGGCGCGCAGCAATACGCCCATGCGCTGTTCTTCCTGACCGATGCCGCGCTGGAGAACTTCCGGCGTTCGCCCGGCTGGGTGGCCGGGGCGGACCTGCATTACGCCACGCCCGACCAGGGCGCCGCGCTGGGCACCGACACGACGCAGCTGGACCCGGTCGAGGCCTTTGTCTTCGGTCAGCAGGGCCTGATCGTCGGGGCGACGCTCCAGGGCACCAAATACACCAGGATCATCCCGTAAGCTGCGGCAGATCAGCGAAATTCCGCAGAGACGTCAGGATGGGCGGGCGGGATGGGCGGCCATGCCGGCAGGTTTCACCTCAATCGCCGGATCAGGCTGGAGGTGTCGTTGCGGCCACCGCCCATCAGCTGCACGTCCTTGTAGAACTGATCCACCAGCGCCGTGACCGGCAGGCGCGCGCCGATCCGGTCGGCGGTTTCCAGGCAGATCTTCAGATCCTTGCGCATCCAGTCCACGGCAAAGCCGAAATCAAACTGGTCGGCCAGCATGGTCTTGTGCCGATGCACCATCTGCCACGACCCGGCCGCGCCCTGCGAGATGACCTCGACCACCGCCGCGCCATCCAGACCCGCCTTCTCGCCAAAGGCCAGCGCCTCGGCCAGGCCCTGCACCAGGCCGGCAATGCAGATCTGGTTCATCATCTTGGCCAGTTGCCCGGCGCCGCTGTCGCCCAGGCGGCGGCAGATCTTGGCATAGGCCGCCATCACCGGCTCGGCGGCCAGGTAATGACCGGCATCGCCGCCGCACATGATCGACAATTGCCCGTTTTCGGCCCCCGCCTGCCCGCCCGACAGCGGCGCATCGACGAAGCCCAGCCCCAGGCCCGCAGCCTCTGCGGCCAGTTCGCGCGTGACCTGAGCCGAAACCGTGGTGTGGTCCACGAAGATCGCGCCCCTGTCCATACCGGCAAAGGCGCCCTCGGGCCCAGTGCAGACCTGGCGCAGGTCGTCGTCGTTGCCGACGCAGGCCATCACGAAGGCTGCCCCGCGCGCCGCCTCGGCCGCGGTGCGGGCCTGCCGGCCACCGTGCCGGGCCACCCAGGCCTCGGCCTTGGCGGCGGTGCGGTTCCACACCGTCACCTGGTGGCCCTTGGCCTGCAGATGCCCCGCCATGGGAAAGCCCATGACCCCCAATCCCAGAAATGCCACCTGCGCCATCGTGCCTCCGCCCTTGCCACGCCTGCCGGGGCCGATTGCCCCCGGATACCGATTGGACTAGGACGATATCCGATGCGCCTCGTCAAGAATCCGAAATGCTGACCGCCTTCCGCTGGCTCTTGCGCCTGTTCACCGGGCTGATCATCCTCGGCGTCGTGACGCTCGTGGTTTTCTATTGGTTCCTGACGCGCTCGCTGCCCGATTACAATGAGGATTTCACCCTGGCCGGGTTGTCCCGACCGGTCGAGATCGTGCGCAACAACAACAACGTGCCGCATATCTTTGCCGCGACCGATGCGGATGCCTACTACGCGCTGGGCTTCGTGCATGCGCAGGATCGGCTGTGGCAGATGACGATGCTGCGGCGCACGGCGCAGGGCCGGCTGTCGGAGGTGTTCGGGGCCAGGACGCTGGCCACGGACGAGCTGATCCGGCGGCTGGACCTTTACACCCAGGCCCTGGGCTCTGTCGACGCGCAGGACGACTACACCCGGGCGGCGCTGCAGGCCTATTCCGACGGGGTGAATGCCTGGATCGGGCAGATCAACTCGGGCGCGCGCGGGCGTGGGGCGCCCGAGTTCTGGCTGTTTTCCAACCAGATCGACGCCTGGGCTCCGGCGGATTCCATCGCCATCCTGAAGCTGCTTGCCCTGCAGCGCACGCATCAGCTGCAAGGCGAGGTGCTGCGGGCGCAGATGTCCACGATCCTGTCGCCCGCCCGGCTGAAGGATATCCTGCCCGATGATCCGGGCCAGCCGGTGATGGCGCTGCCCTCCTATGCCCAGCTGATGCCTGGCCCCCTGCCCGCCCCCCTGCCCGGCAGGACCGGTCGCGCATCAGCGGCGGCAGACGATCCTCTGAACCCGGTGCCGGGCGTCGAATTCGGCGCGGCCTCGAACGCCTGGGCGGCGGCGCCGGCGCGTTCGGCCGCGGGCGGTTCGCTCTTGGCCAATGACCCGCACCTGCCGTTTTCGGCACCGACCATCTGGTATCTGGCGCGGCTGCAACTGGCCTCGGGCGGGGTGATCGGCGGAACTATCCCGGGAATGCCGCTGGTGCTGGTGGGGCGCAGCGAGAAGCTGGGCTGGGGGCTGACCTCATCCTATCTGGATGACCAGGATGTCGTGATGGAGAAGGTGAACCCCGACAATCCCGAACAGTATCTGACCCCCGCCGGCCCCAGGGATTTCACCAGCCGCCGCACCATCATCGAGATCAAGGGGCAGGCGCCGCTGACCATCACGCAACGCTGGTCGGAATCCGGACCGATCCTGACCGGCAGCCAGTTTGAGCTGGGCTCGGTCACGCCCGCGGGCACGGTGCCCGCGCTGGAATGGACGGCGCTGAACGATCACGACCCGTCGATGTCGGCGGCCATGGGCATCATGCGCGCCGGATCGGTGCAGGAGGCGCTGGCCGCCGCCGCGCCCTTTGTCGCCCCCAGCCAGAACCTGATGCTGGCCGACCAGAACGGCATCGCCCTGCAGATGATCGGCGCCATGCCGCGCCGCGACCCGGCCCATGCCACGCAGGGCCGCATGCCGGCGCCCGGCTGGGAGGGCAGGAACCGCTGGATCGGCACCCTGCCCTATGCCGACAACCCGCGCGACATCAATCCCGCCAGCGGCATCCTGGGCAACACCAACAACAAGCTGGTCGACCGCCCCTTCCCCGATCACGTCAGCTTCGACTGGGGCGACACGCAGCGCATCCAGCGCTGGCTGGCGCTGATGAAGAACCGCGAGGTGCACACCCGCGAAAGCTTCATCGAGGCCCAGCTCGACACGGTTTCGCCCACGGTGCGCAACTTGCTGCCGCTGATCGGCAAGGATCTGTGGTTCACCGGCGAACCCGCCCCTGCCGGCACGCCCGAAGCGCTGCGCCAGCAGGCGTTGAAGCTGCTGGCCGCCTGGAACGGCGAGGAAAACGAACACCTGCCCGAACCGCTGATTGCCGAAGCCTGGCTGCGCGCGTTGCAGGACCGGCTGATCCGGGACGAGGTCGGCCCCCTGGCCGACAAGCTGACCCATGTCGATCCGGTGTTCATCGAGCGGGTCTACAAGAACGTCGATGGCGCCAGCGTCTGGTGCGACGTGATCCAGTCGGCGGCGGTCGAAAGCTGCACCGACATCGCCCGGATCGCGCTGGATGATGCACTGCTGCAACTTGAGGCGGCCTGGGGCCCCAACCTGGAAAGCTGGCGCTGGGGCGATGCGCATGAGGCGGCACACAATCACCCGGTGCTGGGCGAAGTGCCGGTGCTGAAATATTTCGTCAACATCCGGCAATCCACCAGCGGCGGCGACAACACGCTGATGCGCGGCCTGACCCGGGGCAGCGGCACCAATCCTTACGAAAACGTGCAGGGCGGCGGCTACCGCGGGGTCTATGACTTTGCCGATCCCGACAGCTCGGTCTTCATCACCGCGACGGGCCAGTCCGGCCATCCGCTGAGCCGCTATTACGACGACCTGAGCGAGATGTGGCGGCGCGGCGAATATATCCCGATGAGCCTGGACCCCGAACTGGCCAGGGCGGCGGCGGTGGGGATCACCGAACTGACCCCCGCACCGCGGGACTGATCGGGGCGAGCGCCGATCCCCCCGAAGAAATCGGGCCGGAGCCCTGGAATGCCTGGAATGCGCGGTGCGAAGGCGCAGTGCGGGGTTTGCGGAAACTCCGCCGGCCATGCCTGCCACACCCGATCGGCGCTGGGCCCGCGCTGGGCCGGCCGGGTTCAGGCCTGCGCCACCACCCGCGTGGCCGCCGCCATCGCGCCCGGACCATGCGGGATGCCCAGCGCCTCCAGGCCCGCCTGCATCGCCGCCAGGGCACCCAGCGTCATGTGCGCATTCACATGGCCCATATGCGCCACCCGCAGAAAGCCGGAGGCCTGCGGATCCTCGGGCGATTCCATGCCCAGGCCGACGCCCAGCGTGACGCCGGTCTCGGCCTCGACCCAGGCACGCAGCCGCGCGCCATCGGGCGCGCCGATCCGGGCGGCGGTCACGGCATGGGCGCGGTGGCCGGGATCGGGCACATTGAGCCGGATGCGGGGATTGCCCGCGCCCCAGGCCTCGAAGGCGGCCCAGACGCTGCGGGCCAGGATGGCATGGCGGCGCCAGATCGCAGGCAGGCCTTCCTCGCCGATCATGTCCAGCGCCTCGCGCAGGGCATAGACGTGGTGGGTGGGCACGGTGCCATGCCACAATTGCCAGAACTCGGTGGCATGGGCCCGTGGGCCCCAGGCCCAGTAGGGCGTGCGCAGATCGGCCTGCTGGCCCGCCGCCTCGGCCCGGGCGTTGAACCAGACAAACCCCATGCCGGCCGGGGTCATCAGGCCCTTCTGGCTGGCGGCAAAGGCGAAATCGACACCCCAGTCATCCATGCGGAATACATCGCACCCCATGGACGCGATGCAATCCACCCCCAGCAAGGCCGGGTGCCCCGCCGCATCCAGCGCCTGGCGCAGGCGGGGGATGTCGGTCTTGACCGACGAGGCCGTGTCGACATGGGTGGTCAGCACGGCACGGATCGTGCGGGCCCTGTCGTCGCGCAGGCGCTGTTCCAGCGCCGCCCAGTCGGGGTTCGACGAGATGCCGCAATCCATCAGCTGCACCGCCACACCCATCGCGCGCAGATGCCCGGCCCAGGCCAGACCGAACCGGCCCGAGGCCAGCACCAGCACCGCGTCACCGCGCGAGAACAGGTTGGCGGTCGTCGCCTCCCACAGACCGTGGCCGTTGCAGACATAGGCGGCCACATGGCCCTTTGTCCCGGCCAGCGCCCGCAGATCGGGCCAAAGCGTGGCGCTGAGCTCGACGATCTCGCCTTCATAGATGTTGGGCGCCGGTCGCTGCATGGCGCGCAGCACGCGGTCAGGCAGGACCGAAGGGCCGGGAATGGCGGCATAGGGGCGGCCTTGGGCAAGGGTCATGGCAAATCTCCTGAGGGCTCATGGCTAAGGGGCGCGCCGGGTCAGGTCAACGGGGCGCGCTTGAACCGAGACGGGCAAACCGCTATTCGCGGCAGCGTCGGGGCGTTCTATGCTGTCGGCACGATCTGCCCGACCCCGGGCGCCCGAATGAAGGCCGGTCCATGGAACCCAAAGCCGCAGGGCGGCATCTTCGATGGCTGTGGCAGGACTTCCTGCGCCCGCGCGCCGGGCTTCTGGCCCTGGCATTGGCGCTGATGGCCATCGAGGGCGCGGCGATGGGCGCGCTATCCTATCTGGTGCGGCCGATGTTCGACCTGATCCATCCGGGCGGCACCATGGCTTCGGTGGTCATGGTCGCGGTCTCGGTTGCGGCGGTCTTCGGTCTGCGCGCGCTGGCCGGTTTTTCGCACCGGGTCATCATGGCCCGGCTGGCCGAACGTGTGTCGGCCCAGATGCAGGAGCGGATGCTGGCCCATGTTCTGCGCCTGGACCTGGCCTTTCACCAGACCCATCCGCCGGGGCAGCTGATCGAGCGGCTGCGCGGCGACAACCAGCAACTGAAGGCGCTCTGGCCGCCCATCGTCGTGGCGCTGGGACGCGATACGGTGGCGCTCTTGTCGCTGCTGGCGGTGGCCGTGGCGACCGACTGGCGCTGGACGGCGATTGCCGTGGTGGGCGTGCCGCTGCTGGCCTGGCCGCTCTTGCGGTTGCAGAGCCGGGTCCGTCGCAGTGCGCGGGCGGCGCGGCTGCATGCCGCGACGCTGTCGGTGCGTCTGGATGAAAGCTTTCACGGCCAGCAGACGCTGAAACTGACCGGGACCGAGGAGCAGGACGTTGCGCGCTATCGTGCCGCGCTGGGCGATTACCTGCGCGCCCAGTTCCGCAGCGACGCCGCCGCCGCCGCCATTCCCGCCCTGATCGACCTGGTGGCGGCCCTGGGTTTTGCCGGGGTCATGCTGTATGGCGGCGCGCAGATCATCACCGGCAGCAAGACGCTGGGCCAGTTCATGAGCTTTTTCACCGCCATGGCGCTGGTCTTTGAACCGCTGCGGCGGCTGGGCAGCGTCTCGGGGGGCTGGTCGCAGGCCCGCGCCTCGCTGGAGCGGATGCGCAGCCTGCTGGACATGGAGCCGAAGATCACCTCGCCCCGGCCCGCCCTGCCGGTGCCGGACGGCCCGGTGCGGCTGGCGCTGGAGGATGTCCGGTTCGGCTATGGCGAGGCCGCGGTGCTGAACGGCGTCAGCTTTACCGCCGAGCCGGGAGAAGTGACCGCGCTGGTCGGACCGTCGGGCGCGGGAAAATCCACGATCTTTCATCTGCTGACCCGCCTGGCCGACCCGACCGAGGGCCGGGTCACGCTGAACGGCACGGCCCTGACCAGTCTGGACCTGGCGGCGCTGCGCGCTGTCTTTGCCGTGGTCAGCCAGGACTCGGCGCTGTTCGACGCCACGGTCGACTGGAACCTGCGGCTGGGCGCGGGAGATGTGACCGAGGCCGACATGACCCGGGCCCTGGCCGAGGCGCGGGCGGATTTCGTGGAAACCCTGCCGCAGGGCCGCCAGACCCAGGTCGGCCCGCGGGGCTCGGCCCTGTCGGGCGGGCAGCGCCAGCGGGTGGCGATCGCGCGCGCCATCCTGCGGCGGGCCCGGGTGCTGTTGCTGGACGAGGCCACCTCGGCGCTGGATGCGCAATCCGAATCGGTGGTGACCGAGGCGCTGGCGCGGCTGTCGGCGGGGCGGACGACGCTGGTCATCGCGCATCGCCTGTCGACCGTGCGCAATGCCGACAAGATCATCGTGCTGGATCAGGGCCGCGTGGTGGAACAGGGCCGGCACGACGAACTGCTGGCCAGGGGCGGGCTTTATGCCGAACTGCACCGCCTGCAGATGCGTGGCTGACCTTTCCGCCGCCGCCAGACCGGCTATATTGCCCCCATGAATGCGCGCAGCCTGTATCGCCTGACCGGCAAGGATGTCCTGGCCTTTCTGCAGGGGCTCGTGACCAATGACGTGCTGCCCCTGGGCAAGGGACCGGGCATCGTGTGGACGGCGCTTCTGACGCCGCAGGGCAAGTATCTGGCCGATTTCTTTGTGGTGAACACCGGCAGCGACCTGGTGCTGGACCTGCCCTCGGGCCTGGCCGAAGCCACGGTGAAGCGGTTGTCGATGTATCGCCTGCGGGCCGATGTGCAGATCGCGCCGCTGGCGCTGAGCGTGATCCGGGGTCTGGGCGCGGCGCCGCCCGGAGCCCTGCCCGATCCGCGCCACCCGGCGCTGGGCTGGCGGGCCTATGGGGCGGCCGGACCGGAGGCTGAGGTGGACTGGGATGCGATCCGCGTGGCCCATGCCATTCCGGAAAGCGGCGTGGAACTGATCCCGGAGGAAACGTTCATCCTCGAAGCCGGATTCGAGGCGCTGCACGGCGTGAACTTCAGGAAAGGCTGCTATGTCGGCCAGGAAGTCACCGCGCGCATGAAGCACAAGACCGAGTTGCGCAAGGGCCTGACCGTGGTCGCAATCGAGGGCGCAGCGCCGGTCGGCACCCCCATCCTGGCCGAAGGGCGCGACGTCGGACGGCTGTTCACCCAGTCGGGCACCCGCGCGCTGGCGCACCTGCGACTGGATCAGGCCCAGGGCGACATGCGGGCCGGAGCGGCGCGCATTCGCCGCATCCCGCCCCCTGCCCCACCCCCTGCCCCGCCGGCAGAGCCGCCGCAGGCGACGGGGGGCGGGCCATCCGGGGACAGGTCGGACGCGGGGAAGTCCTCAGCGGAGTGACCGTGCCCAGGGTCAGCGCCACTCAGGTCAGCACCACTCAGGCCAGCGCCACTCAGGCCAGCGCCACTCAGGCCAGCGCCACTCAGGCCAGCGCCGCGAAATCCCGTGCCACGCGCTCCCAGACGGCCTGGTTGCCGGCGGCCAGCAGAACGCCGTTCCGGCGGTGTAGGTCATAGGGCGCTCCGTCCAGAAACCGTGCCACGCCGCCGGCGCCCTGCACGGCCAGAACCCCGGCCGCGTGATCCCAGGGGTGCGGCGTGGGGCCGGACAGGGCGAAATCGACATGGCCCTGCGCCAGCAGCCAGTATTCATGCGCAGCGCAGCGCAGGCTGGTGACGCGCGCATAATCCAGCCCCGCCGTGGCCGCCACGCGACGCCTGTCTGTGCTAAACAGGCCCTGCGGGACAAAGCCGGTCAGGCGCTCGACCCGGGTCTCGCGCGACGTGGCCAGCCGGTGGCGGGCGCCCGAGACGAGATGGGTGGTCTTGCCATCGCTTTCGATCCAGTGATCCCAGACCGGATCATAGATCACCCCCCAGACCGGGCGCCCGGCGCGGACCACGGCCAGAAGCATGCCAAAGATCGACAGGCCGCGGGCGAAATTCCAGGTGCCGTCGACCGGGTCCAGGATGACCGCCGGATCGGCCACCGCCATGGCTGCGCGCAAGCCGGGGTCGCGCGCCGCCGATTCTTCGCCCAGGACCGTGGCCGCGGGCCAATGCTGCGCAAGCGCAGCGATGATGGCCGCCTCGGCCTCGGTATCGGCGACGGTCACCAGATCGTTGGGCCCCGACTTCTCGGCGATTTCGCCCGCGTTCAGCGCCCGAAACCGCGGCAGGATCGCGGATTTCGCCGCTGCCCGCAGCGCAGCGATCAGCAGCTCTTGCGGGATATGCAATTCCGTCATGCCTGCCCCCGTTTTGCCAGAGCTGAGGCACGAGACCGCCGGATGTGCAAGAGGCCATGCCGCAAAACCCCGGACGGAGCCTGAAAAAACATGACGATAAATCGTGCAAAGCTTGAAGCATCCGTGGAATGCTCTAAATGTCGCGGGATGGACGGGCCACGTTCCTCAAGATGCAGTGGTCCGGCCGACGAGCCATGCGTGGATCGCATGGCTGTCATTCCAAAGATGAGACGCCGAATCGTCACAAAGCGGATACAAGCGCCGGACGTGAAGCGCCAGAGAGTGAAGCAGGAACAAGATGGCCGAAATCGTGGACAACACGGCGTTCAACTTCGAGCAGGGTCAGCGCGCACGCAAGCTTTTTGCCGCGGTGGTTCTGGCCGCCCTGGACGATGCGATCGCAGACGACAAGAAATACGGCAATGGCCCGGATCAGATCGCCCGCTGGGCGCGGTCGCGTGATGGCCGTGAGGTGCTGTCTTGCGCCGGCATCGACCCGAACGAGCGCGTGGTGAAGGGCCTGATGGATTTCGTGGCCAAGGGCGTGCGGACTTCGGTGGCGCTGTCGCGCGAGGAGAGCGAGCGCCGTCATGCGCTGGAGCTGGATGCCGAAGCCGCCTGAGCGGACGGCTGCCGAGAACACCCCTGAGAACACCCCTGCCGGACGCGCCCGCCAAACGCAACTTGGGGGCGCGTCTGGCTGTTGGCCGGGTGGGGTTCGCGCTCGAATGGACGGCGCTCAGCTCAACTCGCGCACGGCCAGTGCCTGGGCAATCTCGGCGCGGACCAGCTTGCGGACGTTGCGGGTGATCTTTTCACCCAGATGTCCGGCCAGTTCCTCTCGGATGATGTCGCGGACCAGATCGCGCAGCAGTTCTTCGTCATAGGTGATGTCGTCGGCCGCCTCGGCCGGGTCGAAATCGGCTTCGAAGTCGTGCGGCGGCAGAGAGGGATCGGCTCCGGTGGGTCCGGCGGCCTCGATGTCAGCGATCGCCTCGGCCGCGGCGCGGTCGGCCCAAGCCTCGTCAGGCGACGGAACCGCATCGCCCTGCTCTGGCGCCATCTGTTCCGGGGCGATTCGGTCCGTCGGATCGAATTGATCGACGGGCTGCGCCCAGGCCGCGGCTGCGCCAGGGGTGTGAAGCCCGGGATCCCCGGCCGGGTCGGGCGACGCTTCCTCTGGCGCGCCCTCTGGCAGTGCGGCGGAAGGTTCGGGCGGCAGGTCCAGCGGCGGCACCGGCAGCGGGATGTCCAGACTTTCCTCTTCAAAGGTCGAGGACGGCACCGCGGTCAGGGTGAAGCGGTGCGCAGAGGCGCCGGGCTGCGGCCGGGTCAGGATCAGCGGCGCGGCGGAGGCGGGGTCAGGCGATGAAGGGGCCCGGGTCTCGGGCAAGGTCCAGTCCAGCGGGGCCAGGGGCTGCGCAATCGCGTCGGCCTCCTCTTCCCAGATCTCGTCCTCGGGGGCAGGCCTGCGCACGACGCGCAGCGCCGGGGTCAGCAGCAGCCGGGGCGGTTCGGCCGGCCGGGAAGTTGCGGCTGCCGGCTCGGGCCCGGGGTCGCGCGCGAAGGGACCACGGTCATCGGACACCAGACGCCGGATGGAGCTGAGAACATCCTCGATCTCGATCGAACTCATCGGTTCGGACATGGCTGCTCCCTACATGTGCCCCGAAACTGTAGCCGCAAGCGGCCTGTGACACAAGATTCGGTGTCGGGACTGATGAAGGAACCGTCAATTCCGCTGCGGGGGCGACGGCGACGGAGGCCCGGGCCGGGGTCAGTCGCGGCCCATCAGCTTGAGGATCTTGTCCAGTCTGGCGCCCTGCACCGATGTCGCCGGCGCCGACTTGACGGCATCGTAATAGGCCGCCGGATCATAAGTCGGCACGCCCAGGCGCAGGTGCTCGGCCGTCATCAGGCCCATGGTTGCCAGCAGGGAATATTCCCCGATATACAGATTGGCCAGCGCCTGCGCCCGCGACGCCCTGGCGCCAAGCAGCGCCTGTTCGGCGTTGAGCACATCCAGCGTGGTGCGCGAACCGACGGCGGCTTCTTCCTTGACCCCATCCAGAGCCGCCTGGGCCGCCGCGATCTGCTGATCACCGGCCGCGATCGAAGCCGCCGCGACGGACAACTGCGCCCAGGCGTTGCCGACGTTCTGTGCGGCCATGACCGCCGTCTGCTGCAATCCGGCCCTGGCCGCATCCTGGTTGTTCAGAGCCTTGCGATAATTGGCAGAAATCTGGCCGCCCGCGTAGAGGGTCTGAGTCAGCTGGACCTGGGCAAAGAGGTTGTCGCCGGTCGAGAAATGGTTCACCGAATTGTCGATATTGGTGCCGAAATCCGAATAGCTCCGCGACACCGAGGCCCCCACCGTGCCCTTCACGGTCGGCATGAATTCCAGTCGTGCCGCCTCGACACCCAGATCGGCGGCGCGTGACTGGTGCTGGGCGGCAAGGATGTCGGGATGGGTCCGGCTGGCGATCGATTGTGCCTCGACCAGCGATTTCGGCAGTTGCGGTGCCTTTGGCAGGGGCGCCAGGTTGCTGGGGTAATGCCCGACGGTGGCCTTGTAGGCCTCGCGCATCAGGGCAAGCTGCCCTTCCGATGCGGCGAGCTGCGCCTTGGCCGCGGCCAGCTGTGCCTCGGCCTGGCTGACATCGGTCCTGGTGACTTCGCCCACGTCGAAGCGATCTTTCGCGGCGCGCAATTCCTCGGTCAGCACCCGGACGTTGGATTGCTGCATGCCGACCATTTCCTGCTGCAGCAGGACATTCACATAGGCCTGCGCCGCCGACAGAAGCACGGTCTGCTCGACCCCGGTCAGCGATGCCTCGGTGGACAGCACGACTTCCTTCTGGATCTCGACCGCCTTGGCGCCGCGGCCGAAGTCGAGGAGCGTCATCGAGGCCTGCAACTGCGGGGTCAGCGAGAACGAACCGCCCCAGCCGGCACGGGAGGAGGGGATCGAGTTCGAATAGCTGGATGCCGCCGTGGTGATGAACTGCACCACCGGCCGCAGCCTGGCCACCGCCACCGCGGCATCCTCATCAGCCGCGCGCAGGGTCGCCTGGCGTTGCGCCAGAAGGTTCGAGTTCCGGTAGGCCGAGGCCAGCGCATCGGCGAAGGTTTCGGCCTGGGCCGCCGCCATCTGCATCACGATGGCGCCGATCGCCAGACCATATACCCCGAACCGCATCGTCCCACTCCGATCCATCACCGTTTCCGTCCGCAGCCCGACCGCCCGGACCGGGCACAAGACCTGGCCCCCTTACAGGGCGAAGCTTTTCCTGGCGGCAAAACCCGGCAGCACCGGCGCCGTCGCATTGAAGGCGAAACGCCAGCTGACCGCGCCATCGCGCTTGTGGCCGATGCGCGCGACGCCCAGCTCGCCCGTCATGAAGATCGCTCCGATCCGGCCGCCTTCGGCCAGTTGCGCGATCAGGGCGTCGGGCACCTCTTCGACGCCGCCCTCGACAAGGATCACGTCATAGGGCGCACGTTCCGGCGCCCCCATGGCCAGCGCGCCGATCGTCAGCTCGACCCTGGCACCACGGTCCAGCCCGCCCAGCCGGCGTGCGGCTTCGGCGGCCAGATGCGCGTCCTCCTCGACCGCCACGACGCTGCCGGCCAGTTGCGACACCAGCGCCGCGCCATAGCCCAGGCCCGCCCCCACCACCAGCACCGACTCGTCGGGCTGAATGTCCAGCCCATCCAGCAGCTTGGCCAGGCTGCGCGGCTCCAGCACGACACGGCCGGGCGCGATGGTCAGATTCTGCCCGGCATAGGCCGCCTCGCGGGCCGCGGCCGGCACGAACTCTTCGCGCGGCACGTGCAGCATGGCGGCGATGACCGGGAATTTCGTCACGTCCGACGGTCGCACCTGGGTGTCGACCATGGTCACGCGGCGGGTGGAGAAATCGCTCATCGGGGACTCTCGATTGCTGGGCTGGCCTAGGACATGCCACAAAGCCCGGACGGGGGCAACGGGCTCAGGGCTGTGGCGGCGGGCGCGGGGTCGGGCGCTGGCGCGGTGGCGCATTCGTGCCGAAAAGTTCGGCACGGTGGTCGGTCAGATACAGCTTCAGCCAGGCGGTGAAGCGTTCGGGGCCCTGGGCGATCAGCGCGTCGATCTCGTCCAGGCTGGCCCAGCGGGTGGCGGCGACTTCGGCGGGGTTCGGGGTCAGGCGGGGGCGCCGCGCCGTGCGCGCCAGAAAGACATCGACCACCTCATGCTCCACCATGCCATTGCCGACATCGGCGCGGTATTCCACCCGGCCCAGGCTGGTCACATCGACCCTGGGGATGCCGAGTTCTTCCTTCAGCCGGCGATGCGCGCAATCCAGCGCCGCCTCGCCCCAGGCCGCATGGGTGCAGCAGGTATTGGCCCACAGCAGGCCCGAATGGTATTTGCCCGCCGCCCGCTGCTGCCACAGGAACTGGCCGTCGACCTCGAGAAACACCGAGACCGCCGGATGGCGCAGGCCGCGGTGATGCACCGCCAGCTTGTCCAGCGGCTGAAGCCGTCCATCCACCCAGGCCGGTATCCGGTTGTCGTCCATTGCGCGTTCTCCTCCGCCTCGGTAGCCCCGCCGGCCGGCCCCGGCAAGGGGGGTGAGACGGTTCGGCGCGCAAGGCTCCGTTAACCGCGCTGCGCTACTCTGGGCCCATCAGCAGGATGGAGGATTCGATGACCCGTTTCGAGGCGGAGGCCGCGCTGGCCGAACTTCGTGCCGAGTTGGCCCGCCTGCAGGGGCGCGCGGCGTTCCTGCAGACCTGCCTGTTGCGCCAGGATGCCGTGGATCCGCAACCCCTGCCGCGGCCGGGCTGGCCGATACGGCGGGCTCAGCCTGCGGCCCACGGCTCGGGGCGCAGAAGCTCGACTTCGGCATCGCCGCGCACCGCCGTGTAAAAGCAGCTGCGCCGGTTGGTGTGGCAGGCCGGCCCGGTCTGCCGCACCAGCGCCAGCAGGCAATCGCGATCGCAGTCGATGCGCAGCTCGACCAGGTGCTGCGCATGGCCCGAGGTCAGGCCCTTGATCCACAATTCGCCACGCGACCGCGACCAATAGGTGACCTGGCCACTGGCCAGCGTGGCCTTGACGCTTTCGGCGTTCATCCAGGCGAACATCAGCACCTCACCCGACTGATGGTCCTGAGCGATGCAGGGGATCAGCCCATTGGCATCGTAGCGCAGAGTTGCGGGATCAAACGGCAAGTGCGCCTCCTTGGCTTCATCGGCAATCCCGCCTATCTAGAATCAGTCCCCCTGAAAGGCCATGGGCATGAGCGACACCGACCTCGTCTCACTCTATTCCCGGCGCATCCTGGCGCTGGCAGCCGACATTCCGCATCTGGGCCGCCTGCCCGCGCCCCAGGCGACGGCCCGGCGCCGCTCGCCGCTGTGCGGATCGACGGTGACGGTGGATCTGGCGGTGCAGGATGGCCGCGTGCAGGAATTCGCCCAGGACGTGAAGGCCTGCGCGCTGGGACAGGCCTCGGCCGCGATCCTGGGCGAGGTGGTCATCGGCCGCAGCCGGGCCGAACTGGAACAGGCGCGTGACCAGCTGAAGGCCATGCTGACGGCAGGCGGCCCGGTGCCGGCCGCGCCCTTCGAGGGCTATGCGGTGCTGCAAGCGGCGCGGGACTACCGCAACCGCCACGCCTCGATCCTGCTGGCGCTGGAAGCCACCTGCGAGGCCATGGCCCAACTGGCCTGACCCGCCCCCTGCCCGCAGCACCCGCTGCCCGGTCCTGCCGGCATTGCCAGCCCGCATCCGGAAGCGCACACCCGGACCGTTTCAGCCCAGGCTCCGAATGAAAAGGCCGCCGTCCCCGATCGGGAACGGCGGCAGTTGGTCTGGCTCGGCCGGGGGCGCAAGGGACAGGCCCCGACCGCAAGGGACAGACGTCAGGCAAACAGTCAGGCGGTGCCGGTCAGCGTGAGCCCGGCAAACAGCATCACGAACAGGGCAAGGGCGCCAAGCACATCTTCCAGATGCTGGAACTGCGGCGTGCCGCGGATCAACTTCAGCCTGGTCATGCGAACCTCCTGCCTTGAGTTGCCAGATTGTTCTCATGAACCATCCAAGCCGTCAAGAACTTTATGCGAACATTCGCCGGATTTGGCGGGGCCTCACCCGACCGACAGGAGCTTGATCGCCCGGTCCTGATCCAGCAGCCACAACAGCACCCGGGCCGCACGACCCCTTGCGCCGGTCAGATCGGGGTCGTCGGCCAGCAACCGCCGCGCATCGGTCTGGGCGATTGCCATCAGACCGGCCTGGCGTTCCAGATCGGCCATGCGGAACCGCGGCAGGCCGGATTGCGCCGTGCCGATCAGATCGCCCGCACCACGCATCGCCAGATCCTCTTCGGCGATGCGAAAGCCGTCCTCGGTGTCGCGGATCACCTTCAGCCGCCGCTCTGCGGCCTCGGACAGGGGCGCGCCATAGAGCAGAAGGCAGGTCGATTCCGCCGCCCCGCGCCCGACCCGGCCGCGCAACTGGTGCAACTGCGCCAGACCGAAGATCTCGGCGCGTTCGATCACCATGATCGAGGCATTGGGCACGTTCACCCCGACTTCGATCACCGTGGTGGCCACCAGAACCTGCGTCTCGCCCGCCACGAACCGGGCCATGGCCTCGTCCTTTTCGGCCGGTGGCATCTGGCCATGCACCAGCCCCACACGATCACCCAAAGCGGCGCGCAGCATGGCAAAGCGCGCCTCGGCGCTGGCGTGATCGACCAGCTCGGAGTCTTCGACCAGCGGGCAGACCCAATAGGCCTGCCGCCCCTCGGCCACGGCATGGGCCAGATGGCCCACGACCTCGTCGATGCGCTGGTCGCTGACCAGCACGGTGCGGATCGGCTTGCGCCCCGGCGGTTTCTCGTCCAGCACCGAGACATCCATGTCGCCATAGCTGGCCAGCGCCAGACTGCGCGGAATGGGCGTTGCCGTCATCACCAGCACATCCGCTGCCCGACCCTTGGCCCCGAGCTCCATGCGCTGCGCCACGCCAAAGCGGTGCTGTTCGTCCACCACCGCCAGGCGCAAGTCGTGAAACACCACGTCCTTCTGAAACACCGCATGGGTGCCCAGAAGGATGTCGATCCGCCCCGCCGCCAGATCGGCCAGCTTGGCCGCCCGCTCGGCGCCCTTGTCACGGCCGGTCAGACTCTCCAGCCGCACACCGGCCGCCCGGGCCAGCGGCGCCAGCGCCTCCATATGCTGGCGCGCAAGGATTTCGGTCGGCGCCATCATCACGCCCTGCCCGCCGGCCTCGACCGCGACCAGCAGGGCCAGCATGGCGACGACGGTCTTGCCTGCGCCGACATCGCCCTGCAGCAGGCGGCTCATCCGCAGCGGCGACTGCATGTCGAGCGCAATTTCGCCCACCGCCCGGCTCTGAGCGCCTGTCAGGGCATATGGCAGGGATTCCAGAACCTTGGCCTGCAATCTTCCGGTGCCCTGGCTGACCCGCCCCTTGCCGCGCCGCGCGGCCTTGCGCGCCAGCGCGAGGGTGAGCTGGTGCGCGAACAGCTCGTCATACGCCAGCCGCGCCCGGGCCGGTGCGGTGGGTGCCAGATCGCCCGGCCCCTGCGGGGCATGGACGGCGGTCAACGCTGCCTTCCAGCCCGGCCAGCCCTCGCGCGCGAGAAGCGGCGCGTCGATCCATTCGGCAAGGTCCGGCAAGCGGGCCAGTGCCCCGGCGGCGGCCCGGGCGATGATCTTTTGCGTGACGCCCGCCGTCAGCGGATAGACCGGCTCGAAGGCCGGCAGATCGCCGGCCTCCTCGGGGCGCAGCACATGATCGGGATGGACCATCTGCGCCACGCCATCGAAAAGCTCGACCTTGCCGGAAACGACGCGGCGCTGCCCGGTCGGCAGCAGACCCTGCAGGTAATCGCTGCGGGCATGAAAGAAGACAAGCTGGAATTCCAATGACTTGTCGCGCACGGTTACGCGGTAGGGCCCCGCCTGGCGGCGGGGTGGAAAATGCGCGAGCACCTCGACCTCGACCGTCACCACACAAGGCGGCACCACGTCGCGGATGCTGGCCCTGCGGCTGCGGTCGACCCCGGCATGAGGCAGCAGGAACAGCAGATCCCGCGGCCGCTCCACGCCCAGGGGCGCGAAATTCTTCGCCGTCCTGGCCCCGACCCCCGGCAGGGTATCGAGCCCGGCAAACAGCGGGAACAGGATCTCGGGGCGGCTCATGCCAGGCCGGCCAGGGTCATCCAGGTGTCCTCGTCGATCACCTTCACACCCAGGCGCTCGGCCTCTCTGGCCTTGGAACCGGCGCCGGGCCCGGCAATCACCAGGTCGGTCCTGGCGCTGACGCTGCCGGCCACCCTGGCTCCCAGCGCCTCGGCCCTTGCCTTGGCCTCGGCCCTTCCCATCCTCTCCAGGGTGCCGGTGAAGACCAGGGTCTTTCCGGCGATTTCGCTGGCCACGGCGACCCGGGCCGGAGCCGGCCGGATCACCAGCTGTGCGACCAGGGCATCGATGGCGGCGCGTTCGGCCGGATTGGCAAAGGCATCGACCAGGCTTTGCGCCAGCACATCCCCCACCCCGTCGATCGAGATCAGATCCAGCCATTCGGCATTGCCGGGCCGGGCACGGGACATCGCCGCTTCGAACGCCTCCCAGGTGCCGTAATGTCGGGCGATCATGCCCGCCGCGACCTCGCCGACGTGCCGGATGCCCAGCGCATAGATCAGCCGATCCAGCGTGATCTGGCGCCGCGCCTCGATCGCGGCAAAGAGGTTGGCGACGGACCTTTCGCCGAAGCCATCGCGATTCTTCAGCTTGCGCAATGGGTTGGCGGCGTCTCTTGCCGCGAGGGTGAAGATGTCGGCCGGCTGTTTCACCGGCAAGTCGGCATCGTTGAAGAACATCTCGATCTGCCTGGCGCCCAGACCCTCGATGTCGAAGGCGCCGCGGCTGACGAAATGCTTCAGCCGCTCCACCCCCTGCGCCGGACAGATCAGGCCGC
>JAKALB010000153.1 GCA_021813365.1 Pseudomonadota bacterium | reverse complement strand
TATATGTCGGAAGTGCATTCCAGCCGCGACATGGGTGTGGACGAACTGAACTACAACTATGGCGACTATGAAGTCACCGACACGATCTTCATCGTCGGTGCGAACCCGATGGAAACCCAGACCAACCTGTTCCTCAACCATATGGTCAAGGGGATGCAGAACGGGGCGAGGGTCGTCATCTCGGATCCGCGCCGCACCGTGACGGTCGACAGCTGCGAACAGGTGGCAGGCGCGGAAAACGTGCTGCATCTGCAGATCAACACCGGCTCGGACGTGGCGCTGCACAACACGCTGTTCACCTACATCGCCGATCAGGGCTGGGTCGATGCCGACTTCATCGCAAAGTCCACCTTCCAGGGCGATGTGGCGGTTCCGGCCGACACCGCGCATCCGGCCGCGCTGGGCTCTTTCGAAGCAGCGCGTGCCGCCTGCAAGATGAGCCTGGCCGACGGGGCTGCCGCCACCGGGCTGACCGAAGCGCAGATCATCCAGGCCGCCGAGTGGATTGCCAAGCCCAAGGATGATGGCAGCCGTCGCAAGTGCGTGACCGCCTACGAAAAGGGCATCATCTGGGGCAACGACAACTACCGTGCCATCGGCTCGCTGTTGAACATTGCGCTGGCCACCGGCAACGTCGGTCGCGAGGGTGGCGGTTGCTGCCGTCTCGGCGGGCACCAGGAGGGCTACTATCGGCCGTCCGACGCACATGTGGGCCGCCCGGCCTCTTACATCGACCAGCTGCTCATCGCTGGCGCTGGCAAGGTGCACCACATCTGGGCCAACGACCACTTCAAGACCACGCTGAACGCCTCGGAGTTCAAGCGGGTCTACAACCGCCGCTCCAACATGGTGAAGGAAGCCATGGACGCCCGTGCCGGGGCCACCCGGGAGGAGATGGTCGACGCCATCGTTGCCGCCATCGAAGCGGGCGGGCTGTTCGTGGTGGATGTGGACATCATTCACAGCCAGATCGGGCAGGCCGCGCATGTCATTCTGCCAGCGGTCGAGGCGGGCGAGATGAACCTGACCTCGATGAACGGCGAGCGCCGGCTGCGGCTGACAGAGAAGTACATGGATGGCCCCGGATCGGCCAAGCCCGACTGCCTGATCGCAGCCGGAATCGCGCAGGCCCTGGAGCGCGTCCTGCGCGAAGAGGGCCGAAACGAGTATGCCGACCAGTTCAAGGGCTATGACTGGGCCACTGAAGAAGACGCCTTCATGGACGGCTACAACAAGGGCAACCCCGAAGTGACCTATGATCGCCTGCGCGCGATGGGAACCGATGGGGTTCTGGAGCCGGTCGTGGGCTTTGCCGATGGCAAGCTGGTCGGAACCAACCGTCTCTACGAGGACGGCGTGTTTACCCGCCACGGGCGCGACGACGGCAAGGCCCTGTTCTGCATGGGCGAATGGCGGGGCTGGCAGGCTGCGGGCAAGGCCCAGCAGAAGGCGAACCACCGGTTCCTGATCAACAACGGCCGCGCCAACATGAACTGGC
Organism: Pseudomonadota bacterium; assembly: GCA_021813365.1. Lineage (GTDB taxonomy): Bacteria > Pseudomonadota > Alphaproteobacteria > Rhodobacterales > Rhodobacteraceae > Stagnihabitans. The sequence continues at coordinate 5,137 of JAKALB010000153.1, read as the reverse complement.
AGAACTGGTTCCTAGATCAGGGCAACGAGTTCGTCATGGACCGTTTCCCGGTGCCGTTCATCCAGATCAACCCCGACGACATGGCCGAACTCGGTATCAAGGCCGGCGACATGGTCGAGGTGTTCAACGATGTGGGCGCAACCCAGGCGCTGGCCTATCCCGAGCCAACCGCCAGGCGCAACGAGACCTTCATGATCTTCGGGGCGCCGAACGGGGCGCAGGGCAACATCGTGAACGCGGGCGTGAACGAGCTGATCCTGCCGGACTACAAGCATACCTGGGCCAATATCCGCAAGATTTCGGATGCCACCCCGGCCTCGGCACGGGTTTCCTACAAATCCTGGGAAGTCGAGCTCTGAATCCTGTGAAATCGTCCCGCCCGAGCGAAAGCCCGGGCGGGATTTCCATTGCGGGGGCGGTGCGCATACCGGTGAGACCTGCCTGGCTGGGTAGTCCGGCAGGTCCATGGCAGGCGTGACCTGCCCCTCGGAAGTTCCCTCGCTGTGATGGAGAGTCTGCCTGACCTGAAGGCGCAGACGACATGAGGAAAGCCGGTTCATGTCGAAACACATTGCCCTGATCGCTCGGCGGCTTGCCGCGCTTGACGCCCGAGTCCGGATTGACCGCCTCGCTTACACCCGATTTGAGTCAAGCGCCCAGTCTCCGAAGGGCGGATAGCCCTGCCAACTCCCTTCGAAACAAAATGAAAAAGGCCCCGATCGGGGCCCCTGGACGGATTCTGTATCTGAATGTGGCGGAGACGAAGGGATTCGAACCCTCGAGACGGTTCCCCGTCTGCACCCTTAGCAGGGGTGTGCCTTCGACCACTCGGCCACGTCTCCGCCGCCCCGTTTAAAGACGCCCGCGCCGGGGGGCAAGGCAGAATCGTCAGCGCGCGATCCGTCGCGCCACGGCCGGCATCGTCAGCATCGTCGAGCCCACCGCCATCAGCAGAAGCGCCGTGAAGGTTTCGCCGGTGATCACCCCCCGGTCCAGCAGAACCGTCGCAAAGATGATCATGATCAGCGCCTTGGTCTGTAGCAGCCAGCCCACCACCCAGGCCTCGCCCGGCCTCCAGCCCAGCCAGCGGCCCGCCAGCGCCACGCCCAGCAGCTTGCCCGCGACCGAGACCGCCAGCAGCACCGCCGCGGCCCCCAGCACGGCCAGCCCGCCCATCTCCCATCCGGTGCGCAAACCCGTCCAGAGAAAGAAGACCGGCATCAGCACCTGCAGGACAGCGGCGCGCAGCTCATCCAGCCGCGCCCGGTCAAGCCAGTCTGCCTCCAGCACCGCGCCCGCCAGAAACGCCCCCACCATGTAATGCAGTCCGGACCAATCCGCGCCAAAGGCGCTGGCCGCCAGCCAGACCAGCGCCACCGGCAGGCGATCGCGCGGCGCGATCCTGCGCATCAGGTGCCGCATCCCCCAGGCGGCCAGGGCAAACACCAGCGCAAAGCCGGCCTGCCGCCCCAGCCGCTGAAAATCCAGCAGGATCAGCGCCAGAACCCCCCAGATCGCGATATCGTCCAGCGAGGCAAAGCGCAGCACCCGCTGGCCCAGCGGCTGACGCAGGATCCCCAGTTCCTCCAGCAGCAGCACCAGGATCGGCAGCGCCGTCACCGCGCAGGCCATGCCGATCCCCAGGCTGGCCTGCCAGACCGCCGCCCCCTCGCCCACCCAGCCGGGCCCCGAGAGCAAGAGCGCCGCCGCCGCCGTGCCCAGCCCCAGCGGCACCGCCAGCGCCAGCCCGGCCACGATCCCCGTCTCGCGCCGCTCGGCCCAGGCCTGGCCCAGCTCCAGCTCCAGCCCGGCGGCCCAGACAAACAGCATCACCCCCCACCAGGCCACTCCGCTCAGCGCGGCCATGACCCCCGGCTGGAACAGCGCCGCATGAAAGTCGGGCGCCGCCCGCCCCAGAATGCCGGGCCCCAGCAGGATGCCCACCAGGATCTGGACCACAACCAGAGGCGCCCATTTCGGCCGCCCCAGCCCGCGCCAGACCGCCCAGGGCAGCGCCAGAATCAGAACCAGCGCCCCCAGGAATACTTCGGTCACCGACATGCCACCCCCCGCGTCGGACCGCAGGTGTAGGGCGCGGCGGCCAGGACGGCAAGCGTCGCTAAAGATCCAGGGTCCTCTGACGCCCGTTGTCCTCTTCCTTCGGCGCCCGCCTGAAGCCGTCTTCCCGCCGCGCCGGCAGCTTCACCGCCCGGTCGCGCAGGGCCATCGCCTGTTCGATGGTCACGATCTGAATGCGCGGCACGGGAGCGAACCCAGACATTTCATACTGCCCCGCGCCCGCCGCCTCGGTGATCATCGGGCGCGAGGGCTCGGTCAGGGTCAGGAAAACCCCGATCTGAGCCCCTTCGCGTTCCATCACCCCGCGCAGATCGCGGATCATGCTGACGCCGACATTATCGCCGGCCTTGACCGAGACAATCGCCCGGCCCTCGTGTTTCGCGCCGAACCACAGGTTGCCGTCGATGCCCTTGTCGGCACCTTTCTTGCTCAGGTTGCCGGGCTTTGCATCGATGAGGCTGAGGGCCCATTTCTCGAACTCGTGGTATTGCCCCCGCGCCGCCAGATCGCGCGCCCCGGCGATGTCCTGCGGGGTGCCATGCGTCTTGAACTCCACCCCCGGAAAGGCATCGCGCAGCCGCTTTTCGATCAGCCCGATGGCGAGGTGCGTCACGTCGATGCCGATCCAGGCGCGACCGATCTTTTGAGCCGCATGCACCGTGGTGCCGCAGCCGCAGAACGGGTCGAGCACCACATCGCCGGGGTTCGAGGAGGCGTTGAGAATGCGCTCGAGCAGCGCCACGGGTTTCTGGGTGGGGTAGCCGAGGCGTTCTTGGGCAGATCCCATTAGGGGCGGAATATCGCTCCAAATATCTTGGATTGGACGCCCGATCCGTTTCTTCATGACTGCGGGCCAGGCCAGTGACTACATCGGTGCCGCGGCCCTGCTGGGCAGTTTGCCAAAGGCGGAGTGGCTGCTGGCCGACCGGGGCTATGACGCCGACTGGTTCAGGGAAACGTTGAAAGGCAAAGGGATAAAGCTCTGCATCCCGGGCCGGAAGTCGCGCGCAAAGCCCATCAAGCATGACAAGCGCCGCTACAAGAGACGCAACAGGATCGAGATCATGTTCGGGCGGCTGAAGGACTGGCGAAGGGTGGCCACCCGATACGACAGATGCCCAAAGGTCTTCCTCGCTGCCATCGCCCTCGCCGCAACCGTCATGTTCTGGCTATGAAACGAGAACGAGTCCTGACTCTACTTTGTAGATTCGACAACTATGACCTCACGCCGCCCTCCAAGGCTCAAAATGAGACCAACAAGAAGCAGAATCGACCCCAATATAAGGCCAAAGAAGGTTGCGACCCCGGTGACAGCCACTCCTGCAAGGCCTGCACCAATCACCGCCGTGGCCTCGCTTCCCTTTTCGGCCGCACCAACCACCTCTGAGGCAGCCCGACCTGAGAGCAGAAAGGCCGAAATTGGCAAAGCAAAAACCGCCGCGCCAAGCAAGAGGAAACCACGACCAAATGCTCTTCGCATCGTTGGTGCAAAGTAGCCGAGCAGTCCGCATATTGCGACAAGTACCAGCATGACAATAGGAGATGTCGCGTCGCCTTTGCTTGTAAAGGCAGCAAATGCCGGCATAAGCGCGACTGCCGATCCAACGCCGAACACGATACCAACAATTGCTCGAATGACCGCCTTGATCACTAGCATAGACCGCCCCCCTTGTCATCTGTTTAGAAACCCCTCAACTCCTTTAACTTCAGATGATTGTGTCTGTAAAGCAAAACCAATGAACTAAGACGGGCACCTTGGTGCGGGTTGTTCATCCTGCGGAGTCCTCGGCTGGAGTTTGGCGATTACAGCCTAACCCCGCTTCGGGTGAACAGCCTCCTGAGAATTCACACCTAGCGGCCCCTTACCGCCCGATCATCTGCAAACTGATACAGAAGTTCGGCAATCTTTTCGTCTGACATGCCTTTTGAAAGCGCATAGACAGCCGCCGTAAGGAAGCCTCTTCCGACATGGGTCGCGTGAAGGCCCTCTTTCTCAGTCAATTCGGCAAATAGGTCATGCGCCCGGCTGAAGGCAAATTGTTCGGCGGCTGAAGGCCCCGTGTCTTCATCGGTCATTGGAAATAGCCCACTCGGACACAACTAGGTCAGGACTAACAGAGTAGGTCAAATCGGCCTGTGTTGCAGAGAATCACATACTGATCACCGCTCACGACCATATGAAAGCCCCGCTGCTGCACTTCAGCCTTCAACAGTGCCTCGGACGCGAATCTTCCGACGGAACTGATCTTGCGGCGGACAACCCCGCCGTTCCGCACCGCCTGTGCGTCGAAAATCTGAGTAACCCACGCTTGACCTTTTAAAGCAGGCGCTCGCGCCATTTGATTTCCTTCCCCAAAATCTACCGATTCAGCCATGCCGATTTGATCACGGCAGCAGGCTCTTTCGGAAGGGTCACGCTGGCCAGTTCCTCTTCCCGCCTGACTCGCGCGTCACCATCGCCCTGCGCTGGTGAATTTCAGGTTAACCACGCCCGCCTTGCCTTGCCAAGCGTGACCGGGTTCGATCCGGCTCCGGCGCCTGCCGTCGGCCGGGATCATGGTTAACCAATCCTGAATTCATTTCCAGCAATCATTCAATATCAATGCGTTATGAAATGCCTCACGCGTGGGAACGGTGCCGGGGCAGGCCTGTCACGCATGGAACAGGAAGTGCAGCACGTCGCCGTCCTGGACCTCATAGGTCTTGCCTTCCACCCGGAACTTGCCCGCCTCCTTGGCCCCCGCCTCGCCATTTCCGGCGACATAATCGGCGAATGCGATGGTCTCGGCCCGGATGAAGCCCTTCTCGAAATCGCCGTGGATCACCCCGGCGGCCTGCGGTGCCAGGGTGCCCTTCGGGATCGTCCAGGCCCGGGCCTCCTTGGGGCCGACCGTGAAATAGGTCTGCAGGCCCAGCAGGTCGTAGCCGGCCTTGATCAGCCGGTCGAGGCCGGCCTCATGCAGGCCCATCTCTTCCAGGAACATCTGCGCCTCGTCGGGGGCCAGCTGGCTGATCTCTTCCTCGATCCGGGCCGAGATCACCACCATCCCCGCGCCCT
>JAKALB010000152.1 GCA_021813365.1 Pseudomonadota bacterium | reverse complement strand
CCGGACCCGTGTGGTCCTGCAATCCGACAAGGAGCTCGAAGCGCCGAACTTGTCGCCGGATGGCAACTGGCTGCTGGTGAACCAGGAAGGCCACCTGTTTCGTGTGCCGCTGGACGCGCCCCGGCTGGACCGGATCGACCTGGGCTCGATCGCGCAGTGCAACAATGACCACGGCATCAGTCCGGACGGGCGGACGATCATCCTTTCGTCTCATGCGGGCGGGCGGGGCTCCGAAATCTACCTGGTGCCGGCGACCGGCGGCGTGCCGCGCAGGATCTCGCCCGACAGCCCCAGCTGGTGGCACGGGATTTCGCCGGACGGGGGCACGCTGGCCTATGTTGCCGCCCGCGGCGAGCGCAAGGTGATCGACGTCTATGTGATGCCGCTGGCGGGTGGCCCGGAAACGCGGCTGACCATGGGCGAGGGTCATTGCGACGGGCCCGATTTCAGCCCGGATGGCACACGCATCTATTACAACTGCGACCGCGACGGGCACGCGCAGATCTGGGTGATGGGCGCCGATGGCACAGGTCAGCGCAAGCTGTTCGCCGACAATCATGTGAACTGGTTTCCGCATGTCTCGCCCGATGGGCGGCACCTGCTGTATCTGGCCTATCCGCCGGGCACGCTGGGCCATCCGGCCGATCTGCCGGTGGCGCTGGTGCTGGCGGATCCGGAGGGTGGGAACCGGCGGCGGGTGCTGGAGTTCAATGGCGGGCAGGGCACGATCAACGTGCCCTGCTGGGCGCCGGATTCCAGTGCCTTTGCCTTTGTGCGGTTCGAGAAGGGCTGAGCAGACGGACGGGTGAAGCCCCACCCGCCGGTCAGGGTCGCACCCAGACCGAGACGTGGACCTCGGGGCCGCCGGGGCCAGCCAGGAATTCCGGGGTGACGCCCACCACGCGCAGGCGCAGCCCCTCGCCCCGGTCAAGCTCGGGCATCAGCAGGGCACTGGCCTTCGGTCCGAAATGCCCGATCAGCCGGCTGCGGCGCAGCGGCAACAGCCCCAGCAGCGGCGCGTGGATGCGGGCCAGGATACCGACCCTTCCATCCTCCAGCGCCACGGCCGATGCCTCATCGCCCAGCGACAGGCCGGATCGGGCGACGTGGACGGTAAGACCCTGGACGCGGGCCTTGTGGATCAGGGGAAGCAGGGTCTGCGCCATGGCGCCAGACTGGGCAGCCTTGGGCGCATCGCGCAACTGGGGGTTTTCCGCCGGGCGATGTCCCGCCGAAACCGGGTGCGACAATTGGCAACTTTCCGCGCCTCCACGGGATTTTCCGATGGCTCTTGCAAAGCCCGGCGCGCACTCCCACCTCACGCTCAAGGCCGGACCGATGAGCCGCTTTCGGGCATCGCGAGGCGCTTGTCGAAAGGAGAATACCCGATGAATTTGGAGAAATTCACCGAGCGGTCGCGTGGCTTCCTTCAGGCTGCACAGACGATCGCGATGCGCGAAAGCCATCAACGCCTGACCCCCGAGCATCTGCTGAAAGCCCTGATGGATGACGAGCAGGGCCTGTCGTCCAACCTGATCCGCCGTGCGGGGGGCGAGCCCCTGCGCGTGCAGCAGGCGGTGGATGCCGCCGTGGCGCGGATGCCCAAGGTCTCGGGCGATGCCCAGCCCTTCACCGACCCCGCCCTGGTCAAGGTTCTGGACGAGGCGGAAAAGCTGGCCAAGAAGGCCGGCGACAGTTTCGTGCCGGCCGAGCGCATCCTGATGGCGCTGGCCATGGTTCCGGGCGAGGCGAAGAAGGCCCTGGATGCGGGTGCCGTCACCGCGCAGAACCTGAATTCGGCCATCAACGACATCCGGAAGGGCCGCACGGCCGACACCGCCAATGCCGAGGAAGGCTATGACGCACTGAAGAAATACGCCCGCGACCTGACCGAGGCCGCCGCAAGTGGCAAGATCGACCCGATCATCGGGCGCGACGACGAGATTCGCCGCACCATGCAGGTTCTCAGCCGCCGGACCAAGAACAACCCGGTGCTGATCGGTGAGCCCGGCGTGGGCAAGACGGCGATTGCCGAGGGCCTGGCGCTGCGCATCGTCAACGGCGACGTGCCCGAGAGCCTGCGCAACAAGAAGCTGATGGCGCTGGACATGGGCGCGCTGATCGCCGGGGCAAAGTATCGGGGCGAGTTCGAGGAGCGGCTGAAAGCCGTGCTCAACGAGGTCACCGCCGCAGACGGCCAGATCATCCTGTTCATCGACGAAATGCACACGCTGGTCGGTGCCGGCAAGGCCGATGGCGCGATGGATGCCGCCAACCTGATCAAGCCGGCGCTGGCGCGGGGTGAGCTGCACTGCGTGGGTGCCACCACCCTGGATGAATATCGCAAGCATGTGGAAAAGGACGCGGCCCTGGCCCGTCGCTTCCAGCCGGTGATGGTCAACGAGCCCACGGTCGAGGACACGATCTCGATCCTGCGCGGCATCAAGGAAAAGTATGAACTGCACCACGGGGTGAAGATCGCCGACGCGGCCCTTGTGGCGGCGGCAACGCTGAGCCATCGCTACATCACCGACCGCTTCCTGCCCGACAAGGCCATCGACCTGATGGACGAAGCGGCCAGCCGGTTGCGGATGGAAGTGGACAGCAAACCCGAGGAACTGGACGCGCTGGATCGGCAGATCCTGCAATTGCAGATCGAGGCGGAGGCGCTGAAGAAAGAGGACGACCCCGCCAGCAAGGACCGCCTGGTCAAGCTGGAAAAGGAACTGTCCAACCTGCAACAGCAATCCGCCGAGATGACCGCCAAGTGGCAGTCCGAACGCGACTCGCTGGAAAAGGCGCGCGAGCTGAAGGCCCAGCTGGACCATGCCCGCGCCGAACTGGAAACCGCCAAGCGCGAGGGCAACTTTGCCAAGGCCGGCGAGCTGCAATATGGCCGCATCCCGGCGCTGGAAAAGGCGCTGAGCGAGGCTGAGACCCGGCAGGGCGACGCCCTGGTGGGCGAGGCGGTGCGCCCCGAACAGATCGCCGAAGTTGTCGAGCGCTGGACGGGCATTCCCGTCGCCAAGATGCTGGAGGGCGAGCGCGAGAAGCTGCTGAAGATGGAAGAGGCCCTGGGCGCACGGGTGATCGGGCAGCGGGCGGCGGTGGTTGCCGTCTCGAATGCGGTGCGCCGCGCGCGGGCCGGGTTGAATGACGAAGGCCGGCCGCTGGGCAGCTTCCTGTTCCTGGGGCCGACGGGTGTCGGCAAGACCGAGCTGACCAAGGCGCTGGCGGAATATCTGTTTGACGATGACAGCGCGATGGTCCGCATCGACATGTCGGAGTTCATGGAAAAGCACGCCGTCGCCCGCCTGATCGGTGCGCCGCCCGGTTATGTCGGCTATGACGAAGGCGGGGTGCTGACCGAAGCCGTGCGCCGCCGGCCCTATCAGGTGGTGCTGTTCGACGAGGTGGAAAAGGCCCACCCCGACGTGTTCAACGTGCTGTTGCAGGTTCTGGATGACGGGGTGCTGACCGATGGCCAGGGCCGGACGGTCGACTTCAAGCAGACGCTGATCATCCTGACCAGCAACCTTGGGGCGCGGGCCCTGTCGGAATTGCCCGATGGGGTCGATTCCAGCGCGGCGCGGGCCGAGGTGATGGAGGCGGTCCGGGCGCATTTCCGGCCCGAATTCCTGAACCGCCTGGATGAGACGATCATCTTTGACCGGCTGACGCGCCGTGACATGGCGGCGATCGTGGAAATCCAGCTGAAGCGTCTGGAAAAGCGCCTGGCGGCCCGCAAGATCACGCTGGATCTGGACGCCAGCGCCAAGGCCTGGCTGGCCGATGAAGGCTATGACCCGGTGTTCGGCGCCCGGCCGCTGAAGCGGGTGATCCAGAACCATCTGCAAAACCCGCTGGCCGAAGGTCTGCTGGCGGGCGACATCCTGGATGGATCGACCGTGAAGATCACCGGCGGGCCGGACGGTCTGATCATCGGCGACCGGATCTCGGCCAGCCGACGCGAACGCCCGGCCGAGGCGCGGGTGCACTGAGACGACGGCAAAGGGGGCTTCGGCCCCCTTTTCTGGCGCTTGAACATAGCATATTGTCTATATAGCGAATAAGCTACCAATTTGGCAGCGGAGGGCGCAATGGCACTCGATCAGGTCTTCATGGCATTGGGCGACCCGACGCGGCTGGCCATCGTGGCGCGGCTGCTGCAGGGCGAGGCGACGGTGGCCGAGCTTTGCGCACCTTTCGTGCTGAAACAGCCGACCATCTCGCGCCATCTGAAGGTGCTGGAAGCGGCCGGCCTGATCGAGACGGGGCGCGATGCGACCCGGCGGCCCAGGCGCCTGCGGCCCGAAACGATGCGGGCGGTGGCTGACTGGGTCGAACCCTTCCGCCGCCAATGGGAAGGCCGGCTTGACCGGCTGGAAGACTTGAGCCGCCAACAACCGACCCACAAGGAGCGCTGAGATGATGACCGAGCCCTTTACTCTGGAGCGGGCCACCCACAGCCTGCGGTTTCAACGTCGCATCCGCGCAAGCATGGACTGGCTGTTCCGCGCCTGGACCGAACCGGCGCAATTGCGGCTTTGGTGGGATCCGACCGGCAAGCCCCTGATCCGGGCCGAGGTTGACCTGCGCCCGGGTGGCCGCATGACGCTGGTCACCGCCGACCATGCCGCGCATCCTTTCGTCGCGGTCTATACGCGCATCGAGCCGCCACATCGGCTGGAGTTCGATGCCATGGGGGCGCATGGCACGGTCACTCTGCGGGCGCTGGGCGATGAGACCGAAGTTCTGGTCGAAATCCGCTGCGCCTCGGCCGACGATCTGGAGCAGATGCTGAAGATGGGCGTGGCCCAAGGCACGGCAGTCACCCTCGACAATCTGACGGCCCATGCCGCGGGGCCGATGGCGGGTTGGGCGGGCGGGCCGCCCCCGAGCGTCTGACCCGCGGCCCACGTCGCGCCCCGAAAGCCCGCGCGCCGCCGGCCTTGCCGGCCTCAGGTCACGATTGTTTGACCGCGGGCGCGTGAAACTTTGGGATTTCCCGCCGCGTATGGCAGGATGAGGCCGCATGATGTCGGCACGACCACCTGCATGAAGGATGAAGCGCGATGGCTTTCCAGCACGATCTGACCTGGTCCGATGTCACGCCCAGGGCGCTGTTCCTGAACCGACGCCAGCTGATGCAGGGCCTGGGGGCCGCCGCCCTGCTGGCAGCGCCGCCGGCCCGCGCCGCCGGCCCCTATTCCACCGACGAGGCGCCCAATACGCTGGAAGAGATCAGCGGCTACAACAACTACTATGAATTCGGGGTCGGCAAACAGGATCCCGCCGCCAATGCCGGCCTGCTGAAGACCGATCCCTGGACGGTGAAGGTCGATGGCATGGTCGACAGGCCCGGTGACTATGCCCTGGCCGAGCTGATCGACGGGTTGACGGTCGAGGAACGCATCTACCGCTTCCGCTGTGTCGAAGCCTGGTCGATGGTCGTGCCCTGGCAGGGCATTCAGCTGTCCAGCCTGCTGGACCGGCTGGGTGTGCGGCCCGAAGCGAAATTCGTCGCCTTCGAAACCCTGATCCGGCCCGAGGAAATGCCGATGCAGAAGACCGGCCTGCTGGACTGGCCCTATCGCGAAGGCCTGCGTCTGGACGAGGCGATGCATCCTCTGACCCTGCTGGCCACCGGGCTGTATGGCCAGCCCCTGCCCAACCAGAACGGCGCGCCGCTCCGGCTGGTCGTGCCGTGGAAGTACGGTTTCAAGTCGGTGAAGGCGATCGTGCGGATCACCCTGACCGACCAGATGCCGCAGACGACCTGGAACATGATCGCCGCCCAGGAATACGGATTCTACGCCAACGTGAACCCGAAGGTGGATCACCCGCGCTGGAGCCAGGCCAGCGAAAGACGGATCGGTGCCGGCCTGTTCGCGGGCCGTCAGGACACGCTGATGTTCAACGGCTACGAAGACCAGGTCGCCAGCCTCTATGCCGGCATGGACCTGGCCGTGAATTACTGAAATGGCACGGAACCTGTTCGATCCGGTGAACAAGGCCCTGCGCCGCGTGCCGACGTGGAGCGTCTATCTGCTGGGTCTGCTTCCGCTCGGCTGGATCAGCTATGAAACGCTGACCGGGCGCATCGGCGTAGATCCGGTGCGGGGAATCGAATGGAGCCTGGGCCTCTGGGCGCTGCGCTGGCTGCTGGCCTCGCTGGCGGTGACGCCGCTGCGCTGGATCGGACTCAACCTGATCCGGTTTCGCCGCCAGATCGGCCTTGTGGCCTTCGGCCTTGTGCTGCTGCACTTCGCCAGCTGGCTGACCATCGACATGGGCCTGCGCTGGGGCCAGATCCTGGCCGACCTCTACAAGCGCTGGTATATCCTGATCGGGATGAGCGCGCTGATCCTGCTCTTGCCACTGGCGCTGACCTCGAACGCCGCCGCGATCCGGCTTCTGGGCAGTCAGGCCTGGAGCCGGCTGCACAAGCTGGTCTACCCGGCAGCGATTCTCGCGGTGCTGCACTATTCCATGGTCGGAAAGGTCTACACCACCGAGATGCTGACCTATGCCGCGATCCTGGCCGGCCTTCTGGGCTGGCGGCTCGTCAAGCTGGGGCCGAAGCGTCTGGTTCTGGCCTGAAACGGCGAGTCCGGCGAAAGAATCTTGCGCCAGGAAGGGCCCCCTGCTGCCGAATTTTTCGCCAACCCCCCGATTTTTCGCAAGAAAGATC
>JAKALB010000019.1 GCA_021813365.1 Pseudomonadota bacterium | reverse complement strand
CGACGGCCTGTCGATCGGCTACCGCACGGTGAAGGCGGAACGCGATGGCAAGGGGCAACGCCTCTTGCAGGAGCTGGAGCTGTGGGAAGTGTCGCTTGTGACCTTTCCGATGCTTCCCGAGGCGCGGGTTTCGGCCAAGGGCGACGAGCCAGAGGCCGACACCTGGCGCGAGGTTGCGGCGCTGCTGAACGCGGCCCGCGCACAGATGGCCCGGACCTGAGGCCGGACCTTTCACGACCAACCTGAGGAACAAGACGATGACCGAGACGAAGGCTCGGGCCGAGGAGGCTTTGGCCTCCGACGCCCTGCATCCGGGTGCGGAAGTGAAATCCGCCTTGGCCGGATTTTTGAACGACTTCAGAGGCTTTCAGGCCGATGTGAAGAAATCTCTGCAACAACAGGAAGAGCGACTGACCATGCTGGATCGCAAGACTTCGACCTATGCCCGCCCCGCGCTGTCGGCGGCGGCCGAACTGGACATGCCTCACAAGAAGGCCTTCGGGGAATACCTGCGGACGGGCGCCGATGATGCGCTGCGCGGGCTGAACCTGGAGGGCAAGGCGATGTCGACCGCCGTGAGCGCGGACGGCGGTTATCTGGTCAATCCGCAGATGTCGGAAACCATCCAGTCGATGCTGTCTTCGACCACTTCGCTGCGGTCGATTGCCAATGTCGTGCAGATCGATGCCACCTCGTATGACGTGATCGTCGACAACACCGACGTCGGCTCGGGCTGGCAGACCGAAGCCTCGGCGGTTTCGGAAACCGCCACGCCGAACATCAACCGCATCTCGATCAAGCTGAACGAACTGTCGGCGATGCCGAAGGCCAGCCAGCGCCTGTTGGACGATGCCGCCTTCGACGTCGAAGGCTGGCTGGGCCAGAAGATCGCGACGCGCTTCATCCGTGCCGAGGCCAGCGCCTTCATCAACGGCACCGGCATCGATCAGCCCAAGGGCATCCTTTTGCCGACCAAGGTTGCCAACGATACCTGGACCTGGGGCAGCCTGGGCTACATCCCGACCGGTGCGGCATCGGACTTTGCCTCGACCAATCCGATCGATTGCATCGTGTCGCTGGTCTATTCGCTGGCCGCGGACTATCGCGCCAATGCGACCTTCGTGATGAACTCGAAAACCGCGGGAGCCGTTCGCAAGATCAAGGACACCGAGGGCCGCTTCATGTGGTCGGACGGTCTGGCGGCCGGTCAGCCGGCGACGCTGATGGGATATCGCGTGCTGATCTCGGAGGACATGCCCGACATCGCCGCCAACTCCTATCCGATTGCTTTCGGCGATTTCAAGGCTGGCTACACGATCGCCGAACGTCCGGACCTGCGGATCCTGCGCGATCCGTTCTCGGCCAAGCCGAACGTGCTGTTCTATGCGTCCAAGCGCGTGGGGGGCGACATCACCGACTATGCGGCCATCAAGCTGCTGAAAGTCGCCGTTTCGTAACGGCGATCTGGCCCGGGGCGGGGCCAGGGGGGGGCGCGCAGGCGGGTGCGCGCCCCCGATTTTTCAGGCGCTGGATGAGGAGAATGCGATGATCTTGACCGAGCTGACGACTGTACCGGATGCAACGCTGCCCGTGCAGGCCCTGAAAACCCAGTTGCGGCTTGGCACGGGGTTCGGCGAGGACACGCTGCAGGATGGCCTGCTGGCGGGCGTGCTGCGGGCGGCGATTGCCGCGATCGAGGGGCGGATCGGGAAGGTGCTGCTGCAGCATCGTTTCTCGCTGCGGATCGAGGATTGGAAGTCGCTGGACGAACAGCCGCTGCCGGTGGCGCCGGTGGCCCAGATCGTCTCGGTGTCGCTGGTGGATCGGGCTGGCGGACAGACGCTGGTGGCGGCAGACCGCTATCGGCTGGTGCCCGACACCCACCGTCCGCATCTGGCGGCGACGGGGCTGTTGTTCCCGATGGTGCCGTCGGACGGGCATGTCGAGGTGGTGCTGGACGCCGGTTTCGGAGCGACCTGGGGTGCGGTGCCCGGCGATCTGGCCCAGGCGGTGCTGTTTCTGGCCGCGACCTATTACGAGGAAAGGCACGAGACCCACGAACAGGCGGCAGGTCTGCCGCATGGCGTGGTGGCGCTGATCGAGCGTTGGCGCACCGTGCGCGTGCTGGGTGGGGGCTTGTGATGGGCAACAGTGTGCGGCTGACCCGACCGCTGGTGCTGGAAGGGCAAGGTCGGGTGGCCGACGGCGCCGGCGGCTTTAGCGAAAGCTGGACGGCGCTGGGGACATTGTGGGCCGATGTGGTGCCCGGCAGCGGGCGGGATCTGGCCGGGGTCGAAGTGACCCTGGCTGCGGTTCCGCTGCGGATCACGGTGCGGGGAGCCCCCGTCGGTTCGGCCGCGCGACCGGCCCCGGGACAGAGGTTCCGCGATGGCGCACGGGTCTTTGCGATCCTGGCGGTGACCGAGCGCGACCCCGACGGCCAATACCTGACCTGTTTCGCGCGCGAGGAGGTTCCGCAATGAGCTATGGCGCGGCCGCCGCCCTGCAGGCGGCAATCTACACGAGGCTTTCGGGATGGGCCGGGCTGACGGGCGTCACCGTGGTGGACGAACTGCCCTCGGGCGGTGGCAAGGGCACGTTCGTGCTGCTGGGACCGGAGACCGCGCTGGAGCGGGGCGATGCCTCGGGCGCGGGGGCCGAGCATCAATTGCAGATCAGTGTCATCAGCGATGCCAAAGGGTTTCTGGTGGCGAAGGCGGCGGCGGCAGAGGTGTCCGCGGCGCTGGTCGATGCGCCGCTGAGTCTGGCGGCGGGGCATCTGGTGGGCATCCAGTTCCAGAAGGCCGTGGCGAAGCGGCTGGACGAAGGCAAGGCCCGGCGCATCGACATGACATTCCGGGCCCGGGTGGATTTCTGACTTGTGCCCTGGTGACCGAAACAGTGGCGCCGCACCTGCGACGGGCGGCGGCCTTCAAACCTGTCAAGGAGACGACGAATGGCTGTGCAGAACGGCAAGGACCTGCTGATCAAGGTCGACCTGAACAATGACAACATCTTTGTGACCATGGCGGGTCTGCGCGCGACGCGGATCAGCCTGAACTCGGAAGTGGTCGACGTGACCAGCCTGGAAAGCGCCGGCGGCTGGCGCGAGCTGCTGGCCGGAGCCGGGGTCAAGTCGGCCTCGGTTTCCGGCTCGGGCGTGTTTCGCGATGCCAACACCGACGGACGGGCGCGGCAGATCTTCTTTGATGGAGAAATGCCGAAATTCCAGGTGATCGTGCCCAGCTTTGGCGTGATCGAGGGGCCGTTTCAGATCACCGCTGTCGAATATGCCGGCACCTACAATGGTGAGGCGACCTATGACATGACCCTCGCCTCGGCCGGGGTTCTGACCTTCACGGCGCTTTGATGGCCAATCCCTGGGCGGGTGAAGTTGAAGTGCGGCTCGACGGCGTGGCCCATGTGGCCAGGCTGACCCTGGGTGCACTGGCAGAGCTGGAGACGCAGCTGGGCGAGACGAGCCTGATGGCCCTGGTCGAGCGGTTCGAGACGCAGCGGTTTTCCAGTCGCGATGTGCTGGCGCTGATCGTGGCGGGGCTGCGGGGCGGCGGCTGGCAGGGCACGGCGGCGGATCTGCTGAAGGCCGAGATCGCGGGCGGGCCAGTCGGTGCGGCGCGGGTGGCGGCAGAGCTGCTGGCGCGTGCCTTTGCCCTGCCGGGCGAGCCATGAGCGGCATCGACTGGCCCGGGCTGATGCGGGCCGGGTTGGCCGGGCTGGGGCTGAAGCCCGACGAGTTCTGGCGTCTGACGCCGGTGGAGTTGCGGATCATGTTGGGGGCGGAGCCATCGGCTTCGGCCCTGACCCGGGCGCGGTTTGACGAACTGGTGGCGGCATTTCCCGACGCGCGCCCCGAACCGGAAGGGGATGGACATGACGACAGTGACGGACCTGACGGAACAGATTGCCGCGCTGGAGGCCAGTCTGGGGCCGACGGTCTCGATGGTTTCGGCCTTTGACGGCGAATTGGGCCGGATGCGTGAGAGTCTGGTGTTTACCGAGCGCGAGGTGGCCAGCCTGGCTTCGGGCTTTGGCAGTGGCCTGCGGCGGGCCTTCGATGGAGTGGTGCTGGATGGCATGCGCCTGACGGACGCGCTGAAGGGATTGGCCGACCAGATGAGCCAGACCGTCTACAACGTGGCGCTGCGACCGGTGCAGAGCGCGGCCGGCGGGGCGCTGGCACAGGGGCTGAACAACATCCTGTCGGGGATCATGCCCTTTGCGGATGGCGGGGCGTTTTCCCAGGGCCGGGTGATCCCCTTTGCCAAGGGTGGCGTGGTGTCGAGCCCCACGAACTTTCCGGTGCGGGGCGCGACCGGGCTGATGGGTGAGGCGGGGCCGGAAGCGATCATGCCGTTGACGCGGGGGCCGGACGGGCGCCTGGGCGTGGCCGCCCAAGGGGGCCATGGCGGGCGCCCGGTGACGGTGGTGATGAACATTCAGACCCCGGATGTGAAGAGCTTTCAGCGCAGCCAGACCCAGGTTGCGGCCCAGGCGATGCGCGCCCTGTCGCGCGGCCAGAGAAACAGGTGATCCGACATGGAATTCCACGACATCCGCTATCCGACAAACCTGAGTTTCGGTTCGACCGGCGGGCCCGAACGGCGCACCGAGATCGTGACGCTGGCCAACGGCTTCGAAGAGCGCAACACGCCATGGCTGCATTCGCTGCGCCGGTTCGATGCCGGATCCGGGCTGCGCAGCCTGGACGATCTGGCGGCGCTGATCGCCTTCTTCGAAGCGCGCAAGGGGCCGCTCTACGGATTCCGCTGGAAAGACTGGTCGGACTACAAGTCCTGCCTGCCTTCGCAAGGGATCACGGCGCTGGATACCGAGATCGGCCGGGGCAATGGCGTGACGACGGTCTTTCAGTTGCAGAAGGTCTATCTGTCCGGCCCGTCCAGCTATGCCCGTCCCGTGACCAAGCCCGTGGCAGGCACGGTCAAGGTGGCGGTAGCCGGGCTTCCCAAGGTGGAAGGCAGCGAGTTCACCTATGATGCCACGACGGGGTTGGTGAGCTTTGCCTTCCCGCCCGATATCGACGCCCAGATTACCGCCGGATTCGAATTCGATGTTCCGGTGCGTTTCGACACAGACCGGATCGCGGTTTCGGTTGCGTCCTTCCAGGCGGGCGAGGTGCCCGATGTGCCAGTGGTGGAGGTGAGGCTTTGACGACAGCGCGCGATCAACTGCTGGACCATCTGGCGACGGCAACCACCACGACCTGCCGTTGCTGGGGTGTGACCCGGGCCGATGGCATGTTTCTGGGCTTTACCGATCATGACCGGGATCTGACCTTTGACGGCCGCACCTATCGCGCGGCCAGCGGAATGACGGCCAAGGCCCTGCAGATGGGCACCGGTCTTTCGGTCGACAACAGCGAGGCGATGGGCGCGCTGAGCGACGCCGCGATCCGGGAGGAAGATATCGCGGCTGGCCGGTTTGACGGAGCCGAGATCGTCTGCTGGTTGGTCAACTGGGCAGATGTCACCGCCCGGATGATACTGTTCCGCGGCAGCTTTGGCGAGGTGACACGCCAGGCCGGTGCCTTTCACGTCGAGTTGCGCGGTCTGACCGATGCGTTGAACCAGATGGGGGGGCGGGTCTATGTCAAGACATGCTCGGCCGTGCTGGGGGACAGCGCGTGCAGGTTCGATCTGGATCAGCCGGGGTTTTCCTTTGAGGTGCCGTTGCAGGGCAGGGATGCGCTCGGCCGCTACCTGTTCGATCCAATAGCTGCCGATGAAGGCTGGCTGGAACGAGGGCGTTGCAGGATCGTCACCGGTGCCGGCGGCGGCCAGGTCGGTCTGGTGAAGTTCGATCAGACGATTGCCGGACAGCGCGTGGTGGAGTTGTGGAGCCGCTTTGCCGTCGAGCCGGACGTGGGTGACATGATCCGTCTGGAAGCCGGCTGCGACAAGCTGAATGCGACCTGCCAGACAAAGTTCGACAATTTCCTCAACTTTCAGGGCTTTCCGCATTTGCCGGGCGAGGATTGGCTGACGTCGTATCCTGTGTCGAGTCAGGTCAATGACGGTGGGAGCCTGATGCGATGACGCGCGCCGAGCAGGCCGTGGCGGAGGCCCGGTTGTGGCTGGGCACTCCCTATCGGCATCAGGCCAGCACGCGCGGGGCCGGGGCGGATTGCCTGGGGTTGCTGCGGGGTGTGTGGCGCGCGCTCTATGGCGCCGAGCCGGTCGACATCGCGCCCTATACCGCCGACTGGTCGGAAGCGTCGGGCCGCGAGGAGCTGCTGCAGGCTGCGAGCCGTTTGCTGCGCGCTCCGGGCGCGAGACTGGCGATCGGTGACGTGCTGGTCTTTCGCATGCGCAACCGGGGCGTTGCCAAACACCTGGGGCTGGTCTCGCAGGCCGGTCCATTCCCCCGGTTCATTCATGCCTATTCGGGCCATGGCGTGGTCGAGGTCGCGCTGACGGCCCCCTGGCAGCGCCGCATCGCGGCGCGCTTTGCCTTTCCCTGAGGAGCGAGATTCATGGCGACCATACTTCTGTCTGCAGCCGGCGCCGCCATCGGCTCGGGCTTTGGCGGCACGGTCCTGGGTCTGTCGGGTGCGGTGATCGGCCGCGCGATCGGGGCCACAGTCGGACGGGTCATCGACCAGCGGCTGCTGGGTCTCGGCTCGGACAGTGTCGAGACGGGGCGGGTCGAGCAGTTCCGCCTGACTGGTGCGACCGACGGCGCGGCGGTGGCCGAGGTCTGGGGGCGCGAGCGGGTGGGGGGCCAGGTGATCTGGGCCACACGGTTCCTCGAGACGCAAACCTCGAACGGTGGCGGCAAGGGGAGTTCGTCCAGCGGGGCGAGCTTCCGTTATTCGATCAGCCTGGCGATCGCCCTGTGCAGGGGAGAAATCCTGGGCGTTGGCCGGATCTGGGCAGACGGGATCGAGATTGCCCCTGACGGGCTGAATCTGCGGATATACACAGGTTCGGACAGCCAGATGCCGGACCCCAAGATCGAAACGGTCGAGGGTGCCGGGCAGGCGCCGGCCTATCGCGGCATCGCCTATGTCGTGCTGGAGGATCTGGACCTTGGTCGCTTTGGCAACCGGGTGCCGCAGTTCAGCTTCGAAGTCGTGCGGCAAGCGCAGGGCACACTGGCCGCGCCGATCCTGGACATCGCGGATTCGGTGCAGGCCGTGGCGCTTATACCGGGCACGGGGGAATATGCGCTGGCCACGACGCCGCTGCACAGCTCTACCGGGCCCGGTGTCAGCAAGAGCGTCAATGTCCACTCTGCCTCGGGACTGACCGACTTCGTGACCTCCTTTGATGCCTTGCAGCGCGAGATGCCGCATGTCGGGGCGGTTTCCCTGGTGGTCAGCTGGTTCGGTTCGGACCTGCGCTGCGCCAACTGCATGGTGCAGCCGAAAGTCGAGCCCTCGGCGATCGATGCAGAAGGCATGGCCTGGACCGTCTCGGGGCAGGGGAGGGTTGGTGCGCAGGTCATCCCGACGGTGGACGGCCGCGCGATCTATGGCGGCACGCCCACGGACCAATCCGTGGTCGAGGCCATCCAGGCGTTGCGCGCTGCCGGCAAGGATGTGATGTTCTATCCGTTCATCCTGATGGACCAGCAAGCCGACAATGACCTGACCGACCCCTGGACCGGATCGCCGTCGCAGCCGGCCCTGCCCTGGCGCGGCCGGATCACCCTGTCGACCGCTCCGGGGCGCAGCGGTTCTCCCGACGGAACGGCAGCGGCCTCTGACGAGGTTGCGGCCTTCCTCGGCACGGCCGCAGTTTCCGACTTTGCCATCTCGGGAACCCAAGTCAGCTACACTGGCCCCTCGGAATGGCGGTTTCGCCGCATGATCCTGCATTATGCCCATCTTTGTGCGGCCGCAGGTGGGGTGGAAAGCTTCATCATCGGGTCGGAATTGCGTGGGCTGACCCAGATCCGGGGCGCGGCAGATACCTTTCCGATGGTCGAGGCGCTGAAGACGCTTGCGGCTGAGGTGAAGTCCGTGCTGCCGGCAGCCAAGGTCAGCTATGCCGCTGACTGGTCGGAGTATTTCGGCTATCAGGCCGACGGAAACCTCTATTTCCACCTGGACCCGCTGTGGTCGGATCCGCATGTCGATTTCATCGGGATCGACAATTACATGCCGCTGTCGGACTGGCGCGATGGCACCGATCATGCGGACGCGGGATGGGGATCGATCTACAACCTCGATTATCTGAAGGCCAATATCGAGGGGGGCGAGGGTTTCGACTGGTATTACGACGGGCCGGAGGGTGAAATCCACCAGCTCCGCAAACCCATCACCGATGCGAGCTATGGCGAGCCCTGGGTGTTCCGGTTCAAGGATATCCGCAACTGGTGGAAGCAGGCCCATCACAACCGGATCGGTGGGGTGCGCCAGGCCGTGGCCACGGGTTGGGTGCCGAAATCGAAGCCGATCCGCTTCACGGAATACGGCTGTGCCGCGCTGAACAAGGCAACCAACCAGCCGAATGTGTTCCTGGACCCGAAATCTTCGGAATCCGCCTTGCCCCGAGCCTCGAACGGGCAAAGGGACGACTACATCCAGCTGCAATATCTGCGGGCGATGCATGAATATTGGTCGGACCCGGCCAGGAATGAGGTCTCGACCGTCTATTCCGCGCCGATGATCGACCTGGCACATTGTCACGTCTGGGCCTGGGATTCCCGGCCCTTTCCGGAATTTCCGGGTCAGATCGATGTCTGGGGCGATGCGGCCAATTACCGTGCCGGACACTGGCTGAATGGCCGCAGCAGCAACCAGCCGCTGGGCCGCGTCATCGCCGAAATCTGCGAACGGGCCGGCGTTACGGACATCGACGTCAGTCAGGCCCATGGTGCGGTGCGCGGCTATGGCCAGGATCGGTTGAGCACGGCGCGTTCGGCACTTCAGGTTCTGTCGCTGGCCTATGGTGTCGATCCGGTCGAGCGCGAGGGCGTGCTGCATTTCCGGCCGCGCAACGGGCAGACGCAAACTGTGATCGACCCAGATCGGCTGGTCTTCCGTGACCCCGAGCAAGGTAGCCTGTCGCTGACCCGGCAAAGCGGAATCGAACTGGCCGGGCGCGTGCGGATCAGCTATTTCGAAGCCGAGAACGACTTTGACGCGCGCACGGCCGAGGCGGTCTTTCCCGATGACAGCGCCGCCGTCGTGTCGCAGAACGACCTGCCTCTCGTGCTGACGGCAGCCGAAGCGCGGCGTGTGGCCGAGCGCTGGCTGGCGGAGTCGCGCGTGGCCCGCGATGTGGCATCCTTTGCCTTGCCGCCGTCCGCCCTCGGCTGTGGGGCCGGGGATGTGGTCGCGATTGATGGCGAGACCTATCGGATCGACCGGATGGAGCAGACCGAAGTGCTGACCGTCGATGCGGTTCGCGTGGAACCTGCCAGTTATGCGCCCGGTCCCGACACGAACGAATCGCCGCAGAGATCAGGCTTTGCGACGCCATTGCCGGTCTATCCGGTCTTTCTGGACCTGCCGTTGATCACCGGCGATGAAAGCCCGCAGGCGCCGCATGTGGCCGTGACGGCCAGTCCCTGGCCGGGGGTCGTGGCGGTTTGGAGCGCGCCCGCCGATGACGGATATGTCCTGAACACCGAACTTCCCAATCGCGCCGTGATCGGCACGACCCTTTCGCCGTTGTCTGCCGCCGGGTCGGGCCTGATCGACCGGGGATCGCCGGTTCGTGTGAAGCTTGCCGCGGGACAGTTGTCCTCGATTTCCGAGGAAGCGTTGTTGAGCGGTCTGAACCTGGCCGCCATTGGCGATGGAACGCCAGGCAACTGGGAGCTGTTCCAGTTTGCCACGGCCACCCTGGTCGAGCCGGATACCTATGATCTGACGGTCCGCCTGCGGGGCCAGTTCGGGACCGACGGCGTGATGCCGCCAAGTTGGCCTGCGGGCAGCCTGTTCGTGCTGGTCGACCATGCCGTGCCGCAGATCAGCTTGCCGGCCTCGCTGCGCGGTGTCAGCCAGTATTATCGCGTGGGTGCCGAAGCGCATGGCTACGCCGACCCGGCCGTCGTGGTGCAGCCCCTGGCGTTCCAGGGTATTGGTCTGCGCCCCTATTCCATCGTTGGTCTGGCGACCCAGGGCTCATCCGGGGGAACGGTCACGGCCAGCTGGATCCGTCGCACCCGGGTGGATGGCGACAACTGGGATGTGCCTGAGGTTCCGGTCGGCGAGACGGGCGAGGTCTATTCGGTTCGGGTGTATCAGGGGGCGGCATTGAAGCGCGACGTGCAGGTCACCACGCCAGGCTTTTCCTACAGTGCTGCCGATCAGACGGCGGATGGCGTGTCGGGAGCCTTCGACATCGCGGTGGCCCAGGTCTCGGACCGCTTTGGCCCTGGACCCTATGTCCGTATCACGGTGACCTGACTGTTCGGCCGCGCAGGATTGTCCGCTGCGGGTCTCCTGTGTTAGGCTGATGGTTCGAAGGAGACCAACATGGCGGAAATCCTGCAAAAGGTTCAGACGGTCGATCCGGTCTGGGAGCGTATCCGTTCCGAGGCGCAGGAGGCCATCCGGGCAGAGCCGCTGCTGGGCGGACTGATCCATTCCTCGCTGTTGCATCATCCCACACTGGAGCGTGCCCTGGCCTATCGCTTTTCGGTCAAGCTGGCATCCAGCGAGATGAGCGAGCAGATCCTGCGCGAAATCGCGGATGAGGCCTATACCTACGCCCCCGAAATCGGACAGGCGGCTCGTGCGGATGTGATGGCGGTCTATGACCGTGACCCGGCCTGCCACCGTTTTTTGCAGCCGATGCTGTATTTCAAGGGGTTCCAGGCGGTCCAGGCCTATCGCATCGGACATTGGCTGTGGACCAGTGGTCGCAAGGACATGGCCTATTTCGTCCAGATGCGCGTCTCTGAGGTCTTTGGCGTCGACATCCATCCGGCGGCCCGCCTGGGGCAGGGGATCATGATCGACCACGCCCATTCCATCGTGATTGGCGAGACGGCGGTCGTCGGCAACAATGTGTCGATGCTGCATTCGGTGACCTTGGGCGGCACCGGCAAGGAAGACGGCGACCGGCATCCCAAGATCGAGGATGGTGTGATGATCGGCGCCGGGGCCAAGGTTCTGGGCAATATCCGTGTGGGTTGCTGCAGTCGGATCGCGGCCGGTTCGGTCGTTCTGCATGATGTCCCGAAGAATTCCACCGTCGCCGGAGTTCCGGCCAAGGTGGTCGGTCATTCGGGCTGCGCCCAGCCGGCCCTGACCATGGATCAGATCAGCCTGCCGGACTGAGTTTCAGCTCCGACGGTCAGGCCTGACGCCCCTGCCGCCCATCGGCGTGACAACGGGGGCCGAGGCACGGCCGGTCTGCCGACCCGCCGTGCTCTGGTTCGTGGTTGCCCCCGGTCGGTCCGCGATGGCACACGGATCTGGGGCACGCGGATTTGGCCGGCTCTTGCCAGTCAAGCATCAGCAGGCCGGGCAATCCGGCCCGTCGCCCCTATGCCAGCAGGGCCATCGGGTTTTCGAGCATTTCGACCAGCACCTTCAGGAACTCGGCTCCTACGGCGCCGTCGATCACCCGGTGATCTACCGACAGGGTCATCGACATGGCCGTCGCCACGCCGATGGAACCATCCGCCATCACCACCGGCTTCTTCACGCCGGCCCCCACTGCCAGGATCGCACCATGCGGGGGGTTGATGACCGCATCGAAATTCTCGATCCCCATCATCCCCAGATTCGAGATGGCAAAGCTGCCGCCCTGATATTCGTGCGGGGCCAGCTTTTTGGTCCTGGCGCGGGCCGCCAGATCCTTCATCTCTGTCGACAAGGCGGACAGTGTCTTCTTGTCGGCATCCCGCAGAACCGGCGTGAACAGCCCACCCTCGATCGCCACCGCCACCGCAACATCCGACGGCTTCAGCTTCAGGATACGGTCGCCGGCCCAGACGGCATTGGCATCAGGAACCGACTGCAAGGCCATGGCGCAGGCCTTGATGATGAAATCGTTGATCGACACCTTCACGCCGCGGCTTTCCAGCCCCTTGTTCAGTTGTTCGCGGAAGGCCATCAGCGCATCCAGGCGCACTTCGCGCCGCAGGTAGAAATGCGGGATGGTCTGCTTGGCCTCGGTCAGCCGCGCGGCAATGGTCCGGCGCATCCCGTCCAGCGGCACTTCGGTATAGGCCCGGTCGGCATAGATCTTCATCACCGTTTCCGCCGCCATGCCGGTGGGCATCGTCCCCTTGGGAGCCGCTGCCGGGACAGCCGCCGCGATCGGAGCCGGGGCTTCTGGCGCGGCCATGGCCCCTGCAGCTTCGACATCGCTTCGCACGATCCGGCCATGCGGGCCGGATCCGGTGATCCTGGTCAGATCCAGTCCTCTTTCCGCCGCGATCCGCCGTGCCAGTGGCGAGGCAAAGACCCTCGCGCCGCCCGCCCTGGGCGCTGCCGCCGGTGGCTTGGCCGTCATGGCCGGGGCCGTGGCAACGGGGGCAGCCGGAACTGGGGCAAGTGGGACAGGCGCCCCGGCGGGTGTCGTTGCCTTCGGCCGAGCGCCCAGAGCCTCGCCCTCTTCGGCCAGCACGGCGATGGGTGCATTCACCTTCACGCCGGTCGTGCCCTCGGCCACCAGGAGCTTGCCGATGCGACCCTCATCGACCGCCTCGAACTCCATCGTCGCCTTGTCGGTCTCGATCTCGGCGATGATCTGGCCTGGCTTGATCACATCGCCTTCCTTCACCAGCCATTTCGCCAGCGTCCCCTCTTCCATCGTCGGGGACAGCGCAGGCATCAGGATTTCAACAGCCATGGTCCCACCTCAGCGATAGCAGACGGATTTCACGGCAGCGACGACATCGGCCGTCGTCACCAGCGCAAGCTTTTCCAGGTTCGCGGCATAGGGCATCGGCACATCCTTGCCCGTGCAGGTCACGACCGGCGCATCCAGATGGTCGAAGGCGCGCTGCATGATGGTCGAGGCCAGATGGTCTCCGATCGAGCCGACCGGAAAGCCCTCTTCCACCGTCACGCAGCGGTTCGTCTTCTGAACCGAGGCGAGAACCGCGTCATAATCGATCGGCCGCAGCGTCCGCAGGTCGATGACCTCGGCGCTGATCCCGTCGGCAGCCAGCTTGTCTGCGGCCTCCAGGGCATAGCGCATGCCGATGCCAAAGCTGACGATGGTCACATCCTGCCCCTCCCGCCAGATTCGGGCCTTGCCGAAGCGAATGGTGAAATCGGGCAGGTCAGGAACCTCGAAGGATTGACCATAGAGGATTTCGTTCTCCAGGAAGATGACCGGATTCGGATCACGGATCGCCTGTTTCAGCAGGCCCTTCGCATCCGAGGCGGAATAGGGCATCACGACCTTCACGCCCGGAATTGCCGCATACCAGGCCGCGAAATCCTGGCTGTGCTGTGCGCCCACGCGGGCGGCGGCGCCATTGGCGCCGCGGAACACGATGGGGCAGGCCAGCTGGCCGCCCGACATGTAATTCGTCTTGGCGGCCGAGTTGACGATGTGGTCGATCGCCTGCATGGCGAAATTGAAGGTCATGAATTCGACAATCGGGTTCAGCCCGCCCCAAGCCGCACCGACGGCAATGCCGGTAAAGCCCATTTCGGTGATCGGCGTGTCAACCACCCGCTTCGGTCCGAATTCGTCCAGCATGCCCTGGCTGATCTTGTAGGCACCCTGATATTCGCCGACCTCCTCGCCCATCAGCATGACGGCCGGATTGGCGCGCATTTCTTCGGCCATGGCCTCGCGCAGCGCCTCCCGCACGGTCATGGTCTTCATCGGCGTGCCCTCGGGCCAATCGGGCGCGGCCCTGGCCACCACCGCCGCCGGAGCCGCTGCTGGTGTCGGGGTCGCTGCCGCAGCCGGTGTCGCCGCCGGCGGGAGCGGAGCCGCAGCCGTCCGGGCCGGCGTTGCGCCGGGGTTATCGCCTTCGTCCGCCATCACCAGGATCGGGGTATTCACCTTCACGCCGGCGGTGCCTTCGGCGACCAGTAGTGCGCCCACGCGGCCTTCATCCACCGCCTCGAATTCCATCGTGGCCTTGTCAGTCTCGATTTCGGCGATGATCTGGCCGGGCTTGACCAGATCGCCCGCCTTGACCAGCCATTTGGCCAGCGTGCCCTCTTCCATCGTGGGCGACAGGGCCGGCATCAGAACTTCGGTTGCCATGGTCTCTCTCCCTCAGGCGTAGATGTCGGTCCAGAGCTCGCTCGGCGCGGGCTCGGGGCTTTCCCTGGCGAAATCGGCGCTTGCATTCACCAAGTCCTTGATTTCGCGGTCGATCGCCTTCAGGTCTTCCTCGCTGGCCAGCCCGGGGGTCAGCAGCAGATCGCGGACGTGCTCGATGGCATCCTTCTCGGTCTTGATCTTCTCGACCTCTTCGCGTGTGCGATACTTTGCCGGGTCCGACATGGAATGCCCGCGATAGCGATAGGTCATCATTTCCAGGATGTAGGGGCCTTCGCCCGCCCGGCAGTGTGCCACCGCCTTTTCGCCCGCGGCCTTCACGGCCAGCACGTCCATGCCGTCGACCTGCTCGCCCGGGATGCCGTAAGCCAGGCCGCGCCCGAACAGGGTGGTCGATTTGGTCGACCGTTTCACGCTGGTGCCCATCGCATACTGGTTGTTCTCGATCACGAAGATCACCGGCAACGACCACAGTTCGGCCATGTTGTAGGTCTCATAGACCTGGCCCTGGTTGGCCGCCCCGTCACCGAAATAGGTGAAGGTCACACTGTCATTGCCCTTGTACTTGTCGGCAAAGGCCAGGCCCGCGCCCAAGGGAACCTGTGCGCCCACGATACCGTGGCCGCCATAAAAGTGCTTTTCGCGGCTGAACATGTGCATCGAGCCGCCCTTGCCCTTCGAATAGCCGCCCGAACGTCCGGTCAGTTCGGCCATCACGCCCTTGGGATCCATGCCGCAGGCCAGCATGTGGCCATGGTCGCGATAGCTGGTGATGCGCTTGTCTCCGGCCTTGGCGCAGGCCTCCAGCCCGACGACGACGGCCTCCTGCCCGATGTACAGGTGGCAGAACCCGCCGATCAGACCCATTCCATACAACTGCCCGGCCTTTTCCTCGAATCGCCGGATCAGCAGCATTTCGCGGTAGTATTTCAGCAATTCGTCGCGCGAAACGTTGGATTTCGCGGCATCCTTCTTCGTGGCCAAGGATTTCCTCCCTCTGCTGGCAGCAAGGATAGTTTAACACTGAACGATCCATACAGCATCGGCGAAAGAACGCAAAATCCTATTCAGCGCCACTCGGCTGCACGGAGTCAACCCTGCCATGCATCCGGTGCAGGGCAGGGCGGTCTGCCGACATGCCGGCTCAGCGGATCACGATCTCGTCGGCGCGGACATAGCCGAGGACATTGCGCACCTGTTCGTCCAGCAGATCCAGATCCAGGTAATCATCCGACAGCCGGTGCGTCAGATTCTTCAGCCCGGCCAGATCCATGGCCAGACCGTCGCGTTCGGCTTTCAGCTCGGATATTTCATTGGCGATCTGCATCGCACGCAGCACACCGTAGTCACCCTGAATCGCGGCGAAGGCGAAATAGCCGCCCAGCGTCAGCGCGACGCCCATGTAGATCAGCCCGCCCAATCCGGGTCTTGTCCAGCTGTGTGATGTCACGACCGCCTCGTGGGCCCTCTGTTGCCGGGGCCTTGCCGTCAGACTGCCATGAACCGGTCCGGGTTCCAAGGAAATTCCGCGCGGCAGGGCGGTGCTGGGTGCCATCGAATGGCACCTCGGGTCCGCGCGTCCCGTCCCTGGTTGCTCCAGAGAATCATATGCCCTGTCCGGAACAACTCGGGGTCTGCGCCAGGACTTCGCTCGTCGCGGCATCCCTTGGTTGCAAGGGGCCAGTGACCAGGCCGGAATCGGACGCCGGCATGCAGGCCGCCAAAGCCGGCAGGCCATTGGCGGTCGGCAGAAAACGCATGAATATCGAGGGCAGACAACAAGGCCCGGCACCCTGCCCGGACCTGCCGCTCGCGCCCAGTCAGGCCGTTCAGGCCTTGCCCTTGTAGATGTTGATCATTTCGCCCAGCATCTTCATCGCCTCGTCGCGCGGGCGCTGGAACGCGTTCCGCCCGATGATCGAGCCGTTGCCGCCGCCGTCACG
Organism: Pseudomonadota bacterium; assembly: GCA_021813365.1. Classification (GTDB taxonomy): domain Bacteria; phylum Pseudomonadota; class Alphaproteobacteria; order Rhodobacterales; family Rhodobacteraceae; genus Stagnihabitans. The sequence goes on along the minus strand of JAKALB010000019.1, from coordinate 14,510 downwards.
GATCGCGCGGGCATCGTCCAGCACCGAATCCGCCCCCTTCGCCGCCCCTCCCGAGAACACGATCAGCCGACGTCCATTCAGGGCCGAACGCACGCATTCCCGCACCCGATCCGCCTGGGTGGCAATCGGAATCCCGCCCTTTTCGAAGGCGGCCTTGGCTTCGGGCTGGCTCAGGTGGCTCGATGCCAGCTTCACCTTGATGATATGGGCCCCCAGAAGGGCCGCGATATGCGCCGCATAGGCCGTCACATCGGCTGCCGTCTCGCCATCCTTGTCCAGATCCTCGCCCCGCGGGTAGGACCAGATGACCGTGGCAATGCCCTTGCGCGCCGCTTCGCGCCGCATCTCGGCGATGTCACTGAACATGTCCAGTGAGGCCGATGACCCGGGATAGATGGTGAAACCGATGGCCGAACAGCCCAGCCGCAACGCATCGTCCACCGAGGCCGTGATCGCCTGCGTCTTGGGCGCCGCCTTGGGCAGCAAGGAATTGGCGCTGTTCACCTTGAGGATCGTCGGGATCTGGCCCGCGAAGGTGCTGGCCCCGGCCTCGAGCGGCCCCAGCGGAGCGGCATAGGCCGAAAGGCCCGCGTCGATCGCCAGCTGATAGTGATAATGCGGGTCATAAGCTGCCGGGTTGACGCTGAAGCTGCGTGCCGGCCCATGTTCGAAGCCCTGGTCCACCGGCAGGATGATCATCTTGCCCGTGCCGCCCAGCTTGCCCTCCATGAGGATGCGGGCGAGATTCGCCTTCACCCCGGGGGTTTCCCCTTCGTACCAGGACAGGATTTTCTGAACGGTGCCCGTGGTCTTCATGATCGCTCCTCGTCAGGTTGCGTCCAACCCATAAGCATTGCCGCCCCTCGCCGCAATTGCCTTTGTGCCCAGCAGTTTGACCCACGTGCCGTTTTGCCGCCTCAGACCTGCAGGGCCGCGACTCCGGGCAGTTCCTTGCCTTCCATCCATTCCAGGAAAGCGCCGCCGGCCGTCGAGATGAAGGTGAAGCTGCTTGCCACCCCGGCCTGGTTCAGCGCGGCCACGGTGTCGCCCCCGCCCGCGACCGAGACAAGCTTTCCCGCCCTGGTCAGCTCTGCGACCGAACGTGCCGCGGCCACCGTCGCGGCGTCGAACGGCTCCAGTTCGAATGCGCCCAGCGGGCCATTCCAGATCAATGTTTTGCACATCGCAAAGATCCGCTCCAGTTCCGCCACGGTGGCGGGGCCCGCATCCAGGATCATCGCATCCGCCGGGCAGGCGCCGACCGGCACCGTTTCGTTGGGCGCATGGGCCTTGAATTCGCGCGCGACGACCACGTCGATGGGCAGATGAATCTTGCAGCCCGCGGTCCGCGCCCTGGTCAGGATCGTGCGGGCCGTTTCGGCCATGTCGCGTTCGGCCAGGCTCTTGCCGACCTCGATGCCCTGCGCCGCAAGGAAGGTGTTGGCCATGCCGCCGCCGATCACCAGGTGATCGACCCTGGCGATCAGGTTGCCCAGAAGATCCAGCTTGGTCGATACTTTGGCGCCGCCCACCACCGCAACCAGAGGCCGTGCCGGATTGCCCAGTGCCGCATCCAGCGCGCGCAGCTCTTCCTCCATCAGGCGGCCGGCAAAGCTCGGCAGCAGCCGGGCCACGCCCTCGGTCGAGGCATGGGCCCGATGCGCCGCGGAAAATGCATCATTGCAGAACACGTCGCCCAGACTGGCCAGGAATTGCGCCATCTGCGGATCGTTGGCCTCCTCCATCGGTGTGAACCGGGTGTTTTCCACCAGCACCACCGAATCCTGCGGCAGCGCGTCGATCTCGGCGCGGCTGGGGCGCTCGAGGAACACCACCTTGCGTTTCAGCGCGGCTTCCAGAGCGGGTTGCACGAGCTTCAGGCTCATCTCGGGCACGACCTTGCCCTTGGGCCGCCCCAAGTGCGCCAGCAGCACCACCTTGCCGCCGCGCGCGATGATGTCCTCGACTGTCGGCACGATCTTGTCGATACGGGTCGTGTCGGTCACCACGCCCCCCTCCATCGGCACGTTGATGTCCACGCGGGTCAGCACGACCTTTCCCGCCAGTGCCACGTCGTCGATCGTCTTGAACCCCATGACGGTCCCCTTTGTCTGGATGGCCCGCTTTTCCGCGCAAAGCCGCCGCGCGTCAACTGCACCCTTTCTCTTGTCGTGCGGCCCCGCTAGTTTCCGCCCCGCAACATGTATCAGGGAACCGACATGGCCGAGATCAAAGACCCCGAAAACACCATCATCATGACGCTGAAGGACGGCGATGTGGTGATCGAGCTGATGCCCGCCATTGCCCCCAGGCATTCCGAACGGATGAAGGCCCTGGCTCGCGCCGGCGCCTATGACAATGTCTGCTTTCACCGCGTGATCGAAGGCTTCATGGCGCAGACCGGCGATGTGGCCAATGGCAACATGGAAAAGGATTTCAACCTGCGCCGCGCCGGGACGGGTGGCTCCGACCTGCCGGACCTGCCCGCGGAATTCAGTCGGATTCCGCATGACCGGGGCACTCTGGGCGCCGCACGCAGCCAGAACCCGAACAGCGCAAACAGCCAGTTCTTCATCAATTTCAAGGACAACCATTTCCTGAACGGACAGTATACCGTCTATGGCCGGGTGATCTCGGGCATGGAGGTGGTGGACAAGATCGCGCGCGGCGAACCGCCGCAGAACCCCGACCGGATGATCTCGGTGAAGGTGGCTGCCGATGTTGCATAGGCTGACGCTGGCCGCAGTGCTGCTGGCCACCCCCATCCCGGTGACCCCTGCCCTGGCGCAGGACGTCGTCGACGGCCCTGGCCCCAACCTGGTGATCGAAGTATCGGGGCAGGCCCGGGGCGAGGTCGTCATCGATCTGCTGCCCGATCTGGCGCCCAAGACGGTCGACCAGATCGTGAGCCTTGCCAGATCGGGCGCCTATGATGGTGTGGTGTTTCACCGCGTGATCGAAGGCTTCATGGCCCAGACCGGCGACGTGCAATATGGCAAGTCCGGTGGCGATCTGACCATGGCGGGCATGGGCGGTTCGGATCTGCCCGATGTTCCGGCCGAATTCTCCGACACGAATTTCGACCGTGGCGTGGTGGGCATGGCCCGCGCCTCGGATCCGAACAGCGGCAACAGCCAGTTCTTCATCATGTTCGCCGATGGCAGCTTTCTGAATGGGCAGTACACGGTGTTCGGCCGGGTCATCAAGGGCATGGACGTGGTCGACGCGATCAAGCGCGGCGATGGCGCCAATGGCGAGGTTTCGTCCGAGCCGGACGTGATGGCCAGGGTCACGGTGCAGGAATGACAGCGCCGGGGAGGCTTCGCGCCTCCCCGGACCCCTCCGCGGGATATTTTCGGCAAGGCGAAAGTTTGAAGGGGGCGAGCCGGGCGGGCCGCGCGCCATGGGCGGTGCTGCGGTCTGGAGCCCGGGATGTGGCAATGCCCGGATTGCGGAAGGGGATGTGCCTGGCCTCGTGGGGGCGGATCAGGTTCCCAGCATCACCAGTGCATGGCGTTTCCTTCCGGCGCTCAGCTTGACCGGATCGACCAGTTCGCCGGCACCGAACCGCTGGGCCGGATCGATCGCGACCTCGTCGTTGACCCTGGCTCCTCCTTCCTGGATCAGGCGCTTGGCCTCTTTGCCCGAGGGCGCGAGGCCCGCCTTCACGAACAACTGGGCCAGGGTCATGCCTTCGGCCAGGTCAACAGGCGCCAGCCGCAGGGTCGGCAGGTCATCGCCGACGCCGCCGCGTTCGAACACTTCCCGCGCCGTCGCCTCGGCCGCCGCCGCCGCCTGCGCCCCGTGCAGCAGGGTCGTGACCGCATTGGCCAGCGCGATCTTGGCCTGGTTGATGTCGGACCCCGCCAGCCGGCCCAGCCGCTCGCATTCATCCAGCGGCAGATCGGTGTAAAGTTTCAGGAACCGCCCGACATCGGCATCGGTCGTGTTGCGCCAGAACTGCCAGAATTCGTAGGGGCTCAGCAATTCGGCATTCAGCCAGACTGCGCCGGATTGCGACTTGCCCATCTTCCTGCCGTCGCTGGTGGTCAGGAGCGGTGAGGTCAGGCCATAGACGGTGTGATCCGCCACGCGCCGCGTCAGATCAACGCCGTTGACGATATTGCCCCACTGGTCGGACCCGCCCATCTGCAACAGGCAGCCGTAGCGTCGGTTCAGTTCGAGAAAGTCGTAGGCCTGCAGGATCATGTAGTTGAATTCCAGGAAGGACAGCGACTGCTCGCGGTCCAGCCGGGATTTCACGCTTTCGAACGACAGCATCCGATTGACGCTGAAATGGCGCCCGATGTCGCGCAGGAAGCCGATGTAGTTCAGCCCGTCGAGCCATTCGGCATTGTTGACCATGATCGCGTCATTCGGCCCCTCGCCGAAGCTCACATAGTGCGAAAACGCCTGCCTGATCCCTTCGATGTTGGAATTGATCTGGTCATCGCTCAACAGCGGTCGTTCCTCGGCCCGGAACGACGGATCGCCGATCTTCGTCGTGCCGCCGCCCATCAGCACGATCGGCTTGCCACCGCATTTCTGCAGCCAGCGCAGCATCATGATCTGGATCAGGCTGCCCACGTGCAGCGACCTGGCGGTCGCATCGAACCCGATGTAACCCGGCACCACCCCCTTCAGGAAAGCGTCGTCCAGCGCCTGGAAGTCGGTGCAGTCGGCCAGAAAGCCGCGCTCGATCATCACGCGCATGAAGTCGGATTTCGGGTGGTAGGTCATGGGGGCACCGTGCTTAAATCGGCCCCGGGTATAGCGGGGGCAGGGGTGAAGGGGAAGAGTGCGGCACCGATTTGGGCGCTGGGGGCGATGTCGGGCACATCGCTGGACGGCGTTGATGCGGCCATGGTGCTGACCGATGGCCATGAGGTGCTGGATTTCGGCCCCACGGCCTTTCGCCCCTATTCCGCCGCGGAACGAGAGGTCATTCGTGCCGCGCTTGGCTGCTGGCCGGGCGATCCGGGCGTGGACGCGGCCGCCGAGGTGGTCGAGGCCGCGCATCTGGAAGTGCTGAGCCGGTTCCAGGGGGTGGATCTGGTGGGCTTTCACGGTCAGACCCTGGCCCACGATCCGCGCGGGCGGGGCACGCATCAGACGGGCGACGGCGCCCTGCTGGCCGAGGCGCTGGGTCTGCCCGTGGTCTGGGATTTCCGCAGTGCCGACGTGAAGCTGGGCGGGCAGGGTGCGCCACTGGTGCCGTTCTTTCATCATGCGCTGGCGCGCCGCATCGGCCAGGCCAGCCCCGTGGCCTTTCTGAACCTGGGCGGGGTCGGCAACCTGACCTGGGTGGACCCGAGGTTTGTCGATCCCGCGGCTGCAGGAGCACTGCTGGCCTTTGACACCGGGCCGGCCAATGCGCCGATCGACGACCTGCTGCTGGCCCGGCGCGGGCACGCCCTGGACGAAGGCGGCGCGCTGGCCTTGACGGGCCGGGCGGATCAGCAGGTCGTGGAGGCCCTGCTGAACCATCGCCATTTCGCCAGGATGCCGCCGAAATCCGTGGACCGGAACGCGTTCCACGTCTTGCTGGACATGGTGCAGCCCCTGTCCGACGCCGATGCTGCCGCCACGCTGGCCGCCTGCGCTGCCGCCGCCGTGGCACGTGGCGCCGAACATTTTCCCTCGCCGATCTCGCATCTGCTGGTCTCGGGCGGCGGGCGGCACAATGCGGCGATCATGGGCGAACTGGCAGGGCGCCTTGCGGTCCCCGTCGTCGCGGTCGAAACCGCCGGTCTGAATGGCGACATGCTGGAAGCGCAGGCTTTCGCCTTTCTGGCCGTGCGCGTGGCGCGAGGCTTGCCGACTTCAGCCCCCGGAACCACGGGAGTGCCCGCCGCGGTGGGCGGGGGTCAGCTCTCCCGCCCCGAGACCCGCAGCAGCATGGGCAGGGTGTAGATCAGCAGCGCCGCCCAGATCAGGGGAAAGGCGATCCATTGCGCCAGGCCGAAGCGTTCGCCAAAGAAGGCCAGGGCAAAGATCATGATCATGGTTGGCGCGATATACTGCATGATGCCGATGGTCGACAGCCGCAGCCCCTTGGCGCCATTGGCATAGATCATCAGCGGCACTGCGGTCACCAGGCCTGCGCACAACAGCAGGAACGTCGTTGCCGGATCGGCCAGGAACACTGCCTGTCCGGTCTGCCCCAGCCAGATCGCATAGGCCAGGGCCAGGGGTGACAGGATCAGTACTTCCAGGGTGAAGCCTTCATTGGCACCGATCGGCATGCGCCGCTTCAGATAGGCATAGAACCCCCAGGTCACCGTGAGGCCCAGGGCGGCCAGGGGCAGCTTGCCCGCCTCCCAGGTCAGGATCGCCACCGCCAGCGCGGCCAGACCGATGGCAGCCAGTTGGGCGCGGCTCAGCCTTTCGCCCAGCAGAACCGCACCCAGGAAGATCGAGAACAGCGGGTTGATGTAATAGCCCAGCGCCGCATCCAGCGCATGGCCCGATCCGATGGACCAGACATAGATCCCCCAATTGACCGAGATCAGCGCCGCGCAGGCCGCCGCCAGCCCCAGCTTCCAGGGGGTGAGAATGACATCCAGCAGCATGCCCAGCCTGCCTTGCGAGGCGACGATGGCCAGCGCGATGGGCAAAGACCAGATCACGCGATGCGCAATCACTTCCTGCGGGCTCACATGGGCCAGGGCCTTCATGTAGAGAGGCAGAAAACCCCACATCAAGTAGGCGGTCAGGGCGAACAGAAAGCCGCGTGTGGTGTCGCGGTCCTCGGGGCGGGTTGATGGGTTCATGGCTGCGACATAGCGCGGGCCGGCGCCGCGGTCCATGTCATCCGTGACGGCAGGCCGGTTGATCGCGGTCCGATGCGGCCAGGCCGTCAATCCTCCGGGTCGGCCGTCATGCGCGGCCGGCCGGGATGCGGGCCCCGGGCCCGCCTGGCCATGGCCGCAGGGCGGTGCGTCATCCCGCTTTCGGCAGGTCGAAATCGGGCGCTGCCAGTTCGAAGCCCTCAAACCGGAACCCTGGTGAGACGGTGCAAGACACCAGCGACCACGCCCCCCGCGATTCCGCCGCCTGCCAGTGGCCGGCGGGCACCACGGCCTGCGCCGTCTGATCGCCCAGCACATCCGGCCCCAGCACGACCTCGCGCCAGTCCGCTTCCCCCATCCGCAGCACAAGCGGTGCCCCGGCATGCCACAGCCAGATTTCGTCGGCATCGACGCGGTGCCAGTGGCTGCGCTCGCCCGCTTTCAACAGAAACAATATCGCTGTCCCGCTGGCCCGGCCGTGGACCACCGGCCCGACCCAGGTCTGGCGGTACCAGCCGCCCTCCGGATGTGGCGCCAGGCCAAGCCGTTCGATGATCGCTCGCGCCTCGGTCATGTCGCGTCCCCTCGCCGCCATTCGCCAGGGGCCAGGCCCGCGATCGTCCAGTCGCCCACCCGCCAGCGGATCAGCCGCAATGTGGGAAAGCCCACGGCGGCGGTCATCCGCCGCACTTGCCGGTTGCGCCCCTCGCGGATGGTCAGTTCCAGCCAGCTGTCGGGCACCGACCGGCGCACCCGGATCGGCGGGTTGCGCGGCCACAACCACTCCGGCTCGTCCACGCTCCGCGCCCTGGCCGGCAGGGTCGGCCCGTCGTTCAGCACCACGCCCCGGCGCAGCGTCCGCAAGGCCATCTCGTCGATCACGCCCTCGACCTGCACCAGATAGGTCTTTTGCATCCGGTGCGCCGGATCGGCAATCCGCGCCTGCAACTTGCCATCATCGGTCAGCAGCACCAGCCCCTCGCTGTCGCGGTCCAGCCGACCCGCCGGATAGACCTCGGGCACATCGACATAATCCGACAATGTGGCCCGAGGACCGCCGACATTTCCCCTGTCGGTGAACTGGCACAGCACATCAAAGGGCTTGTTCAGAAGGATCAGCATGAAACGCCCCCGGCGCAGCAGGCCCCGCGGGCCACTCCCCTTTCGCCTTGCCGCAAATATCCTCGGGGTGGTCCGGAGGGGCAGACAGCCCCTCCGGCCCGCTTCCCGGCTCAGGCCCTCAGGATCGAGCGCCCGGCGTATTCCGCGGTCTCGCCCAGCAGTTCCTCGATCCGGATCAGCTGGTTGTATTTCGCAAGCCGGTCCGAGCGCGACAGCGAGCCGGTCTTGATCTGACCGCAGTTCGTGGCCACCGCCAGGTCGGCAATGGTCGAATCCTCGGTCTCGCCAGAGCGATGGCTCATCACGTTGGTATAGCGCGCGCGATGTGCCATCTCGACGGCCTGCAGCGTCTCGGTCAACGATCCGATCTGGTTGACCTTCACCAGCATCGAGTTCGCCACACCGCGCCCGATCCCTTCGGACAGACGGCGCGGGTTGGTCACGAACAGATCATCGCCCACCAGCTGGATTCGGCCGCCCAGACGGTCGGTCAGCAGCTTCCAGCCCTCCCAGTCATCCTCGGCCATGCCGTCTTCGATCGAGATGATCGGATAATCGGCCACCAGGCCGGCGAGATAGTCGACATTTTCAGCAGGCGTCAGGGATTTTCCTTCGCCGGCCAGTTCATACAGGCCGTTCTTGAAGTATTCGGTCGAGGCGCAGTCCAGGCCCAGGAAGATATCCTCGCCCGGGCGATAGCCAGCCTTCTCGATCGACTTCAGAATGAAGCCCAGCGCATCGCGCGAGGATTGCAGCGCCGGGGCAAAGCCACCCTCGTCGCCGATCCCGGTGTTGAAACCGGCAGAGGACAGTTCCCGCTTCAAGGTGTGGAACACCTCCGATCCCATCCGGATCGCTTCACGGATGTTCGCGGCGCCGACCGGCAGGATCATGAATTCCTGGATGTCGATCGGGTTGTCGGCATGGGCGCCACCGTTGATGATGTTCATCATCGGCACCGGCAGGAGGTTGGCCGATGTGCCGCCGACATAGCGGTAAAGCGGCTGGCCGGTGAATTCCGCTGCGGCCTTGGCCACGGCCAGGCTGACGCCCAGGATGGCGTTGGCACCCAGTCGGCCCTTGTTCGCAGTGCCATCCAGTTCGATCATGGTTCGGTCGATGCCGACCTGTTCGGTGGCATCGAACCCCACGATCGCCTCGGCCAATTCGCCGTTCACGGCAGCGACCGCTTCCAGCACGCCCTTGCCCATGTAGCGCGCCTTGTCGCCGTCGCGGCGCTCCACCGCCTCATGCGCACCGGTCGAGGCGCCAGAGGGAACGGCGGCGCGGCCCATTGCGCCGCTTTCCAGAACCACGTCCACTTCGACAGTGGGGTTGCCACGGCTGTCGAGGATTTCGCGGGCGTGAATGTCGATGATCGTGCTCATGGGGGTCTCCAAGGACGAAATTGCGCTCTCGCTGCTCCCTTTAGACGCCCTTGCCCGCAGAAGAAAGGGCCGCCTTGGCCCGCTGACGTTCGCGCATGAAGGAATAGAGGCCGGATCCGATGATCAGCGCCGCGCCGATCAGCGTGATCGGGTCGGGGCGTTCGCCAAAGGCCAGCATGCCCAGGATCAGGGCAAAGACCAGACGAGAATAGCGGAACGGCGAAATGACCGAGACTTCACCCGCGCGCGTGGCCGCGGTGATGGCCCAATATCCTGCCGTGCCAAAGATCACGGCCCCGGCCAGCACTGCAGCCCGCGGCGCGCTGACCGGCTCGATCCCCTGAACCGCGGCCATGCCGGCGCCCAGCAGCGCGACCGAGCCGATGCCCCAGGCCGACACCTGCGCCGTGGCAATTCCGGACGGGATCGCCCGGGCCGACATGTCGCGCAGCGCCAGGCCGGCAACTGCTACCAGCACCCACAGTGCCGCCGGACGAAACCCGTCAAGGCCGGGCCGGATCACCAGGAGCACCCCGGCAAAGCCCGCTGCAATCGCCGTCCAGCGCCGCCAGCCGACCCTTTCCCGCAGGAACAGCACCGCCGCCAGGGTGACGGCCAGCGGCATGGCCTGCAGCACCGAAGACACGGTTGCCAGGGGCAGGCTCGCCAGGGCCGTGATGTAGCCGAAGGTGCCCACCATCTCGCCCAGGTTCCGTGCCAGAACCCAGGTGTCGAACATATCGGGGCCGAGAACACGCCGACCAGACTGCCGGGCGAGGAGACTGAAGAACACCAGACCCGGAATCGCGGTCAAGAGCAGCACCTGCCCGGTTGGCAGCGCCTGGGCAGAGAGTTTCAGAAACATGTCCTCCATGGCGAACAGTGCCATCGAGCCGGTCATCAGGGCGATGCCTCGCAGGGTGTCGGATTGGCTCATGCTGGCTTTCTGGCAGGCTTTCCGGGGCTGTCGCCGGGGAGATCGCCGGGGGGTCGCACACCGCGGCGGCCTCCGGCTCCTGGATCGAAGGCGAAAGGTCGGCCGCCCCCAGGGGATATTTGCGGCAAGGTGAAGTTCAGTCCTTCAGGCGCTTGCCCAGGAGTTCGAGCCGGTGGCCGATCAGGGAAAATCCCAGACGTGCAGCTATCTTTTCCTGCAACGCCTCGATTTCGGGGTCGACGAATTCGATCACTTCTCCGGTCGCCACGTCGATCAGGTGATCATGATGGTCGCGGTCGGCGTCTTCATAGCGCGCGCGACCGTCCCCGAATTCCAGCCGTTCGAGGATGCCCTCCTCCTCGAAGAGCTTCACCGTGCGATAGACGGTCGCCAGCGAAATCCTGGGGTCAAGTCGATGTGCGCGGGCGTAAAGCTCTTCGACATCGGGGTGATCCTCGGCCTCGCCCACGACGCGGGCGATCACCCGACGCTGGTCGGTCATGCGCAGACCCTTGGTCTCGCAACGGGCGATGATGTCGGCCATGTCGCAATCCTCACTTTTCGCCGGCATTAGAGGAAAGCGGGCGTTCAGGCCAGAAAATTGATGGGGTCGGGCGCGGCGGCTGGCACAATGTTGATGGCCGGGCCGGATGGTCTGGCCGGCCTGGCCCCAGCGGGCCTTGCTGCTCCTGCCTTTGCGGACCGGCCCGCGATGCTGGCTGGGGTAGGGCGTCCGGCGCACCGGTTCCGGATCGCCCGGACTGGACACTGGGCGAGTCGCTGTGGCCCGTCCGGATCGGCTGGCGGCCCTGATGTCCTGGTGTCCGGGGGGCGTCCGGCCCGTCTGAGCCCAGGAGCCTGACCGCCGCGCGCAGAATCGGCCCCAGCCGATTGTCCCCAGCCCGTTCCGGTTCACATGCCGGGCGAGACAACTCATCCAAGTCACGGCGGTGTGAAGAAAATCCGCCCCCCGCCCCCAGATCCGCCCGGCTTGCCCACGGGTTCATCCACAGGTGGCTGATGCCGATCGCTCTGCCACTGCTAGACGGGATCGTCGCGTCAAGCACAAAATCTGGTGGGAATGTCTAAAAAAATCGTTGCCGGGCCTCGTGGATTGAGCGAGGGTAATCGTGTCGCGGATGCTGACCCCAAGAAGGTCGCGCCGAGGCCGGACAGGCGATTTCAGCAGGAACCGCAAGGGATGCGTGCGTCTTGGGCGCGCGCCCTGCCGTGTTGTCTGCCGTCGGGGCATCAATGGGACCGGGCCGGAAACAACGGCCCACAGTTAGGGGAGCAAGGGGCAGATGAAGATCGAGCGGAAGTTCACGAATGCCGAAGGCGGGGCCTATGGCGGGATTCCGTTCGCCCTGACCACGTCGGAGATCCGCAATCCGGATGGCAAGGTGGTCTTCCGCAACGAAGCCGTCGAAGTGCCCGAAGGCTGGAGCCAGGTCGCCGCCGACGTTCTGGCCCAGAAATATTTCCGCAAGGCCGGGGTTCCGGCGCGGCTGAAGCGCGTCAGGGAGACCGGCGTGCCCAAGTTCCTTTGGCGTTCGGTCCCCGATGACGAAGCCCTGGCCGCGTTGCCGGAAAAGGAGCGCTACGTGGGCGAGACCAGCGCCAAACAGGTGTTTGACCGTCTGGTCGGCGCCTGGACCTATTGGGGCTGGAAGGGCGGCTATTTCACGACCGAGGCCGACGCCCGCGCCTATCACGACGAAATGCGCTTCATGCTGGCCCGTCAGATGGCCGCGCCGAACAGCCCGCAATGGTTCAACACCGGTCTGCATTGGGCCTATGGTGTCGACGGCCCGGCGCAGGGCCACTATTACGTCGACCACGCGACGGGCAAGCTGACCAAGTCCGAGTCGGCCTATGAACATCCGCAGCCCCATGCCTGCTTCATCCAGTCGGTCGCCGACGACCTGGTGAACGAAGGCGGCATCATGGACCTCTGGGTCCGCGAGGCGCGTCTGTTCAAATACGGTTCCGGCACCGGCACCAACTTCTCCTCGCTGCGCGGCGAGGGTGAAAAGCTGTCTGGCGGCGGCAAGTCCTCGGGCCTGATGGGCTTTTTGAAGATCGGCGACCGCGCGGCCGGCGCGATCAAGTCGGGCGGCACCACGCGGCGCGCGGCCAAGATGGTGATCTGCGACATGGATCACCCCGATATCGAACAATTCATCAACTGGAAGGTCATCGAAGAACAGAAGGTCGCCTCGCTGGTGGCCGGTTCCAAGATGCACGAGGCCCGTCTGAACGACATCTTCTCGGCCATTCGCGCCTGGGACGGGTCCAGCGAGGATGCCGTCGATCCGGCCAGGAACCCCGCCTTGAAGGCCGCGATCAAGGCCGCCAAGAAGGCGATGATCCCTGACACCTATACCTACCGCATCCTGCAATATGCGCGGCAGGGATTCACCTCGATCGAATTCCCGACCTATGACACCGACTGGGACAGCGAAGCCTACATTTCGGTTTCCGGGCAGAACTCGAACAACTCGGTCCGCGTGACCGATGCCTTCCTGCGTGCGGTCAAGGAAGATCTGCCCTGGGAGCTGATCCGTCGTACCGATGGCAAGGTTGCCAGAACGGTGTCCGCGCGCGAACTGTGGGATCAGGTGGGCCATGCCGCCTGGGCCTGCGCCGACCCGGGCATCCAGTTTCATGACACGATCAACGCCTGGCACACCTGCCCCGAGGATGGGCCGATCCGCGGCTCGAATCCCTGTTCGGAATACATGTTCCTGGACGATACTGCCTGCAACCTGGCTTCGCTGAACCTGCTGACCTTCCAGAAAGGCGGAAAGTTCGATGCGGAAAGCTATGTCCACGCCACCCGGCTGTGGACGCTGACGCTGGAAATCAGCGTGATGATGGCGCAGTTCCCGTCCAGGGAGATTGCGCAACTGTCATATGATTTCCGCACCCTCGGCCTGGGCTATGCCAACATCGGCGGACTGCTGATGAGCATGGGGCTGGGCTATGACTCGGCGCAGGGCCGGGCGCTCTGCGGCGCGCTGACCGCGATCATGACCGGCATTTCCTATGCCACTTCGGCCGAAATGGCCCGCGAACTGGGGCCATTCCCCGGCTATGCCCGCAACCGCGATCACATGCTGCGCGTGATCCGCAATCATCGCAGCGCCGCGCATGGCACCGGCGCCTATGAAGGGCTGAACGTTGCGCCGGTGGCGCTGGACGCTCGCAACTGCCCCGACCAATCGCTTGTCAGCCTGGCCCGCATGGCCTGGGACGAGGCGCTGGAACTGGGCACCGCCCATGGCTTCCGCAACGCGCAGGTTTCGGTCATCGCCCCGACCGGCACGATCGGCCTGGTGATGGACTGCGACACCACCGGCATCGAGCCCGACTTCGCCCTGGTGAAGTTCAAGAAGCTGGCGGGCGGCGGTTATTTCAAGATCATCAACCAGTCGGTCCCGGCCGCCCTGGAAACCCTGGGCTATCCCAGCCACCAGATCGCCGAGATCGTGGCCTATGCCGTGGGTCATGGCTCGATCGCGCAGGCGCCCGGCATCAACCACACCGCGCTTATGGGCCACGGCTTCGGCCCGCGCGAGATCGAAAAGGTCGAGGCCGCGCTGCCCACGGCCTTCGACATCCGCTTTGTCTTCAACCAGTGGACCCTGGGCGAGGATTTCTGCAAGGGCACGCTTGGCATCCCGGCGGAAAAACTGAACGATCCGTCGTTTGACCTGCTGAAGCATCTTGGCTTCACCAAGGCCCAGGTCGATGCCGCCAATGACCATGTCTGCGGCACGATGACCCTGGAAGGCGCGCCGTTCCTGAAGGCCGAACACTATCCGGTCTTCGATTGCGCCAACCCCTGCGGCAAGAAGGGCAAGCGGTACCTTTCGGTGGAAAGTCATATCCGCATGATGGCGGCAGCGCAGTCCTTCATCTCGGGAGCAATCTCCAAGACCATCAACATGCCGAACTCGGCCACGATCGCCGAAGTGCTGGCGGCTTATGAACTCTCCCATTCGCTGGCGCTGAAGGCAAACGCGATCTACCGCGATGCCTCCAAGCTCAGCCAGCCGCTCGCCTCGGCCCTGATCGAGGATGACGACGAAGCCGAGGAAATCCTGGCCACCGGTTCGGCGCAGGAGAAGGCCGCGGTCATCGCCGAGAAGATCGTCGAGAAGATCATCGTCAAGGAAGTGATCCGGACCAACCGCGAAAAGCTGCCCGAGCGCCGCAAGGGCTATACCCAGAAGGCCATCGTCGGCGGCCACAAGGTCTATCTGCGCA
>JAKALB010000151.1 GCA_021813365.1 Pseudomonadota bacterium | reverse complement strand
ATCTCCCACAGGGTTTCGACGCGAAACGGCAGAACCCCCACCAGAACGCCTTCCTGCCGAGCGGCCAGGCAAGCCAGGCGCGAACGTTGCCCGAAATGCCGCCACCAGATCTCTATCCAGTCCGGACGCATGAAGATATCGGCGTTCAGATGCTCGGCCAGGGCCGCCCATTCGGCATGCAGCGGCAGCAACCCGGCGGGGTCGGCGATCCATTGAACGTCAAGATCGGTCACGACACGGGCTCCTGACCCTTCAGGTGATAGGCCAGCGCGGCCGAGGCCAGGCGGATGCGGGCCAGGGTGTCATCATCGCGGCGGATCAGGGATTTCACCCCAAAGGCCAGGCGGCGCAGGGCGGCGGACAGGATGTACATGGCCCGCGTCGCGGCATGGGCCAGCCGCCCGCTGTGCTTGCGCACATAGATCAGGTGACTCTTCTGCAACTGAACATGCATCCTGGATTTGATTTGAGCGGTGCTTTTCGACCCGCCGTCCAGGTGGATGATCTGCGCGACCGGCGCAAACACGCAGAGCCAGCCGGCCTCTCGGATGCGGCGACACCAGTCGGCCTCTTCGGCATAGATGAAAAACGCATCGTCCAACGGGCCCACCCTGTCCAGCACGGCGCGGGGCACCAGCATGAACATGCCCGAGACGACATCGACCACCCTCTCGCTGCGGCGGTCCCAGCCGATGTAGCGCGGGTGGCCCAAGGCGGGGAACAGATGCGCCAGATTCAGCAGGCCGAATTCGACAAGAGCCAGGTCCCAGAATCCGGGATCGGCGAACGAAGTCTGCTGGATCACCCCCGGCGCTTCCAGCACCTGACAACCGACGCAGCCGACCTCGGGCCGCTGGCCGAGCCAGCCCAGCATCTTGTCGATGGCGTGGTCCAGGATGATCGTGTCGGGGTTCAGCAACAGCACATGCGCGCCGCGCGCGATGGCCAGTCCCTGGTTGTTGGCGCCGGCAAAACCGCGGTTGTCGGTATTGGCTATCAGCACCACGCCGGGAAATTCGGCAGCCACCATCGCGGCCGATCCGTCGCGGCTGGCATTGTCGATGACGATGATTTCATGGCTTGCGGCGGTCTGGTCGAGGATCGATTGCAGGCAATTGCGCAGCAGATCCCGCGTGTTCCAATTGACAATGATGACAGAGACGTCTGGCACGGGCACGGCGAGCGGTGTCATTCGGGCTCTCGGAAATGAACTTGCACAATCAAATGTTTCTTAGCACATTTCGGAATGCATGCCAGCGCGGCACCCGAACAGACCGTTTCCAGGTCTGCGAATGCGCCGCGCCACCGGGTCGGCTCGCTGCGGCAGGCGTGAGGTCAAGGGAAGCGACGCGATGGCCTCAGCGCCCTACTGCGGAGAAATGCGGGTTCGGGCCGCACCGTTCCTGACCCGGAATGCGCAGGGCGGGCTGCCACGACTGCTGGCCGGGCGGCGGGTGGGCTACTGTTTCAGCACGCGGGTCGGCATTCGCAAGGCCTGCGATCTGCTGGGATTGACGGCGGGCGATGAAGTGCTGGCGCCGGCCTACAACTGCGGGTCGGAACTGGATCCGCTGCTGCATGCCGGGCTGACCGTGACGCTGGTGCCGGTCGATCGGGCGACGCTGTTCGACCTGGGCGCGCTGGAGGCGATGATCGGAGCGCGGACGCGGGCAATCTATCTGATTCATTATTTCGGCGTCCTGCATCCGCAGGCGGCGGACCTGCGCAGCCTGTGCGACCGGCACGGGCTGGCCCTGATCGAGGACTGCGCGCTGAGCCTGTTGAGCGGCACACACCCCGCCGAGGGGCGGTGGGGCGACGTGGCGCTGTTCTGCTTTTACAAGTTCTTCCCGATGCTGGCGGGCGGCGCGCTGGTGCTGAACGCCCCGCATCTGCCGGGTGAGCCGGACTTTCCGGTTGCGCCGCGCGGCGCGGTGCAGCGGCGGCATCTGCTGCGGTCGGTCCTGCTGATGGTGCCCGGAGTCGAGCAGCGGCTGCGGCAGCGGCGGCTGGCGAAGGGCCGCCCCGATACGGCCCCGCATCTGCCGGACATGCCGGGGTCCTATTACTTCGACCCCGGGCTGATCGGCATGGGGGTCAGCGGTGTGGACCGGCGGGCGATGGCCGGGTTCGACGTGGCCGACGCCATCCGGGCGCGACGCGCACATTATCATGACTATCAGCGGCTGCTGGCAGACCTGCCAGGGGCAAGGCCGCTGTTTCCCGAGCTGGAGGCGACCAGTGTGCCGCTGTCGATGCCGGTGGTGGTGCAGGATCGCGACCGCATCGCGGCACAGATGCAGGCGCAGGGTATCGGCGTCACGCCCTGGTGGGCCGGCTATCACCGGCGGCTGGATTTTTCCGGGCAAGACGGCGCGCGATTCCTGAAGGATCATGTGCTGGCCCTGCCTGTGCATCAGGATCTGGGCCCGGGCGCGGCAGAGCATGTGGTGGCGGTGCTGAAAGCCTGCCTCAGCCCCGGTTCCAGCGGCCCGACAGCCGATCCGGGTCCATCCCGGTGATCAGCCGCATCATGACCCCGGCGCGGTAGATCCGGATACGGATCAGCACGCCGATGGCCAGCAGCCGGCTGCGAAGCCCGCTGATCCGGTCTGACGCCAGAACCCGCGGCACTTCGGCCAGGGGCGAGAAGGCCATGGCCAGGGCCTTGGCCAGAAAACGCAGGCGGCCGCCGCCGGACCGCGACCTGACGTAATCATGCGCGGTCTGGCGGTCCCATTTCATGCACAGTTCGGCAAAGCTTCTGCGGGCGGGGTGATACACCTTCATGCCAGCCACATAGCGCAGGCGATAGCCCCTGGCAGTGGCACGCTGGCCCCAGTCTCGATCCTCGGCCACACCGATCCCGGCAAAGGGGCCAACGTCGTCCCAGACCGTGCGGCGGATGACCAGATTGCCGGTGCCGGTAAAGCCCTCGCGCGCGATATAGCGGTCCATCCGGTAGGCATAGACGCTTTCATAGGCTTCCAGCGCGGTCAGGCGGGCAGGATCTTCGCAGGCGATACGGACATCACCGCCCAGAACCGTGGCCTGGGGATCGGCCATCGCCGCCTGAGCCACGGACAGCCAGCCCGGATCAGCCAGGCAGTCGGCGTCGATGAAGGCCAGGATGCCCCCGGTGCTGGCCCGGATGCCGGTGTTCCGCGCCGGGCCGGGGCCGGGCGTCGCCTCTTGCAGCAGGGTCACGCCGGGATAGGCGGCGCAGACCGAAGCCGGCAGCACCCTTGACCCGTTGTCGACCACGAACACCTCGTCAGGCTGGCGCGTGCCGGAATGCAGCGAAGCCAGGCAGCGGGCCAGAAAATCGGGCTGGTTCAGGTGCGGGATGATGACCGAAATGCGCTGCGGCACGGGCTGCATGCGGGCCGCTCAGTGATAGTCGTAACCATAGCCCTCGGACTTGTCGAGGTAGCGGCATTTGTTCAACACCACCCCCACGACATTGGTGCGCGAGGCCAGTTCCTGTTCGCAGCGGTCGATCTCGGCCGCGGTCGAGGCCCCGGCGGCGGCCACGACGATCACGGCATCCATCAGCGTCACCGCGGCCAGTGCATCGTCATTGACCAGCATGGGCGGCAGATCGAACAGCATCAGGCTGGGCTGATACGTTTCTTCGACCAGGTCCAGCGCATGCTGGGCATTCGGGCTTTGCAACAGCTCAGCGGAATTCGGCACAGCGGCGCAGTTGGTGCCAACGGCAAGGCTGTCGCCGATGCGCACCAGGTGGCGTGCCGGATCGGCCTTGCCCGCCAGCACATCGGAAAACTGGTGCCGGGCCGAGACACCAAGGGTCTTGCCCAGGGCCGGACGCCGCAGGTCGGCGTCGATCAGCACGGTGCGCACATCGGCCAGTCGCGACAGCGACAGCGCCAGGTTCAGGCTGATCGTGGTCTTGCCGCAGCCCGGCCCCGGCGAGGTGACGGCAATCCGCCGCCAGCCCTTGTCGCGGATCAGATAGAGAAGCCGGGTACGCATGCTGTCAAAGGGAACCGAGGCCGCATTGCTGGTCAACGACACGACCCTTCCGCGTTCCAGGACATGTTCGTTCGGGCGGAATTCCATCAGGCCGCTCCAGGCCTCGACAGCGCGCTCCTGCGGCGCGGCAGGCCGGGCCTCGGAGGTGGCGGCGGGGTCAGCGGCAACAGTCGCCGGGCCTTGCGGATCAAGCGCCCGCCGGGCCTCGCGCGCCTTGCTGATCGCCGATTGAATCCGTTCCATCGTGTAACCCCTTGTCCCCACCTGGGCCGTGCCGGCCGCAGCTTACGGGCGAATCCTGTCAAGAATCTGACTGATCAGCAGATCGAGTGGCATATAGTAGACATCGACCGCGTAAAGTGCGGCCGGCACGCCCAGGACCAGGATCACGAAAATCGCCATCAGCAGCGACCGGCGCCGCAGGTTTTCGCGGTGGGTCTCGATATAGGGGATCGTGGCGAAAGACTGGATTCCCAGCCTTGCGACCAGGTCGGACGGGCGATGCACCGCCCGGTTCAGCAGCTCCAGGAGCACGACCAGGCCCAGGCCGGCCGCAATACCGGCGATGCCGCCCAGCAGGGCGATCCGCTTGCGGTTCGGGCTGGCCGGGCGGTCCGGCACGACGGCCTGTTCGATCACGCTGATGCGCTGACCCTTTGACAGGGCCTCGATCCGGTCACCGGTCTGGGCGGCGCCCAGGCGCAGCACGGCGTTGTTGTATTGCAGCTGCACGTTGTCATAGTCACGTTGCAGGGTGTCCAGTTCGATTGCATTGCCGGGCGTGGCGTCGATCGAGGCTTTCAGGTTGGCCAGATCGGTTTCGATACGGCGCTGTTCGTCCTCGTCGATGGCAATCTGGCTGTCGATATCGGCGATCTGCAGGTCGAAGGTGGCATTGCCGGTGGTCGCCGGAGTTCCGATCGCGGTGCCGTTTCCGGCCGGGTCGGCCGCGGCGGCGGCGGCATTCATCGACGCCTCGAGCGCGGCGATGCGCTGCTTCAGGTTCACCACGGTCGGATGCTGCGGCGACAGCAGGGCCAGCGCGGCGGCCAGCTGGTCCTTCAGGTCGCGCAACTGGGTTTCCTCGGGCGAGCGCGGGATTGCGGTGGAGTCAACCTGGCCGGTTGCGTTGAACATTTCGACCAGCTTGGCACGGCGTTCCTTCAGGCCGGCGACCTCGCGTTGCAGCGTGACCAGGCGTTCCTGCTGCGAGGCCTGGCGGCCCCGGCGGAAATCGAGGCTGTCGGGCAGGGCATCCTTGTGCTCCAGCTTGTACTGCATGATCTTGCCGCCCAGCTGACCCAGCTGCGCGCCCAGCTGGTCGACCTCCTGCTTGAAGAAATCCAGCGTCTGGGTGGCCGAAGCCGTTCGCAGGGCCACGTTTTCCTGCAGAATCATGGTGACGAATTCATTGGTCACCCGGGCCGACATCTCGCCCGTTGGTGCCGCAAAGGATACGGTCACGAAATCGGCGCCCGAGTTGTTGACCGGCAGATCGATGATGAGGCGGCTGCGCATGTCATCGACGATCTTGTCGGGCGCCATGTCGGCGGCGTCATCATAGATCTTCAGCCGCTGTGCCATGTCCAGCAGGACCGCCCTGGTCAGCAGACGCTGCGAGATGATCTCCAGCGCCTCGGGCGCGCCGGTCTTGACCGTGGATGTGGCGAGGTCATCCGGGATCTGCGGGGATTCCATCAGCAACCGCGCCTCGGCCTTGTAGACCGACGGCAGGGTGGCGGCCAGGATGAGGCTGACGGCGGTGATCGTGACCGAAACGATCAGGAACCAGGGAAAGCGGTGCATGAACCGTTGCAGATAGAAGCGCAGGTCACGATTCATTTCGGAGCAGCCCCCGGTATCGGCTGGCCGCCGGCAAAGAAGACCCCATCGGTCAGGACTTGTTCGACAATGGCGCGTCGAATGCGTTTGCGGTTCGAGGTGAAGGCATAAAGCATGGACAGATCACATAGCTGGTTCACCAATCGGGGGACACCCCGACTGGCAGAATGAATCAATGAAATGGCATCCCGGGCGAAATAACTCTCGCGCGCGCCGACGGTTTTCAGTCTGTGGTCGATATAACGGCGCACGGTCTCTTCGTCCATCGCAGGCAGATGGTAGTTCGACGAGATGCGCTGGGCGAATTGTATCATGTCGGGGCGGCGCACCAGATCGCTCAACTCGGGCTGGCCGACCAGGATCAGTTGCAGCAGCTCGTCCTTGTTGGCGTTGATGTTGGTGAACATCCGCAGCTCTTCCAGCGACTCGCGCGACAGGTTCTGCGCCTCGTCGAAGATCAGCACGACACGCCGTCCCTGGGCATATTCGTCGATCAGGTGCTGCTGGAATCGGGCAAAGAGGTCGACATAGGTTTCGTTGGCAGCGGCGGCGATGCCCAGCGCCATCAGCACCCAGCGCAACAGCTCGCCCCGGGTGCCCTGCGCATTGGTGATGAAGCCGACGCGGACCTCGGGGCCCAGATTCTTCAGCAGGTGATGCAGCAGCGTGGTCTTGCCGGCACCGACCTCGCCGGTGATCAGGGTGATGGGGGCGCGGGTCAGCAGGCCGTATTCCAGCATCGTATAGGCCCGCCGGTGCTGGGGCGACCAATACAGGAAGGCCGGATCGGGCAAGAGCGCGAAGGGGCGCTCTGACAGGCCGAAGAAGTCGCAGTAGATGTCGAGCGTCGTGCTCATCCCGGGATCGGCCCTGTCGTGCCGGGTCCGGTCTGCGGTGCGGGCCTGGTTGAGGTGTTCGGCCGGGCGCTTGCTGCGGAAAAGGATCCGGGCAGGTTCTTCATGGTCGCCCCGCGGGTTGGGGTTCTGGTCCAGATCATCGTTTGGCATGTCGCACCTG
>JAKALB010000150.1 GCA_021813365.1 Pseudomonadota bacterium | reverse complement strand
GAGAAGTGCCGGTGTTCCTGGCCTATCCCGAGGAACTGCGCCATTCCAAGCGGATCGCCGCCTTCCGCGATTTCGTGACCGAAGAGATCACCGCCTACCGCAAGCAGCATCCCGACCTCTGAAGGCGGCCCGGTGCTGTGTCCGCCATGCACCAGACGCATGGCGGATTTGCCGCAGACGCAGCATGGTTGCCGTTGTCGCTAACACGCACAGCCCCTATATCGGTCGGCGAGGCGGTGATCGAGTTCGCTCTCACCCCTCATACCTCCCTGTTGGACTTGGCCGAGCGAAAGCTCGGCCTTTTTTTTGGTTTCACCCCGAATTTCGCTGCATTGCCAAAGACTTCATCGCTGCATTGCGGCAAAGGCCCGCCTGCCGGGCATCCGCGCAACGGCGCCCCGGCCGAATCACCCCGCCCGAACGGGCGCCCGCCCCGGCCGGATATTGCGAAAAAATCCGCCGCCCCGGCCTCGCCCCCTTTCCCCTGACCGCGTTGCACCGTAAGCAGGCGCCCATCCGCCGCGCCATCGCCACAGGGGTCCCTCATGTCCCATCCGACGCCCGAACCCGCAATCACGCCCGAACTCGTCGCCAGCCATGGGCTGAAGCCCGACGAATACGAACGTCTGCTGGGCATCATCGGGCGCGAGCCGACCTTCACCGAACTGGGCATCTTCTCGGCCATGTGGAACGAGCATTGTTCCTACAAGTCGTCGAAGAAATGGCTGCGCACCCTGCCCACCAGCGGCCCGCAGGTCATCTGCGGCCCGGGCGAAAATGCCGGGGTCGTCGACATCGGCGATGGCCAGGCGGTGATCTTCAAGATGGAAAGCCACAACCACCCCTCCTACATCGAGCCCTACCAGGGTGCGGCAACCGGGGTCGGCGGCATCCTGCGCGATGTGTTCACCATGGGCGCACGGCCCATCGCCGCGATGAACGCGCTCAGCTTCGGCGAACCCGGCCACCCCAAGACGGCCCATCTGGTGAAGGGCGTGGTCGAAGGCGTGGGCGGTTATGGCAATGCCTTCGGCGTGCCCACGGTCGGCGGCGAAGTCCGCTTTCACCGCAGCTACAACGGCAATTGCCTGGTGAATGCCTTCGCCGCGGGCCTGGCCGAGACAGACAGGATCTTCTACTCGATCGCCAGCGGCGTCGGCATGCCGGTCGTCTATCTGGGCGCCAAGACCGGGCGAGACGGCGTCGGCGGCGCCACGATGGCCAGTGCCGAGTTTGACGAGGCCATCGAGGAAAAGCGCCCCACCGTGCAGGTGGGCGATCCCTTCACCGAGAAGCGCCTGCTGGAAGCCTGCCTGGAACTGATGGCCACCGGTGCGGTGATTTCCATCCAGGACATGGGGGCCGCCGGCCTGACCTGTTCGGCCGTGGAAATGGGCGACAAGGGCGGGCTTGGCATCAAGCTGCAACTGGATGACGTGCCGCAGCGCGAATCCCGGATGACCGCCTATGAGATGATGCTGTCGGAATCGCAGGAACGGATGCTCATGGTCCTGCGGCCCGAAAAAGAGGACGAGGCCCGCGCGATCTTCCGGAAATGGGATCTCGATTTCGCCATCGTGGGCGAGACGATCGCCGAGGACCGTTTCCTGGTCCTGCAGGGCAATCAGGTAAAGGCCGACCTGCCGCTGTCGAAACTGTCGTCCAGCGCGCCGGAATATGACCGCCCCTGGGTGGAAAGCCCGCGCCCCGCGCCCCTGCCCGCCCTGCCCGCCATCAGCCCGATCGCGGCGCTCAGGGCCCTGATCGGCAGCCCCAATTATGCCCACAAGGCCTGGGTCTGGGAACAATACGACAGCCAGGTCGGAGCCGACACGATCCGCCGCCCCGGCATGGGCGCGGGCGTGGTGCGCGTGCATGGCACGCAAAAGGCGCTGGCCTTCACTGCCGATGTGACGCCCCGCTATGTAAAGGCCAACCCGTTCGAGGGTGGCAAACAGGCCGTGGCCGAGGCCTTCCGCAACCTGACCGCCGTGGGCGCGTTGCCGCTCGCCGCCACCGACAACCTGAACTTCGGCAACCCGGAAAAGCCGGAGATCATGGGCCAGCTGGTCGGCGCCGTCCAGGGCATCGGCGCGGCCTGCCTGGCGCTCGACATGCCCATCGTCTCGGGCAACGTCTCGCTTTACAACGAAACCGATGGCAAGGGCATCCTGCCCACGCCCACGATCGGCGCCGTGGGCATCCTGAAAGACCTGAACGACCTGATCGGCGGCCAGGCCAAGGCGGGTGACGCAGCCATCCTGATCGGCGTCACGGCGGGCCATCTCGGCCAATCCGCACTCTGCGCCGAAGCCTGGGGCATCGAAGCCGGCGATCCGCCACCCGTGGATCTGGCGGCCGAGGCCAGGCACGGCGGCTTCATCCGCGCCAACGGCCGCGCCTTCCACGCCTGCAGCGACCTGTCCGACGGCGGCCTGGCGCTCGCAGCCTTCGAGATGGCCGAAGCCGCGGGCCTGGGCCTGACCCTGACGACCGGCGACATCGCCCAACTGTTCGGCGAAGATCAGGCCCGCTATCTTGTGGCCGTCGCCGCCGATCAGGTCCAGGCCCTGCTGGCCAGAGCCAGGGACGAGGGCGTGCCCGCCGCAGAGGTGGGCCGGTTCGGTGGGCCTTCGGTGACGCTCGGGACCGACAGCGCACCCCTGGCCGATCTGTCCAGCCGCTACCGCAGCGCCTTTGCCCGGGCCATCGCCTGAGCCGCGGCGCACCGGCATGGCCAGGGCGCCAGGCTGCGCCAATCGCCGCTTCCGGCGGAAATTCTGGTTAACAGAGTCCTGACATTATTTTGAAAAGCATTCTGAAACAGTGACTTGCCTCGCGTAACACGCGTGGTGCACCCCGATTCCGCCCGCCTGCCCCATCCGCTCCGGCCACTCCGGCTCACGCCTCCACGATCTTCCACTCCGTCGTGATCGCCGCCGTGTGCCGGAACATGGCCGAGGCTGAGCAGAATTTCTCCTCGCTCAGCTTGATCGCCCGCTCCACCACCGCCGGCCGCAGCCCCTTTCCGGTCAGGGTGAAGACCAGCTTCACCGCGGTGAAGACCTTCGGATCCTCGCCCGCCCGCTCGCCTTCCAGGGCCACTTCGCAGCCGGTGATCTTCTCGCGCGCCTTTTCCAGAATCATCACCACATCGAAAGCCGTGCAGCCCCCCAGCCCCAGCAGCAGCATTTCCATCGGCCGCACACCGATGTTCCGCCCGCCTGCCTCGGGCGCGCCATCCATCACCACGGCGTGGCCCGACCCCGATTCCCCCAGGAACGCCCGCCCATTGATCCAGGTGATCTTCGCAGTCATCGCCATCTGATGCTCTCCCTTTCAGCCCTTCCCTCCTGACAAAGCCCGCGGCATAAGTCAAAGCTCCTTCATCTTGCCGCAAATATCCCGGGTGGGCCCGGGAGGGCAGCGCCCTCCCGGCCTTGCAGCCCCCGCCCCGGCAACCTAGATTGACCGAAAGAAGGAGACGCCCATGGCCATGGAAGCCCACGACATCGAAGCGCTGATCCGCGCCGCCTTTCCCAGGGCCCAGATCAAGGTCATCGATACGGTGGGCGACCGCAATCACTGGGCGGCGGAAGTGGTGGACGAAAGCTTCCGCGGCATGAACCGGGTGCAGCAGCAGCGCGCGGTTTATGCCAGCCTGAAAGGCAAGATGGACGGCCCGAACGGGGCCCTGCACGCGCTGGCACTGACCACGCGCGCGCCTGATTGAAAAGGATAGGCAGATGACCGCGCTGGACCAGATCAAGGACACCGTCGAAAAGAACGACGTGGTGCTGTTCATGAAGGGCACCAAGATGATGCCGCAATGCGGGTTCTCCTCCCGCGTGGCCGGTATCCTCAATTACATCGGTGTCGACTACGCCGATGTGAACGTGCTGGCCGATCCCGAGATCCGTCAGGGGATCAAGGATTTCTCCGACTGGCCGACGATCCCGCAGCTCTATGTCAAGGGCGAATTCGTCGGCGGCTGCGATATCGTCACCGAGATGACGCTGTCTGGTGAACTCGACGCGCTCCTGACCGACAAGGGCGTAAACTTCGACAAGGCCGCCGCCGACAAGATTCGCGAAGCCAACGGCTGAGCGCCATCGCCGCCGCGGGACTGTCGCGCATGTGCCCCCTTCGCCAGGAATCGGGCGATGACGGGGGGCGCGGCGCGGTGCCCGTGCACCCCCCGGGCGGGTGGGTCATCCGCCCTGATGCACCGAAGGCCGCAGCCGGCGCAGGCCGGCCCAGGCCAGCACCAGGATCACCGGCACCAGAAGTGCCTTCAGCGCCTTTTCCGGCAACGCCAGCGCCTCGGCGACGGGCGTCAGCAGATAGGCCGCCAGGCTGACCGCATAATAGCTGATCGCCACCACCGACAGGCCCTCGACGGTATGTTGCAGCCGCAGTTGCAGGTCGGCCCGGCGGTCCATGCTGGCCAGAAGCGCCTGGTTTTCCCGGCTTCGCACCACATCCACCCGTGTCCGCAACAGTTCGGCCGCGCGCTGGGCCCGTTCGGCCAGGGTCTTCAAGCGCCCATCGGTGGATTGCACCGTCCGCATGGCCGGATCATAGCGGCGCATCATGAACTCGGCAAAGGTCTGCCGCGCATCGGTCCGCGTCTCGCGCAAGGCCTCGATCCGCTGTTTCACGATCGTCTCATAGGCCCGCGTCGCACCGAACCGGAAAGAGGCCGAAACGGCCAGGCTTTCCAGCTCCGCCGAGATCTGCAACAACTCGTGCAGATCCGCCTCGGCATTCGATGTCGCATCATCCAGACCCGCCACCAGGCCGACCAGCCGCGCCTCGACCGCGTTCAGGCGGGGCGTCAACCGGCGTGCCGCGACCAGGCCCAGCATCGACATGGCGCGATAGGTCTCGATCTCGCACAGGCGCTGCACGACCCGCCCGATCCGCCGCGGGCCGGTGCCAGGCCGCACGAACACCGCAAAACGCATGTGCCCTGCCGGATCGATGCGAAAGTCCGAGGCGATGACCGCCGCACCATCCACCACCCGTGCCGCCGCCAGGCTTTCCCCGACAAACCATTGATCCAGCTTGTCCTTCATCTCGACCGCGGTTTCCGGCTCGGCCTCGACCCGGATCAGGACCGAGCAGATCCGGCTGCCCGGCGCCTTGGCGAGCCAGTCGTGCGGAAACACTTCGGCGGAAATCGGATCAAAGGCGCGAGCGGGCAGATCGGGCGAAAAGGCGGAATAGGTCACGAATTCGGTGTGGCTTTCCCATTTCAGGCTCGCCCGGCCCAGCGGCCCCGCATAATGGGTGACGCCGGGTTCGGGCAGCGGCGCCCCAAAGCGCTCTACCAGATCGGCCAGCAGTTGCCGGTCGGCATCCCGGCTGCGCGATGCGGCATCCTCGCCATGGTGCAGCGCCAGGAAAACCGCCGTCGCCGGCACCTCCAGCACCGGGAACGGCCGAGCATGCAGCTCGTTCACCAGGGCATAGCGCAGGGGATGGTCTGTGGTCATGATGGATCCAGGTCGGCAAGATGGGTGACTTCTGCTGAATACATCGGAAAAATCGCAATGATGACTGGCGCGAGAGTATTCATTGGCACACTGGCAAGAAAGCTTCAGATTTCCCCAGTCAACGCCGCAGCAATCCCAAAACCGTCGCCAGCGCCGCCAGTCCGGCCGCGCCCAGGAACGTCCCTTGCGGGCCGATCGCATCCCAGGCCAGTCCGGCCATTCCATTGCCCAGCAGCACGGCCACACCCGTCAGCAGATTGAACAGCCCAAAGGCCGTGCCACGCAGACTGGGCGGGGCGGCATCGGCCACCATCGCCGCCAGCAGGCCCTGGGTCAGCCCCATGTGCAGCCCCCAGAGCGCAATGCCGGCGAAGGTCGCCACCAGCCCGCCCGACAGGCCCAGCACCAGATTCGCCAGCGCCAGAACCGCAAAGCCCGCAATCAGCAATCCGCGCTTGCCGATCCGGTCGGCCAGCACCCCGACCGGCCAGGACGTGACCATGTCGACCGCATTCAACACCACCAGCACCAGCGGTAACGCCCAGACCGGCACCCCCTGATCCGAGGCCTGCAAGATCAGGAAGGCATCCGAAATCCGTGCCATGGTCATGATCGAGGCGATGCCGATGGCCAGCCACAGCCCCGGCTGCAACTGCCGCAGCCCGGCGCGGGTCAGCGGCCAGGTCCGCTGGGCCGTCCAGGGCTTTTCCGGTTCGCGGACCACCAGCGCCAGGATCAGCACGGCCAGCCCCGCCGGCAGGATCGACAGGGCAAAGATCTGCGGGATCGAGCTCTGCAAGCCCAGCATCATCCCGATTGCCAGCAACGGCCCGGCGAAGGCGCCGAAACTGTCCATCGACTGCCGCAGCCCAAAGGCCGCGGCCCGCGCCTCGGGCGGAACCATGTCGGCCACCAGTGCATCGCGTGGCGTTCCCCGGATGCCCTTGCCGAACCGGTCTGCCACCCGTGCAGCCAGGATCCAGTTGGCCGACCCGGCCAGCGCAAAGATCGGCTTGGTCAGCGCAGACAGCCCGTATCCGAGCAGCGCCAGGGGTTTGCGCCGCTGGGTCCAGTCGCTGAACACGCCGGAAAAAAGCTTGGTGATCTGCGCCGTGCCCTGGCCCAGCCCCTCGATCACCCCGACCAGCGCCGCCGACGCCCCCAGGGTTCCGGTCAGATAGACCGGCAACAGCGCATGGACCATCTCGGAAGAGATATCCATGAACAGGCTCACGAATCCCAGGGCGATCACGCCGCGCGGCAGGTTCATGGGCATCCCCAGAGAAACGGGGCGGGATCGCACCCGCCCCCCATGGCACTACGGGCAGTCAGCCCATCATCGTCACGCGATCAACGGCAGCAGGGCGTCCAGGCTCTTCTTGGCGTCACCATAGAACATCCGGCAGTTTTCC
>JAKALB010000149.1 GCA_021813365.1 Pseudomonadota bacterium | reverse complement strand
CAATCCGGGAGGAACACATGATTTCCATTGCTGTGCTCGGCTGCGGTCGGATCGGGCGCATGCACGCCGCCAACATCGCAGCCCATCCTCGGGCAGAACTTGCGGGCGTGTTCGACGTGCATGGGCGTGCGGCTGCTGAGGTGGCGGAAGGCCTCGGGGTCCGGCGATTCGCCTCCGCCGACGAAGTCTTTGCCGCATCCGGAGTGGATGCCGTGCTGATCGCGACATCGACGCCGACGCATGTCGATTTCATCGAGCGGGGCGTTCGGGCCGGGAAGGCGGTCCTGTGCGAGAAGCCGATCGATCTGTCGCTCGAACGGGTCAACGCTCTGCGCCAGAGGATCGCGGGAACATCCGTGCCCATCATGCTGGGTTTCGTGCGGCGTTTCGACAACGGCCACGGGGCAGCGCGACGCGCCCTGCTTGACGGGGAGATCGGCGATCTCTGGCAGGTCGTCATCACCTCGCGCGACCCCGGAATGGCGCCCGCCGCCTATATCGAGCAGTCGGGCGGCATCTTCCGCGACATGACGATCCACGATCTCGATCTCGCCCGCTTCATGTTGGGCGAAGAGGTGACGACCGTCACCGCTTCGGGGTCGCGACTGGTGGACCCTGCCCTGATGGAACGCTGCCAGGATTACGACGTGGTGACGGTGCTGCTTTCTACGGCGAGCGGCCGGCAGGCGGTGATCACCAACTCGCGCCAGGCGTCCTATGGCTACGACCAGCGCGTGGAACTTCTGGGATCGAAGGGCATGGTGATCTCGGAGAACGCGCTTGAGAACCTGGTCAGCCGCCATACTGCCGACGGCACTTCGATACGGGCGCGATTGCCGCATTTCTTCATCGAGCGATATCGGCAGGCATTCGACACGGAAATCGGTCTCTTCGTCGATGCGGTCGAGAATGGAACGCCTGTCCCCGTGGGATTCGAGGACGGGCGGATAGCGTTGCTTCTGGCCGATGCTTGTTTTCGTTCGGTTGCAGAGGGGCGGACCATTGCCGTTTCGGAACTGGAATGAACACCATGTATGACTCCCTCGGTCTGTTCATCGCCGGACAATGGCGAACAGGCAGCGGCCGTGCTGCGGTGCTGTCGCCGGTGACCGAAGCGCCGCTCGGCGATGTGGCCACCGCTTCTGCGCGAGATACCGAGGCTGCGCTCGATGCCGCAGCTGCGGCTCTTGCCCCTCTTGTCCAAATGGGGGGATGGGCGCGCGCCGAGGCGTTGCACCGTGCCGCCGACGCGATGATCGCCCGTACGGAAGAGGCTATCCGCATGCTGTCGTCTGAGACCGGCAAGCCGCTGGCCCAGTCGCGACGGGAATGGGGTCTCGCTTGCGACCAGTTCCGCTGGTATGCCGAAGAGGCGCGCCGCATCCACGGACGCATCACCGAAAGCCGGGTGCCGGGAGGGCGCTTCGAGATCATCCGGGAGCCGGTGGGTGTGGTCGGCGCCTTTACCGCGTGGAATTTCCCTGCGGCCCTGCCGGCCCGCAAGCTGGCGCCCGCCCTTGCTGCCGGCTGCCCGGTTCTGCTGCGTCCCTCCTCGCAGACGCCCGGCACGGCGATGCTGATGGTGGATTGCCTGCGCGCGGCCGACCTGCCGACCGGTGCTGTGGGTCTTGTCGTCGGCGCTACCGCAGACACCTACGCCCCGATCATGGCAGATGCGCGGGTGCGCAAGGTCTCGCTGACTGGATCGACGCGCGTCGGCCAGCAGATGCTTTGCGATGCCGCCGCCACGGTGAAAAAGGTGTCGATGGAATTGGGCGGCAACGCACCTCTGATTGTCTTCGACGACGCTGATCTGGACCAGGCGCTCGACCTGGCGGTGGCAACCAAGTTCGCCAATGCCGGGCAGGTCTGCGTGACACCCGACCGATTCTTCGTGCACGAGAGCCTGCACGACCGTTTCGTTGCCGGCTTTGCCGAGCGCGCCGCGAAGATCCGGCTGGGCGATGGGCTGGACGAAGCCACAGGGATGGGCCCACTGATCAGCCGCGACCGTCTCGAGGAAGTCGATGCCATTGTGCAGGAGGCTTTGGCGGCCGGCGCGCGGCTGGTCCATGGCGGACGCCGCGCGCCGGGCTTCAACTCTGGGCACTTCTACGAACCCACCGTTCTGGCCGATGTCACCGACGATATGCGCGTCTTCGCGGAAGAGAACTTCGGCCCGGTCGCCGCGATCACCCAATTTGCGACAGAAGAGGAAGTATTCGCCCGCGCCAATGCCTCGCGCTTCGGGCTTTCCGCATATGCCTTCACCCGCTCTGCCGACCGGGCACGCAGGGCCGTCGCAGAGATCAAGGCGGGAATGGTCGGCATCAACAGCTTCGCGCTCGCCGCCGCCGAGGCGCCCTTCGGCGGCACCAACCATTCCGGTCTTGGCCGCGAAGGCGGTCCCGAAGGGATCTCTGACTACCTCGACACCAAGCTCGCCCAGATCGTGGTCTGAGGGGAGACGCAGCGATGATCCGCAACAGAGTGCGCGAAATCTGGGAGGCCGGCCGACCGGTCCTGCACGGCTGGCTGTCCATCGGCAATCCCTTTACCGCCGAGATCATGGCGGCACAGGGCTACGATGCTATTTCCATCGACCTTCAACACGGGGCGCTGGACTATTCGGCGGCGCTGCCGATGTTCCAGTCGATGCGGGCTTCCGGGGTTGGGCTGGGGGCGCGGGTGCCCTGGCTCGACCCCGGTATCATCACGAAGGTGCTGGATGCCGGTGCGCTCACGGTGATCTGCCCGATGATAAACAGCGCCGCAGAGGCCGCAGCCTTTGCCGCCGCTGTCCGCTATCCGCCGCGCGGTCTGCGCAGCTTTGGCCCGACGCGGGCAGCTTTCGCCCAGGGGGCCGACATCGCCGCGAAGGCGAACGATGAGGTGGTGGCGCTGGCGATGATCGAGACGCGCGAGGCACTCGAGAACGTCGAGGCGATCGCCGGCACGCCGGGGATCGACGGGCTCTACATCGGGCCGGCCGACCTGACCCTTGGGCTGACGGCAGGTCGCCTCGCCCCCGGCTTCGACCGCGAGGAGCCCGAGATGATCGATGCTATCCGCCATGTCCTGAGGGTGGCGAAGGCACGGGGCAAGCGGGCCGCTCTTCACTGCGGCAGCCCCGACTATGCCGCCCGCGCCGTCGGTTGGGGCTTCGACCTCTGTACGGTCTCAGGCGATGCGCGCCTGTTGGCCGCAGGTGCTGCAGCCAGCGTGCGCCGCTTTCGGGATCTGACGGGCGGAGGTGACACTGCCGCCGACGGCAAGGGAGGCTACTGATGCCGCATGTCCTCGTTGCGGGCCGACTGCACAGCTCTGGTCGCGCCGTCCTTGATGCCGCGCCGGGAGTCACGGTGCACTATGTCGAAGAGGTGTCTGAGGAAAGTTACGCGCCTTTCGTGGCTGATGCGGATGCGATCCTGATCCGCACGCAACCGCTTTCGGCGACGACAGTGGCAAAGGCGGGCCGCCTGCGGATCGTCTCGCGGCACGGCGTGGGCTACGACGCCGTCGATCTGGCTGCCCTCAATGCCCGCGGAATCGCGCTCGCCGTATGCGGCGACGTGAATTCCATTTCCGTGGCCGAACATGCCGCAATGCTGATCCTTTCCGCGGCAAAGCGGTCCATACGCGCCGATCGCGCCGTTCGGACCGGGGCGTGGGAATGGCGCAACCTGCTTCAGGCGCAGGACCTGCGCGGTTGCAATTTCCTGCAGATCGGCTTCGGCAGGATCGGCCGCCACATCTGTGCCATAATGCGCGGTTTCGGCATGCACCTGCGCGCCCATGACCCCTTCCTTGCGGAACAAGGCTGGCCCGATTCCGAGGTCGCCAAGGTGGACGACCTGCGACAGGCCTTGGGCTGGGCCGATGTCGTCTCGGTCTCGGTGCCCGGGACGGGCACACCCCTGCTCGGGGCGGCAGAGTTCGAAGCAATGCGACCCGGCGCGATCATCGTCAATACGGCCCGCGGGGGGGTATTGGACGAGTCTGCGCTCGTGGCCGGGCTGACCTCCGGGAGGATCGCTGCCGCCGGGCTCGACGTGTTCGAGAATGAACCCTTGCCCAAGGACCATCCCCTTGCCCGCTTCGATCAGGTCGTGTTGTCACCCCATATCGCAGGTTTGACGGACGGGGCCGCCGAACGAATGGCCATCGCCTCCGCGCGCAACATCCTGGATTTCTTCGCGGGCCGGATCGCACCCGAACTTGTCGTCAATCGAAAGGAAATCGGATTTGAAGCGGCTCCCTGACCTTCGCGTCGGCCTGATCGGAACCGGCTTCATGGGCAAGGCCCATGCTTTCGCCTGGGTGATGGCGCCGCGAATCTTCGGCACGCCTTGCGGGGTGCGGCTTGCCTCCGTCGCCGATGTCAACCAGGCAGCCGCCGAGGCCTTCGCGGGCCGGCTCGGTTTCGAGCGCGCCACCGGCGACTGGCGTGCGCTGGTCGCCGATCCCGAGATCGACGCTGTGTCGATCACCGCCCCCAACGCGTTGCACCGCGAAATGGCCCTTGCCGCACTGGCCGCAGGCAAGCACGTGTGGTGCGAAAAGCCGCTGGCACCGACCGCCGCCGAGGCGCGCGAGATGGCGGATGCGGCCGAGGCGGCCGGGCTCTGCACGCAGGTGGGCTTCAATTATCTCTGCAATCCGATGCTCAGGCTGGCCCGCGAGATGATCGCCTCGGGCGAACTGGGCGAGATCGTCGCCTATCGCGGCCTGCATGCCGAGGACTACATGGCCGACGCGGCAACGCCGTTCAGCTTCCGCAACGATCCCGAAGGCGGCGGTGTCCTTGCCGATCTCGGCAGCCATGCGCTGGCGACGGCAGAATTCCTGCTGGGGCCGGTGAACGAGGTCATGGGCGACCTTGCGACAGTCATCGCGCAGCGTCCGGACAGCCGGGGCGTGCTGCGGCAGGTCGAGACCGACGATATCGCGCGGGCCTTCCTGCGCTTTGCCTCGGGCGCTACCGGGACGCTCGAGGCAAGTTGGGTCGCCACGGGGCGCAAGATGCAGCATGACTTCGAGGTGACAGGGAGCAGGGGCTCGCTCGTCTTCAGCCAGGAAAGGTTCAACGAGCTGCACTTCTACTCGGCTGCCGACCCCGCCGGACGTCAAGGGTTCCGCCGCGTCGAGGCGGCACCGGACCACGCCCCCTATGGCCTCTTCTGCGTCGCACCAGGCCATCAGATCGGCTTCAACGACCTCAAGACAATTGAGGCGGCAGGCTTCATCGGTGCGATCACCGGAACGGGATGGGAGCCCTTCGGGTTCCGTTCGGGTCTGCGAATTCAGGTACTCATCGAGGCGATCCGTTCCTCGGCAAAGGCCGGTGCCTGGCACCGGGTCTGAACGGGCGATGCGTGCAATATCGGCTTCACAATCCGCAATGGAAATTGCAGAGTGTCCCTGGTGAGGGCAGAGAATGCCCCGAGGGGAGGACAGACATTGCCCGATAGCCTGCCGCCGCCGGATGATTACGAGGCTCTGATCCGGCTGATTCATGATCGCTACGACCAGATGAGCCGCAGCTATCAGGCGATCGCCCTCTACCTCACGCAGAATCCCAACGAAGTGGCGGTGCATTCGGTAAATGCCATCGCCGAAAAGCTGGGCATCCACGCGTCGAGCTTCGTGCGATTCGCGCAGGCACTCGGGTATTCCGGGTTCAAGGATCTGCAGCATCTGTTCCAGCGTCGATTGGCCACTGCCGCGCCGGGGTTCGAGGCGCGCTTGCGCGCCATGCGAGCGGACCTGGCGATACCCAACGTCGGTTCCGATGTGGGCATCCTGCGGGAATTGGTCGCGCAAGATCTTTCCTCGATCGAGGCGCTTTTGCACGATATCGACGTGGCCGCACTGTCGTGTGCGGCCGACTGTTTGGCGAAGGCGGACGCAATCTATGTGCTTGGCCAGCTTCGATCGGAACCGGTGGCGTTGCTCCTGCGCTACATGCTGACCATGCTGGGCCTGCGGGCGGTCAGCCTGGATGCGCCCGGCGGTCTGGCCACACACATGGCGCGGGCGATCCGGCCTGCGGATGCCCTGCTTGCAGTTTCATTCCGTTTCTACGCGAACGAGGTCGTCGCAATCGTAGATGAAACCGGCCGGCGCGGCGTACCGGTGATCGCGATCACGGACAGTACGCTTTCCCCGCTGGCGAAATCTGCCAAGGCGCTGCTGACGGTGCCCGAACGCGACCACCGTTTCACGCGGTCGATTTCCGCGCCGGTCTGTCTGGCCCAGGCACTTGTCGTGTCCGTGGCTGCGCGGATCCAGCAAGGCACCGCCCCCCCCCGTGTTCCTGCGGCCACGGAACAGCGCGCGGCGGGCAAGCCTACGAATGCGCGGGGCGCGGGTTTCTGAGTGAATCGGCGGGCGGCATCGCGGAATCTGAAAGGCATGCGGGACGGACCAAGCAGCTTCCGAAGCCGCGTTCGCAGGGCTAGGCTCCAGACTCATTGATCATCAAAGCCAGAACAGGACAGTTGCGGCGAGGATAACGGCGGAGAGGAAGACCCTGGGGCACCTGTCGTAGCGGGTGGCGATGCGGCGCCAGTCCTTGAGCCTTCCGAACATGATCTCGATCCGGTTGCGGCGCATGTAGCGACGTCGGTCGTATTGGACGACCTTGCCGCGGGACTTCCGGCCTGGGATGCAGGGCTTTATCCCCTTGTCTTTCAGCGCATCCCGGAACCAGTCCGCATCATAGCCACGGTCGGCGATCAGCCAGGCCGCGCCCGGCAGGCTGCTCAGGAGGGCCGCCGCGCCCATGTAGTCGCTGACCTGGCCTGCCGTCATGAAGAAGCGGATGGGACGGCCCCGGGCGTCCGCCACCGCGTGCAGTTTGGTGTTCAGCCCGCCCTTCGTGCGGCCGATCAGACGCCCGCGCTTGTCGTCGGGCCCCCCTTTTTGACCCGCAGGTGACCTGCCCCCCGGAAGTTCCCTCGCCGTGATGTAGAGTCTGCCCAACCTGAGCAGGAGCAGACGACATGAGGAAAAGCCGTTTCACCGAGGCGCAAATCATCGGAATGATCAAGGAACAGGAGGC
>JAKALB010000018.1 GCA_021813365.1 Pseudomonadota bacterium | reverse complement strand
GGGTGGGCGCCCAGGTGCCGACCAATTTCACCGGCTGGGTCGGCCTGATCGCCTCGACCTACTGGTTCGCCTATTTCCTGATCGTCCTGCCGCTGCTGGGGGTGCTGGAGCGCCCGCTGCCGCAGCCGGCCACGATCGAGGATGATTTCAAGGCCCACTATCCCGGCGCTGCCGAGTGATGATGGAAAGGATGTGACGGAAATGCTTCGCAAACTCACCATCAGCGCCCTGGCTGCCGCCGCCCTTCTGGCGGGCGGCCTGACGGCGGCTCCGGCCCTGGCCAACGAAGGCAATGTCGAGGATGTCGCCTTCTCGTTCGAAGGGCCGTTCGGCACCTTCGATCGCAACCAGCTGCAACGCGGCCTGCAGATCTATACCGAGGTCTGCTCGGCCTGCCACGGGCTGAAATACGTGCCGCTGCGCGCGCTGGGCGAAGAGGGCGGGCCTGCCCTGCCCGAGGATCAGGTTCGCGCCTATGCCGCCGCCCTGACCGTGGTCGACAAGGAAACCGGCGAGGAACGCGCCGCGATCCCGGCCGACCATTTCCCGGCCAATACCAGCGCGGGCGCCCCGGACCTGAGCCTGATGGCCAAGGCCCGCAAGGGCTTTTCCGGGCCCTATGGGCTGGGCATCACCCAGCTGTTCAAGGGCATCGGCGGGCCGGAATACATCGTGGCGGTGCTGAACGGCTATTCGGGCGAGGAAAAGGAATCGGCCGGCTCGACCTTCTATGAGAACCACGCCTTCCCCGGCGGCTGGATCCGCATGCCGCCGCCGCTGACGGATGGGCAAGTCACCTTTGCCGATGGTGCGCCGAACGATGTGAAGCACATGTCGGAGGATGTGGCCGCCTTCCTGACCTGGGCGGCCGAACCCAAGCTGACGGCGCGGCATGACGTGGGCTTCCGGGCGGTGATCTTTCTGGGCCTGCTGACGGTGCTGCTGTATCTGACGAACAAGCGGCTGTGGTCGGGAATCAAGGGCCGGAAGAGCGTCTGAGCCTTCGATCCGCGGAAACGACAGGAGGCCCCGCCGCGAACCGGCGGGGCTTTCGTTTTCGTCGGGGCTGGGGGGTTCACCCCCCCAGACCCCCGTGGGATATTTGCGGCAAGGTGAAGGCTGGGCCGGGCCTCAGCCCAGATAGTCGCGCAGGGCCTGGGGCGGGTGGGCGAAAAGCCGGGCCGTGGGCTGCGGCGGCTGGGCCAGGCCATCGGCGACCAGCACGGTCCTTTGGGCAAAGCGCCGGACATCGGCCGGGTCATGCGTGACCAGGAGCACGGTCTGGCCGGTGTCGCGCGCGATTTCGGCCACCAGGTCGAGAAGGTCGGCCTTCAGCGCCGGGCCCAGGGCGGCGAAGGGTTCGTCCAGCAGCAGGATCGGGCGGTCCTGCAACAGCACCCGGGCCAGTGCGGCGCGGGCTGCCTGGCCGCCGGAGAGCGTGCCGGGCTTGCGTCTGGCCAGGCCGGCCAGGCCCATGCGGTTCAGTGCCTGGGTGATGCGGGCGTGGTGGGCCTCGGTCAGCGCCAGGTTCGGATCCAGCGCCAGGCCCAGATTCTGGGTCAGGGTCAGATGCGGAAACAGGTTCTGGTCCTGAAACAGGATCGCCACCGGGCGCCGGGCCGGCGGCAGGGGCGTGATGTCGCGCCCCTGCCACAGGATGCGGCCCCGGCTGGGCGCCACGAAGCCCGCCAGCGCCATCAGCAGGCTGGATTTGCCCGCGCCCGAGGGGCCGATCAGGGCGATGCGTTCTGCCGGCGCGACCTGCCAGTTGGCGGTCAGGCGGAAATCCGGCGCGGTCAGGGTCAGGTGGTCAAGCTGCAGCACGGGCACGCCCCCAGGCATCGAAACCGGCGTAGAGCGCAAAGCTGAGCAGGATCAGCAGGACCGAGGCTGCGGCCGCCTGATCCATCCGGTAGGCGCCCGCCAGGCGCTGAACCATCAGGGGCAGCGTCGTGCTGCGATCACCGGCGAACAGCGCAATGACGCCGAGGTCGCCCATCGCCAGCGCCGAGGCCAGGCCGATCGACAGGCCCAGCGGGCGGGCCAGGCGCGGCAGGTCGAGCCAGCGCAGGCGGGCACGCCCCGTCAGGCCCAGCGCAGCGGCGAGGCGGCCATAGTCGGCCTGGATCTGCCGGGCGTGTGGCAGGATCAGGCGGAAGGCGAAGGGCAGTGCCAGGGCCGCATTGGCGATCAGCGTCACCGGCAGGGCCGCGGTTTCCGGCGCAACCCAGGGCCGCAGGATCAGGAAGGCTCCGGTGCCGATCACCAGGCTGGAGGCGGCCAGCGGCATTGTGGCGGCCAGGTCGAAGGCGCGGGCGAAGGGCGCCTGGGCCGCGGCGGCCAGGGCAAGCGTGGTGGCCGTCAGCGTGGCCAGGGCTCCGGCGCCGAGGGCCAGGAGGAGCGAGCGCAGGGCCGAGGCCCAGACGGTGGCGGGAAGCGTGGTCAGGCCGGGCAGGCCGGCAGCCAGGACCGCGGCGATGGGCAGGATCAGGAAGGCCAGCGCCAGGGCGATGGCCGAAGCGTCGAGCGCGCGGCGCCAGCCGGCAGGGGCGGGGATGCCGGACAGCCGGCCCAGGCCCGCGCCCAGGCCGGCGCCCAGGGCCGCGGGGCGGGCCAGGCGAGCGGTCAGGGCGACCGCGGTGGCGCAGGTGGCGAATTGCAGCAGGGCCAGTGTGGCGGCATGGCCAAGATCAAAGTCGAATCGGATCGCCTGGTAGATCGCCAGCTCCAGCATGGTGGCGCGCGGTCCGCCGCCCATCGTCAGGCCGATGACAAAGGAATTCAGGCAGATCAGAAAGACGGTCAGGATGGTGCCGGGCAAGTGCTCGACCAGCAGGGGCAGTTCCAGGTGGCGAAACAGGGCGCGGGGCGGCAGGCCCAGGGTCTGGGCCAGGCGGAAACGCTCGGCCGGGACGGATTGCCAGCCCAGCAGCAGCATGCGGGTGGCCAGGGGCAGATTCAGGAAGACATGGGCCAGGACGACGCCTTGCAGTCCGTAGATGGTGAAGCCGGGCAGCCCCAGGGCAGCCAGCCCGGCATTCAGCCAGCCCGAGCGGCCCCATACGGTGAGAAGGCCGATCACCGCCACGACGACGGGCATCAGGAAGGGTGCGCCCAGAAGCGTCAGCACCAGACCGCGCAGCGGGAAGCGGCGGCGGGCCAGGGCACGCGCCAGCGGCACCGCCAGCAGGCCGGAGGCGAGCGCCGACAGGGCGGCCTGCAACAGGGAAAAGCGCAGCGCGCCCCAGTCGCCCGGGGCGAGCGCGACCCCTGCGGGAACCAGCGCCAGGGTGGGGGCCAGGATCAGGCCCGCCACCGCCAGCGCCAGAACCGTGGCGCCGGGTCTTATTGCCCCAGCGCGGCTTGCCATTCCTGCACCGCGGCCTGACGCAGCGCCTGCGCCTCGTCTTCGGGGTAGAGCAGCGAGGTCGCGGGCCGGATCAGCGTTTCAAAGCCCTTGGGCAGGCCGGCGGCCGGGGTCTTGGCCGGATACATCCAGTTGGTGGTGGGCAGGATGGCCTGCGCCTCGTCTCCGGC
Source organism: Pseudomonadota bacterium (assembly GCA_021813365.1). Taxonomy (GTDB): domain Bacteria; phylum Pseudomonadota; class Alphaproteobacteria; order Rhodobacterales; family Rhodobacteraceae; genus Stagnihabitans. The sequence goes on along the minus strand of JAKALB010000018.1, from coordinate 28,903 downwards.
CAGATAGCTCAGGAAGGATTTGCCGAGCTCCATGTGGCTGGAGGAGGCGACGAGACCCGCGACCTCGATCTGCAGGTAATGGCCTTCGCTGAAGGCGGCGGCGGCCTTGCTGGCATCACCTTCCGCGATCAGGTGATAGGCGGGCGAGGTGGTATAGGACAGCACCATGTCGGCCTCGCCCTTGAGAAACAGGCCATAGGCCTGATCCCAGCCGGGGGTCACGGTCACGATATTGTCGGCCAGGTCGGCCCAGACCTGCGCGGCCTGATCGCCATAGGCCTTCTTTACCCACAGCAGCAGGCCGAGGCCGGGGGTCGAGGAACGGGGATCCTCGATCACCACCTTCAGATTCGAGGCGGCGAGATCCCGGAAGGATGCGGGTGGAGTGGCAACCCTGGTCTTGTCGTAGACAAAGGCGAACCAGCCCCAGTCGAAGGGCACGAACCGGCTGTCATCGAAAGGCACCGGCAGGTCGTTGGCCAGTTGCAGCCCGTGTGGCGCAATGAGGCCCGAGGCGCGGGCGTCGGCCGTCAGGTTGGTGTCCAGGCCCAGCACCACGTCGGCGGCGGTATCTGCGCCTTCCAGCTTCAGCCGCGCCAGGACGGCGGCGCCATCGCCGGCGGTGACGAATTGCAGGTCGCAGGCGCAGGACGCCTCGAAGCCCTTTTCGATGGCGGGGCCGGGGCCCCATTCGGCGGCAAAGCTGTCATAGGTCAGCACGGTCAGCACCGGCCTGTCTTCGGCCCTGGCGATGGGCGCCATGGCGGTCACAAGCAGGCTCGCCAGTGCAAGATGGATGATCGGTTTCATGTCTCTCTCCATGTTGCGACGGGCGGGAATGGAGAGGCACGCGATCCGGGCGCATCAACCTTCCCTCCGCCGGTATGATCCGGTTCAGGTTCGACGGGTTCGCTTGCGCATCTCAGGCCGGATGGCCACCCCGAGGTGATGCAGAACATAGCGGCTGCGGCGGCAGGGGCAAGAGCCGCTTGCCGCTTCACCCCTGACCCGGATTGCCCTATGGGGAATGGGTCGAGGGAGAGATCCGATGTCGCTGAACAGCTTTGGCCATGTGTTCCGGTTCACCACCTGGGGAGAAAGCCACGGGCCGGCGATCGGCGCGGTGGTGGATGGCTGTCCGCCGGGGATCGCCCTGAGCGAGGCCGATATCCAGCCCTGGCTGGACCGGCGGAAACCCGGCCAGAGCAAGTTCACCACCCAGCGCAAGGAAGCCGACGAGGTGCGCATCCTGTCGGGGGTGTTCCAGGGCGTGACGACCGGCACGCCGATCAGTCTGATGATCGAGAACACCGACCAGCGGTCCAAGGATTACGGCGACATCGCCCAGGCCTTCCGGCCGGGCCATGCCGACATCACCTATCACCAGAAATACGGGGTCCGGGATTATCGCGGCGGCGGCCGCTCCAGTGCCCGCGAAACCGCCAGCCGGGTCGCGGCGGGCGGCGTGGCGCGCGCGGTGCTGAAGGCGCTGGCGCCGGGGCTGACGATCACCGGCTACATGGTGCAGATGGGCGAGATGGGGATCGAGCGGTCGCGGTTCGACTGGGGCGCGATCGGCGACAACCCGTTCTGGTGCCCCGATCCGGTCGCGGCGGGCCAGTGGGCGGCCTATCTGGATGAACTGCGGCTGAACCACAACTCGGTCGGCGCGGTGGTCGAGATCGTGGCAACGGGCGTTCCGGCAGGGCTGGGCGCACCGCTCTATGGCAAACTGGACAGCGACCTGGCCAGTGCGATGATGTCGATCAACGCGGTGAAGGGCGTGGAGATCGGTGACGGCATGGCCGCGGCCCGGCTGACCGGGGTGCAGAACGCCGACGAGATCCGCATGGGCACGAACGGCCCCGAATTCCTGTCGAATCATGCCGGCGGCATCCTGGGCGGCATCAGCTCGGGCCAGCCGGTGGTCTGCCGGTTCGCGGTGAAACCCACGTCCTCGATCCTGACGCCGCGCCGCACGATCACGCAGTCGGGGGCCGAGATCGACCTGGTCACCAAGGGCCGGCACGACCCCTGCGTGGGCATCCGCGCGGTGCCGGTGGGCGAAGCGATGATGGCCCTGGTGCTGGCCGACCACCTGCTGTTGGACCGGGCGCAGACCGCCGGCCTGCGCGGGCGGATCGGCTGACCCCCAGCCTGCCGACCCCAGCCTGCGAACCTCCAGCCTGCCGCCCCCCTGCCCCGCCGCGACGGGCGGCTGCGCCTCTGCTTTCACCTTGCCTGAAATATCCCCGCCGGAGGCAGCCGACCTTGCCGCCGCGCCCTGCCGGGATGGGCTCAGCGCGGCCGGGCGCCGTCGCTGGCCAGCAGGTCGCGGACCATGGGAATGACCCTTTCCCCGTAAAGCCGCACGCATTCCAGCTGCTGGCCATGCGAGATCGGGCCGGTGGTGTATTTCATGTCGAACCGGTCCAGCTTCAGGTCGCGCACGGTGGCGGCGATCTTTCGCGCCACGGTTTCCGGGCTGCCGACATAGAGCGCGCCATGCTCGACCTCGGCCAGAAACTTGTCCCTGGTGGTGGGCGGCCAGCCGCGCTCGCGGCCGATGCGGCCGAACATCTCGGCATAGGCCGGCCAGGCGATCTCGCGCGCCTCGGTATCGGTGGCGGCGATGAAGCCCGGAGAATGCACGCCGATGGGCCGGTGGCTGCGCCCGAGCTGGGCGCAGGCGCGGTCGTAGAGATCGACATAGGGCAGAAAGCGGCGCGCGTCGCCGCCGATGATGGCCAGCATCAGTTGCAGATCCTGCCGCACGACGCGCACCACGGATTCGGGGCTGCCGCCGACGCCGACCCAGGTGGTCAGGCCCCCGGGGCCCAGCGGCGGATAGACCCGCTGGTTGCGCAGGGGGCTGCGGGTCTGGCCCGACCATGTGACCGTGTCCTGCCGGACCAGCTTGGCAAAGAGGTCGAGCTTTTCCTCGAACAGCCGGTCGTAATCCTCCAGCGCATAGCCGAACAGCGGATAGCTTTCGGTAAAGCTGCCGCGGCCCAGGATCACCTCGGCCCGGCCATTGGAAATGGCGTTCAAGGTGGAAAACCGCTGGAACACCCGCACCGGATCGTCGGTCGACAGAACGGTGACGGCGGTGCCCAGGCGGATGCGCGAGGTGCGGCCCGCGATGGCGGCCAGCACGATTTCGGGGGCCGAGATCGCGAAATCCGGGCGGTGATGTTCGCCCAGGCCGATGAAATCGGCACCCACCTGATCGGCCAGCACGGCCTGCTCGACCACATCGCGCAAGACCTGGTCCATGGGCTGATCCTGGCCCGCGGCATCCTTCGTGACGTCGCCAAACGTGTCGAGACCGAGTTCCACCATGAGATGCCGCCTTTCCTGGACTGATCCTAGGTAAGCGATCCGCGCGGCAACGGGAAGCCGCGCCTGGCGCAGGGTCTGTGTGCCGGTGTGCAGAGCGGGCCTGGCGGCCGAAGGCGGACTGCCCCTGACCGGCTGCGGCGGGCCGGGGGCGACTGACCGGGAGGGCGGCGGGCCGGGAGGGCGGCGGGCCGGTGGGTGGCGGCAAGGGGCGACCGTTCGGCCGAATCGCCTTTTGGTTGAACAGGGCCTTAACCGCGCCGAATTGGGCCGGATTCGCGGCCGGATTCGCGGCTGTCCGGCCGGAATGACCGGCGGTTGGCGGAAAACATGGCAGGCATGGCTGGGCGCGGGCGGAATTCCTCCGATGGGGAAAGCTGCCGCCCGCTGCGGGCCTGGCAGATCGCCAAGGGATCCGGCCGGGCGCCCGCCCGGATGGGCGGAGGGGCCAAGACGGGGGCCGGCTGCGCCGCAGCAGCCCGAAAATCCAGTGAATTCGGCATGATCCGCCGGGCCTGGAGCCGGACGCCGGCCTGAACCGTCTCGCGCTGCCGGGGGCCGCCGGGGGCGTGCCAGGGGTGCGGCGCCGCCGGATTCGCGGCCGGGACCGGCGTTTCGGATCACGGTCCGGCCCAGAATCCGGACAGATTTGCGCCACATATTCGCCGCGAATCCTGCGGCATCTCGTCTGGCGTGTTCGCAGCACGCGGAATGGTCGCTGCGGTTTTCTTGGGCCGCGCCCGGCGCATCGCGCCGGTGTGTGTGAAGGCTTCGGGGCGTTCCATGCGTTGCGGGCGGGTGCTGGGTCTGGACATCTCCGGGGCGGGAGGGGTCGGGCCCGAAACGCAACGACAGGAGTAGAACATGGACAGACGCGATTTGATGATGGCCATCGCCCTGGCAACAGGGGTGGCGCTTGCCGGGTCCGGCGCGGCCACGGCCTCGCCCAGCCACAAGACGCAGGCCGCGCCACATGCGCAGGCGGAATCGAAATCCAAGGACAACAAGGGCAACAAGGACAACAAGGACAACAAGGACAAGTCGGGCGACGGCAGCAGCCATGGCAAGAAATCACCGGGTGGCTCGTCGGGCCAGCCGGATGACGATCACGGCAATTCGGGCGGCAACGGCAACCCGGCCAATGGCAATGGCAAGGGCAACGGCGGGACCGGCCACGGCAAGGGAAACGGCAACGACCATGACGACGATCATGGCGGCGGCAATGGCAACGACCATGAGGACGATGGTCATGGCCATGACGGCGACGAGGATCACGGCGGTGGCAACGATCATGAAGATGACGGCCATGGCCATGATGACGACCATTTCCACCACTATCATTGAGTTCGGCATCAAGACCGGCGGGGCGGCTGCGGCCGCCCCCCCTCTGGCCGACCCTGACGCAGGGCGGATGACGGCACCGGGAATCACGGACGGCGACGACATGCAGGATCCTGGACGCGCAATCGCGGCGCGGGACCACGATGTGGTCCTGGCGGCCGATTTCACCATGCCCGGCGACCGGGCCTTCCGGCTTGCCGAAGAGATCCAGCGTTGGGCCGAGGCCGGGCGCCGGGTCGGGCTGGTGCAGCATTGCGCTCCGGCCGCGGGCGCGGTGATCGCGGCGCCGGTGCGCGCCCTGGTGCGGCGCGGGCTGGCGCGGGTGGCCGACCCGCAGATTGCCCTGATGACGCAGGATCTGGTGGTGCACGAACCGGCAAGAGCCGACTGGACGATCCGGGCGCTGGCGCCGCTGGCGGTCGCCCATGTGGTGCTGGTGGCGCATGCAGCCGCGGATCTGACGGTTGCCGTGCCCCCGGTGTTCCGCCGCAAGACCCAGGTGGGCCGGGTGGCGGTGAACGAGATCCTGGCGCCGGGGCGGCCCGCCTGGCTGCCGCCGGTGCGGCAGGCGGCCATCGCCCGGCGCGACGCCGCGGGCACGGCCGGGATCGGCTGGTATGCCGAGCGGATCGAAAAGGCCACGACGGCGGCGATCGCCGCGGCGCTGGACGGGCGCGCGGCGCGGCACATCCGGCTGCTGGGGCCCGAAGCCTGCAGGATCGGACCGCCCGCCCTGCCCCGGCTGATCGCGGGCCTGGACGTGCTGGTGGTCCCCGAACAGGTGCCGGACAGCGACCTGCCCGACACCCTCGTCGCCGCGATGCTGGCCGCCGGGCGCGAGGTGGTGGCCCCGAGGCATCTGCGCGGGCATTACGGTGCCGGGCCGCGCTATGCCACGTCCGCGACCCTGCCGGGGGTGGTGGCCGCGGCGGTGCAGGCCAGGCGGCGGATGGCGACCGCCGGTTTCGCGCAGCGCGCGGCGCAGGCAACACCGGTGCGGGGCAAGAGCCTGCGCGCGGTGGCGAAACCGGCCAGAGACGGGCGACCCGTGCTGTTCCTGCCCTCGAACGGGGTGGGGGTCGGGCATCTGACGCGACTGCTGGCGGTGGCGCGGCGGATGGAGGGACATGCGATCTTTGCCAGCCATGCGGCGGCGCTGGATGTCATCCGGCAGTTCGGATTTCCGGCGGAATATCTGCCTTCGTCCACGCTGGTGGGCGGCGATTTCGACGCCTGGGACCGCTGGTTCCGGCATGATCTGGACGACATCCTGGACCGGCACGACCCGAAGGCGGTGATCTATGACGGCAATCTGCCCTCGCCCGGGCTGATCGGCGCGGTGGCACCGCGCGGGGATTGCCGGTTCGTCTGGATGCGTCGGGGAATGTGGGCCAGGACCACCAGCCCGCATATCGACAACGCGCGCTGGTTCGACCTGATCCTGGAGCCGGGCGAACTGGCGCAGGAGATCGACACGGGGATCACCGCGCAGCGCCGGCACGAGGCAGAGGTGGTCGCGCCGATCCGGCTGCTGGACGAGGGTGAGCTGCTGGCTCGGGCCGAGGCGGCGGCGGCCCTGGGGCTGGACCCGACCAGGCCCGCGGTGCTGGTGCAGCTCGGCTCGGGCTTCAACCGCGATCTCTTGTCGATCCTGGATCAGATCATGGCGGCGCTGGCGGCGCAGCCCGGCTTGCAGATTGCCATCGCGGAATGGGTGACGGGGACCATTCCGCTGACCCTGTGGCCGCGCGCAACGATTCTGCGCGGCTTTCCGATCAGCCAGTATCTGCGGGCCTTCGACTTCTGCATCTCGGCGGCGGGCTACAATTCCTACCATGAGCTGCTGGGCTTTGGCGTGCCGACCATCTTTGTCGCCAACCGGCATCCGACGATGGACGATCAGCTGGGCCGGGCCAGGTTTGCGCAAAGCGCGCAGGCGGCGTTCGAGATCGGCGAGGACGAGCTGGAGGATCTGCCCGAGGTGTTGGCCCTGATGATGCAGGAACCGGCGCGCGCGTTTCTGGCCGCACATTGCCGGGCGCTGATCCGGGCGAATGGCGCGGATCAGGCGGCGGCGCGGCTGAGCGCCCTGCCGGGAAGCCCTGCCGGGAAGCCTCTGGGGGCCAATCCGGGGGCGCAATGCTAGGATGACCAGACCGATGAAGGATATGGCGCCCGCGCAGATTTCGGTTGCACCGCAGGCCGCTCCGCAGGCCTCTCCGGCGCCGGTGGCCCCGGCGCCGCCCGCCTTTGACCAGAAGGCCTGGCTGATGACCAGCCGGATCGAACAGTTGAACCGGTCGGTCGTGACGCTGGGCGACCTGCTGCACCGGGCGCAGGGCACGCCGGGCGCCGTGGTGACGGTGCGGCCCAGACTGCCGGGAATGGAGCCCGGGCGGTCGCTGCCCGAGGTGGTGGTGCGCCGCAGGATGCCGGTGCATGACTGGTGGCCCGAGGCCCGCGAGCCGGCCGTTGCGCTGCAGCCGCCGCCAGGGGCGGAACATCTGACCGATGGGCTGGCCGTGCTGGAGGTGCTGGCCTTTGACGTGCTGGGGCTGCGCGGGGCGGATCTTGCGGCTGCGGTAGAGCAGGTGCGAGCCCGGCAGGGCGGCGCGCGCAGGTTCAAGCCCGTGTTCCTGACCGATGCCGAGGATTTCGGGGCGATTTACCGCAGGGGCTATGTTGCCGAATTCTTCCCGGCCTGGGATATCGGCTCGACCGAGGCTTTTGCCGAGCGACGGGCACGGGTGCTGCGGAAATGGGGCGTGGCCGAGGTGGTGGACCTGCGCGGCCTGCGCGCGCCGGAGGTGCCGGGGGTGCCGGGGGTGCCGGGGGTGCCCGCCGCGCAGGCAGCCGAGGTGGCGAAGCCCGCGCCGGCGCCGACGAAGAAAAGGAAGAAGGCGATCGTGGTCTGCTGGGACATGGGCCACAACCCGGCGGGCCGGGGCATGGTGATCCATGACCTGTTGCAGCGCGACTGGGATGTGGAGATGGTTGGGCCGCTTTGGACGCGGTTCGGCGACAGGATCTGGGGGCCGATCCGGGATTCGGGCCGCAAGGTCAAGGGATTGCCCTGCACCAGCCTGGAGGATTACTGGCCGGCCGCCCAGGCCTATGCCGCCGGGGTGGACTGCGATCTGGTCGTGGTCTGCAAGCCGCGCCTGCCGGCGCTGGCGCTGGGCGCGCTGATCAAGGCGGCAACCGGCTGCCCGCTGGTGCTGGACGTGGACGATTTCGAACTGTCGTTCTTTCCGGACGATACCCCGGCCAGTCTGGACGAGCTGGCCGAGGCCGGAGCCGATGTGCTGAAGGAGCCCTATTCCGAACTGGCGACCCGGGCCTGCGACAGCATCACCGGGGCGGCGGATTCGGTGATCGTGTCGAACATCGCGCTGCGCAACCGCTTTGGCGGGACGATCGTGCGGCATGCGCGGGACGAGGCGGCCTTTCACCCCGGCCGATTCGACCGGGCGGCGGAACGGGCCAGGATGGGCATGGCCGAGGACGATTTCGCGCTGGTCTTTGTCGGCACCGCGCGGGCGCACAAGGGTGTGTTCGACATCGCCAGAACGCTGGCGGAAATGCCGGACAAACGCTTTGTCTTCCATCTGGTGGGCGACATCCTGGACAAGCGCATCCGTCACCGGCTGGATGCGCAGGCCGGTGGGCAGGGTGGCGCGCGGGTGGTCTATCATCCCGATTGCGCCTTTGAGGCGCTGCCCGCCAAGCTGGCCGCCGCCGATGCGGTGGTGCTGTTGCAGGATCCGGACCATCCGATCTCGCAATATCAGATCCCGGCCAAGGTGTCGGACGCCAGCGCCCTGGGCCTGCCGATCCTGGTGACGGATGTGCCGCCGCTGAAGGATCTGGCGTTGCAGGGCATGGTGACGGTGATCGAGCCGAAGGATCTGGGGGTCCATCTGGAGCGGTTGATCGGCGAACGCGACCGGGCGGCGGGCAGGCTGGCGCGGGTCCGGGTGCGCGAGGCCTTCGAGCAGGAGCTGGGCTTCAGGGTGAACCGGGAGCGGCTGCATCTGGCGATTGCCCGGGCCCAGGCTGCACCGCACGAATTGCCCGAGGCGTTCCGCCGGCTGATCGAGATCACCAACGAGGCCTACAAGACCCTGCGCACGCGGAACCGGCCGATTCAGGCCGAGGCGGCATCGCGGCCGATGCCGGTCGCGGCGGCGGCCAGGGGCCTGTTCGACGTGGTGATGTTCTGGAAGCAGAACGACACCGGCATCTACGGCCGCCGGTCGGACAAGCTGATGCAGCACCTTCTCGCCTCGGGGCGGGTGGGGCGGATCCTGCAATTCGACGCGCCGCTGGAAGTGACCCAGATGATGGGCGCGGCAGAGGCGGCGGTGGGATCGCCGGCGGCGCTGGTGCTGGCCAATACGATGGACAACCAGCACGACCTGCGCGATACGCCGCGCCACCGGATGCGGACCTACCTGTGGTCGCGCCGGGGGCGGCAGATGACGCTGCCGCCGGTGCACGGATCGCTGTCGGAATACCCGGCCTATGTCGAGGCGGAGATGGCACATTGGGGGATGCGGCCGGAAACCACGCTGGCCTGGGTCTGCCCGGTGGTGTTCGATTTCCCGGCCGTGGCCAGCCGCATCAGGTTTCGCGCGGTCGTGGGCGATCTGATCGACGACCAGCGCAAGTTCGAAATGTCACCCGCCTATCGCGAGCGGATCATCGCCAGCTATGACCAGACACTGCCCCTGCTGGACCATGCCTTCACCAATTGCGCGCCGCAGGTGCAGGCGTTCGGGCATCTCGTGCGGTCGATCTCGGTCGTGCCGAACGGCACCGACCTGCCGGGGCCGGAGCAGGGCGAGCTTCCCGACAACCTGGCCCGGGCGCTGGCCGGGGTGACGGGGCCGGTGGCGGGCTATGTCGGCAATCTGCGCGACCGGTTCGACTGGGGTCTGCTGCGCGACGTGGCGCAGGCCCTGCCCCATGTCACCTTTGCCATCGTGGGCGGCGGTGCCCGCGAGCGCGACCTGGCGCAGGTGCGGGGCCTGACCAATGTAAAGCTGACCGGCGTGGTCACGCATGACCGGGTGCCGGCCTGCATCGCGCGATTCGACGTGGCGCTGGTGCCGCACACGCGCGACGATCTGACCGGCACGATGAACCCGCTGAAGATCTACAATTATTTCTCGGCCCGGCGGCCCATAGTTGCGACCGAGGTGGAAAATGTGGACGCCGCGCTGCGGCCCTATATCCGCTTTGCCCAGGGGGCCGAGAGCTTTGCCCGGTCTGTGGAGGAGGCGCTGGCCCATGGGCTGAAGCAGGGCCGCGCCTATGACATGGCGCTGGCGGGGATCACCTGGGCAAGCCGGACCCGTGCGATCCTGGATCGGCTGGATGCGGTGATGGGCCTCTAGCGCCGGTTCCGTCGATCGGCGCGGCCGGAGCCCGGCCACGGACAGGTCGCCCGAAACAACATGCCTGAAACCATGGTGAGCCCGACAGGATTCGAACCTGTGACCCACTGATTAAAAGTCAGTTGCTCTACCAACTGAGCTACGGGCCCACGGGGGGTGGGCTTAGGGAAAAGGGGGGGTGCCGTCAAGACCGATTGGGCCCTGGATCGGGGCTTTTCGCGGCCTTGCCAATCCGGGCGCGTTCGGGGCCGGGGCGGCGCTGGCCAGGGCGGGGGTGGATGGTGAGCCGTGAAGGATTCGAACCTTCGACAAGCTGATTAAGAGTCAGCTGCTCTACCAACTGAGCTAACGGCCCATCCGGGCGCGGCTTTAGACCCCGGCGCGCGCCAGCGCAAGAGGCAATCTGGAAATCCCGCGCGGCTGGGCGTATATGCGGGCCATGGCCCTGGATCCGAACCCTCCCGGCCTGCGGTTCATGAAATGGCATGGCGCAGGCAACGACTTTGTCGTGATCGACTCGCGTGAGCGCGCGCAGCCGGTGACGACGCCTGCCCTGGCCCGCGCCCTGGGCGACCGGCATCGCGGCGTGGGCTTTGACCAGTTGGCCGAGATCCGCCCCTCGGCCCAGGCCGATTTCCAGCTGGATTTCTGGAATTCCGATGGAACCATGGCCGAGGCCTGCGGCAATGCCACGCGCTGTGTATCGGATTTCGTGATGCGCGGCCTGGGCCGCGATGCGGTGCGGCTGGTCACGGCGCGGGGCGAGCTTGCCGCGGTGCGCCGGGCGGATGGGCTGGTCAGCGTGAACATGGGCGCGCCCGATCTGGACTGGGATCAGGTGCCCCTGGCCCGCGCGATGGACACGGACCACCTGCCCATGCCGGGCGATCCGGCGGCGGTGGGCATGGGCAATCCGCATCTGGTGTTCTTTGTCCCCGATGCCGAAGCGGTGGATCTGGCGCAGCTCGGCCCGGCGCTGGAGCATGATCCGCTGTTTCCGCAGCGCACCAATGTCGAGTTTGCCAGCCTGACCGGGAAGGACCGTCTGCGGATGCGGGTCTGGGAGCGGGGCGCGGGCGTCACGCTGGCCTGCGGCTCGGGCGCCTGTGCCACGGCGGTGGCGGCGCATCGGCGCGGCCTGACCGGGCGGCAGGTGGTGCTGGATCTGGATGGCGGTGTGCTGGAAATCGACTGGCGCGCGGATGGCGTCTGGATGACCGGCCCGGTGGCGCATGTGTTCGACGGAGTCCTGAGCCCGGACTTTGCGGACCCGCAGCCATGAAGCCGGTGGTGTTTTCGACGCTTGGCTGCCGCCTCAACGCCTATGAGTCCGAGGCGATGAAGGAACTGGCCGCGGCGGCGGGCCTGGATGGTGCCGTGGTGGTGAACACCTGCGCCGTGACGGGCGAGGCGGTGCGCAAGGCCAAGCAGGAAATCCGCCGCCTGGCGCGGGAAAACCCCGGCGCGGCGATGATCGTGACCGGCTGCGCCGCCCAGACCGAACCCGAGACCTTTGCCGCCATGCCGGAAGTGACCCGCGTCATCGGCAACCACGACAAGATGCAGGCCGAGACCTGGAACGGGCTGCGGGCCGCCCTGGCGGTTCCCGACCTGATCGGTGCGACCGAGAAGGTGCAGGTCAACGACATTCTCGGCGTCCGGGAAACCGCCGGGCATCTGATCGACGGTTTCGGCCGGGTGCGCGCCTATGTGCAGGTGCAGAACGGCTGCGACCACCGCTGCACCTTCTGCATCATCCCCTATGGCCGCGGCAATTCGCGGTCGGTTCCGGCGGGCGTGGTGGTCGAGCAGATCCGTCGGCTGGTGGACAAGGGCTTTCGCGAGGTCGTGCTGACCGGGGTCGATCTGACCAGCTGGGGGGCGGATCTGCCGGCCCGGCCGCGGCTGGGCGATCTGGTGCTGCGGATCCTGCGGCTGGTGCCGGATCTTGAACGCTTGCGGATTTCCTCCATCGATTCGATCGAGGTGGACGAGGCGCTGCTGCAGGCCATCGCCACCGAGCCACGATTGATGCCGCATCTGCACCTGTCATTGCAGGCGGGCGACAACATGATCCTGAAGCGGATGAAGCGCCGCCATACGCGCGAGGATGCCATCGCCTTCTGCGAGACGGCACGGCGACTGCGCCCCGGCATCGTCCTCGGCGCCGATCTCATCGCCGGCTTTCCGACCGAGACCGAAGCGATGTTTGCCCAGTCGCTGGCGCTGGTGCGGGACTGCGGCCTGACCTTCCTGCACGTCTTTCCCTTCAGCCCGCGCAGGGGCACCCCGGCGGCCCGGATGCCGCAGCTGACCGGCCCGGTGATCCGCGACCGGGCGGCCCGCCTGCGCGCGGCGGGCGCGGCGGCGCGCGACCGGCACCTGGAAGCCTGGCGGGGCCGGCAGGCCGCCGTGCTGATGGAAACCCCGCGGCTGGGGCGGTGCGAGGATTTCACCGAAGTTGCCTTCGACTACGACCTGCCGGAGGGCACGATCCAGACCGCCGGAATCACCGGCTGGCGCGATGGCCAGTTGATCGGCAGACCGGCCTGACCCTTTCACCCTTTCATCTTGCCGCAAATATCCTGGGGGTCCGGGGGCAAGGCCCCCGGCGCGCGGCGCCCGGATCATCGCTGCCGAATCGTGTCGCCGGGTTGCAGGGTGGGGAACAGCTCGATGATCTCGGGCTTGCCGGGGTTCGGCCGCTTGCCCGCGATGATCTCGGCGGCCAGGCGGCCGATGTCCAGACGACAGGCATCCATCGTGGCCAGACGGCGCGGCAGGCCGTCCAGCAGCTCGACACCGTTGAATCCGGCAAGGCCCAGATGTTCGGGCACGTCGATGGCCTTGTCCAGACAGTAGAGCAGGCCGCCCGCACCGATCATGTCATTGGAATAATAGATGAAATCGACATCCGGATTGCGGGCCAGTATCGCCTGCGTCATCTCGCGCCCCTTCAGCAGGGCCGAACCGCCGGAATAGTATTCGCGGTCGAGCAGAGACAGGCCGGCGCGGCGCAGCGCCTCCTCGAACCCCTCCAGCCGCTTCTTGGCGCGAAAGTCGTTGGGCATTTGCGTGCCACAGAAGGCAATCTTGCGATAGCCCGAGGCGACGATCGCCTCGGCCATCTGGCGGCCGGCGCGGCGGTGCGACAACCCTACTGCGGAATCAACGGGTTGCCCGTCGATATCCATGATCTCGACGATCGGGATCCCGGCCTGGGCCATCATGGCGCGGCTGGCGGCGGAATGTTCCAGCCCGGCGATGATGACGCCCGAAGGCCGCCAGGACAGCATTTCATACAGAACCGACTCCTCGCGCTCCGGCAGATAATTCGTCACGCCGACAACGGGTTGCAGGCCGGTGCCTTCCAGCACGTCGGAAATCCCGGTCATCACTTCCGGAAAGACCATGTTCGACAGGCTGGGGATGATGACCGCCACCAGATTGACCCGCTGACTGGCCAGGGCGCCGGCAATCTTGTTGGGCACATAGCCCAGCGCACGGGCTGCCTCCAGCACGCGGGCCCGCGTGGCATCCGACACGTCGCCCCGGTTGCGCAGCACGCGGCTGACCGTCATCTCGCTGACGCCCGAGGCTTCGGAAACGTCGCGCAGCGTCAGGGTGCGGCGGGTGTCCTGGGTTTGGTCGTTGGGCAAGGGCAGGCTCCGGTGTTGCCCATCAATAGAGCAATTCCCTCGGCGGTGGGAACGGGTTTTCAGGTCGCAGACGCGACAATTCGCCAGACCCGTGCAAAACTTTCGCTTGTCCGGAGTGCCGTTCCACACTATGTTACCGCTAACAGTCGCCAATTCACCGCGCGGCTGGCCCGATCCGGCGCGTCCTGCAAGCTCTCAACCCGGACGCAATGGATCCCGAAGGGGGAGTGGTGGGCCAAATTCACTCCCCCTTTTCCATTTCCGCCCGCGATATTCCGGTTGCGGCATCATGAACCCCGCCAAGCCCGGTTGCGAAACCGGGGCTTTTCCGCCACAAGGGCGTGGCCTGGCCCTGGCGTTCAGGGGCCCCGTAGCTCAGGGGATAGAGCGGCCGCCTCCTAAGCGGCAGGTCGATGGTTCGAATCCATCCGGGGTCACCAGGCCGGCGGGCGAGGGCAGCGTGACACGCAGCGCGGATCTTCAGCTTTTCCTGGACGAGATCGCGCTGGCCCTGGGTGGCATCACCGAAGGCGCGGCCGCGGCGGCGGCGCTGCGGATAGGCGCAAGGCTGGCCGGACGGCAGGGCACGCCGCTGGAGACCGCGGGCGCAGCAGCGGAACGCCTGCCGATTTGCGACGAGATCGCAGCGGTGCTGGCGGTGGCCGAGCGCGGGCCACGGGGCCGGCTGGCGCGGGCCTTTGGCGCCTTGCAGGGGCAACTGGCCTGGCGGCGGCGGCCTTCGGCCGACCCGGACGATGCCCGATTCTGGCATGGCCATGCCAATGCGGAGATCCTTGGGCCGAAAGGGATGGAGCGGCGCAGCGATCTGTGGATCGGCGCCAGCCTGATGGCGCCGGGTGTGGATTACCCGCGCCACAGCCATGCGCCGGAAGAGATCTATTTCGCCCTCTCGCCAGGGGAATGGTGGAACGCCCAGATGGACTGGACCGACCCCGGGCCGGCGGGCCATGTCTACAACCCGCCGGGAATTGCCCATGCGATGCGTTCGGGTTCAAGCCCGATGCTGGCGCTGTGGGTGCTGCCGCTCTAGCAGGCCTGGGTCAGAAGTCCAGGTTCTCGACCGCCAGGGCATTCTGCACGATGAAGTCGCGGCGGGGCTCCACCACGTCGCCCATCAGCTTGGTAAAGATGTCATCGGCCTCGGCCAGATCGTCGATCTTCACTTGCAGCAGGGTCCGGGCCTCGGGGTCGAGCGTGGTTTCCCAGAGCTGGTCGGGGTTCATCTCGCCCAGACCCTTGTAACGCTGCATGGTCAGGCCCTTTTCGCCCTCGGCCAGGATGGCTTTCAGCAGGTCGATCGGGCCATGCACCAGCTGGTCGCGGTCCTTGCGGATCAGGCGGGCCGGGTCGCGGTAGGCATCGCGGTCGCGCTGCGACACCGCCGACAGACGCCGCGCCTCGCCCGAGCGCAGGACGGCGCCATCGAGGGTGCGCAGCTCTTCCACGCCGCGCAGCACGCGCGACAGGTGGATGCCGTGGTCCTGCGTGATGCGGCCCTGCCAGCCGCGCTCGAATTCATGCGCGACCAGATCCAGCCGCCTGGCGACCAGATTGGCCACGGCCTGAAGGTCGTCATCGGCACGGCCGGGGTCGAAGGCACCGGCCAGCGCCGCCTGTTCGAGGATCGGCCGGGGGTAGTGGGTGGGGAAGGCGTCGAGCACGCGGCGGAACTGGCGCGCACCTTCGATGACGCGGGCCAGATCGGCCCCGGCGATTTCCTCGCCCGTGGCCAGACGCAGCACCGCGCCTTCGACACCCATCTCGATCAGATAGTCTTCCAGCGCGGCCTGATCCTTCAGATAGACCTCGGACTTGCCGCGCGCCACTTTGTAAAGCGGCGGCTGCGCGATGTAGAGATAGCCACCCTCGATCAGTTCGGGCATCTGGCGGAAGAAGAAGGTCAGCAGAAGCGTGCGGATATGGGCGCCGTCCACGTCGGCATCGGTCATGATGACGACCTTGTGGTAGCGCAGCTTCTTGATGTCGAATTCGTCGCGGCCGATGCCCGTGCCCAGCGCGGTGATCAGCGTGCCGATTTCCTGGCTGCTCAGCATGCGGTCAAAGCGGGCGCGTTCGACGTTCAGGATCTTGCCGCGCAGGGGCAGGACCGCCTGGTTGGCGCGGCTGCGGCCCTGTTTGGCCGAGCCTCCGGCCGAGTCTCCCTCGACCAGGAACAGTTCGGATTTGGCGGGATCGCGTTCCTGGCAATCGGCCAGCTTGCCGGGCAGGCTGGCCACGTCCAGCGCGGTCTTGCGACGGGTCAGGTCGCGCGCCTTGCGGGCGGCTTCGCGGGCCAGTGCCGCCTCGATGATCTTGCCGACGATGATGCGGGCGGGGCCGGGATTTTCCTCGAACCACTCGGCCAGCTTTTCATTGACCAGGTTCTCCACCGCCGGCCGCACCTCGGAGGAAACCAGCTTGTCCTTGGTCTGACTGGAGAATTTCGGATCTGGCACCTTGACGGACAGAACGCAGGTCAGCCCTTCGCGGGCATCGTCGCCGGTGAATTCGACCTTTTCCTTCCTGGCGATGCCCGAGGACTGGGCATAGGCGCCCACGGTGCGGGTTAGCGCGCCACGGAAGCCTGCCAGATGCGTGCCGCCGTCGCGCTGGGGAATGTTGTTTGTGAAGGGCAGCACGGTTTCGTGGTAGCTGTCGTTCCACCACATCGCGACCTCCACGCCGATGCCGTTCTTTTCTCCGGCGATGTAGATCGGCTCCGCCATGACCGCCTGCTTGGATCGGTCGAGATATTTCACGAATTCCCGCACGCCGCCCTGGTAGCACAGCTCCAGATGCAGCGGTTCGGCGGGGCGCTCGTCTTCCAGCACGATCCGCACGCCCGAGTTCAGGAAGGCCAGTTCGCGCAGGCGATGCTCCAGCGTCTTGAACTGGTAATCCAGGTTCGAGAAGGTGCCATCCGGCCGCGTCGCCTTGGACGAGGCGAAGAAACGCACCTCGGTGCCGCGCTTGCCGGGGGCCGGACCCACGGGATGCACATGCTCCACGCATTCGCCGTCTTCGAATCGGGCGCGGTATTCGGTGTCGTTGCGCCAGACCGTCAGCTCCAGCCATTCCGACAGCGCGTTTACCACCGACACGCCCACGCCGTGCAACCCGCCCGAGACCTTGTAGGCATTGCCGCTGTCGTCGGTGTTGTTGAATTTGCCGCCGGCATGAAGCTGGGTCATGATGACTTCGGCGGCAGAAACGCCTTCTTCCTGGTGGATGTCCACCGGAATGCCGCGGCCATTGTCGAACACGGAAACCGAACTGTCGGCATGAATCTTCACGCGCACTTCGGTGGCGTGGCCGGCCAGAGCCTCGTCAATGCCGTTGTCCACGACCTCATACACCATGTGGTGCAGGCCGCTGCCATCGTCGGTGTCGCCGATATACATGCCCGGGCGTTTCCGGACGGCATCCAAGCCCTTGAGAACCTTGATGGAATCTGCGCCGTAGCTTTCTGTCTTCTTGGGCTCTTCAGCCATGGGCCTTCAACCTTTTCACATGCGCGCGTCTTATACCGCGCGCGCGCAGCAATGTCACGCGGGCCACAAGATTTAGGGGTCAGACGAAGGGAATGACCCCCGCAACCACGATCAGCAGCGCCCCCGAGACACGGTTCAGCATCTGCACGCGCGCGCGGCTGGCCAGCAGGTCGCGCAGCCGGTCGAGAAACAGGGCCAGGCCGAGGTTGCCCGCCAGGGGCACGCTGACCGACACGGCCAGGATGGCGGCGATGTCGGGCGCGGTCAGTTTCGACAGGTCGCCGAAGAAGCCGGGCAGCACGCCCATGTAGAACAGGATCGCCTTGGGGTTGCCGATCACCGCGGCCACGCCCGTCATGAACCCTGCCAGCCGCCCCGGCCGGGTCAGCCGGCTGTCCGCCCCCATCAGCTTGCCCGACTTTCCGATCAGCAGCAGGCCCATCACAAGGAAGGTCACGGCAGCCACGATCCGCAGCACTGCCAGGAAATCCCCGTAGACCGACAGGATCCAGCCCATGCCCAGGATCGCCAGCAGGGGCCACAGGCAATCGCCCAGCGTCACACCCACGGCCAGGGGCCAGGCGGCGGCAAAGCCGCCCGACAGGGCCCGCGCCAGCAGCGCCACCCACACCGGCCCCGGCACCGCCCACAGCCCCGCCATGCCCAGGGCATATAGGCCCAGCTCCACCCAGGTCAGCGTCATCAGAACAGATTTCCCAGCAGGTCCAGCGGCAGATTTTCGTCCCAGTCCGACCCGCGCAGGGGCAGAACCATCAGGCTGTCGGCCGTTTCGTGCCGTATCGCATGGGTCCGCGCGCCCAGCATGTCGACCCAGAGCATCGGGTTGCGGACGCGGCGCCAGCCGGCGGCGGCGTAAAGCCTGGCCACGCCGAACAGCAGGAAGAATTCCGCCGGGCTGGCCTGCGCCTCGGCGATGGCGGCTTGCAGCAGGCCCCCGGCGATACCCTGGCCGCGGTGGGCGGGATCGGTCGCAACCTCGGCCAGGCCGGCCACGGTGATCAGCCGGTCGCCCAGACGCATGGCGCGATATTGCAGCGCCATGTGCCCGATGATCGCCCCCCGCGGCCGGTGGATCAGGCGCAGGTGATGCCGCGTCTGAAAGTAGCTGCGGCCGCCGAAGTCGGTGACAAAGCACCGCGCCAGCAGATCGGCGATTTCGGCATCCAGCGCGGGGGTCAGCGCCCATTCGGGGATGCGTTCAATCTGCATGCGGCACCTGCGGCGCCTGGCCTGCGGCGGCCAGGGCAAGGCCGGCCCTGGCCGGAATGATCGGGGTCATGCGCTGCAAGGTCATGCGCTGATGCGGCTTTCGCCGCCCTCCTCGGTGATGTGCAGGTTCTGCGCCCTGCCGCTGATCGTGTCAAACAGGCCGGGCTCGGTGCCGGTCAGGATGGCCTGCGCCCCCAGCCCGCACAGCTCTTCATGAAGGGCGGCGCGACGGTCGGGATCCAGATGCGCGGCGACTTCGTCAAACAGCAGCACGGGCGCCTGGCCCAGATCGGCGGCCAGCGCGCGGGCATCAGCCAGGATCAGGCTGATCAGCAGGGCCTTCTGCTCGCCGGTGGAACACTGGTCGGCAGGCAGGCCCTTGGCGGCAAAGGCGGCGCCAAGGTCGGTGCGGTGCGGGCCGACCAGGGTGCGGCCCGCGGCCAGATCGCGGCGGCGGCTCTCGGCCAGGGCGGTGGCCAGATCCTCTGCCTCGGCCTCGGCCTCGCCCTCCGGTCCGGTCAGCCACAGGTCGGCGCGGGGAAAGGCGGTCTCGGCCCCCTGCTGCGCGGCGATCAGCCGGGCCACGGCGCGGCGGCGGTTCTGCACCATCTGCCGGCCGGCCTCGGCCATCTGGGCCTCCAGGGCGGCATACCAATGCGCATCGGTCACGCCCTCCTTCAACAGCCGGTTCCGCTCGCGCATGGCCTTTTCATAGGCCAGCGCCGCATCGGCGTGATCAGGCGCGAAACTCAGCGTCAGCCGGTCCAGGAAGCGCCGCCGCCCCTCCGCCCCCTCGATCCACAGCCGGTCCATCGCGGGCACCAGCCACAGCACGCGCAGGATGCGGCCAAGCGCCGTCTGGGTCGCGGCCTTGCCGTCGATCCGCACCTCGCGGCTGCCGCCGGCCTCGGCCCAGGTCTCGATGTCATGGATCGATCCCTGCAACCCGCGCACCGCGGCCGTCACCTTCCAGCCCAGGGCCTCCGGTCGGCGCGACAGGTCGGCATTGGCGGCGCGGCGCAGGCCGCGACCGGGCGACAGCAGGGAAATCGCCTCGAGGATGCTGGTCTTGCCGGCGCCGTTCGGCCCGGAAATCGCCACGGGGCGACCGTCGAACACCAGCCGCGTCATCCGGTGGCTGCGGAAATGCGACAGGTTCACAGAGGTGACGGCCAGACCTGTCAGACCTGCCAAACCTCTTTCCTTTCAACTTGGTTCAAATATCCCGGGGTCCGGGGCAGCGCCCCGGGGCGCCTCACACGCGCATCGGCATGACGACATAGATGGCCGAAGTGTCGTTGCCCTCGCGCATCAGGGTCGGATCACCGGCCGAGTTGAACAGGAAGACCGCGTTCTCGCGATCGACCTGGGCTGCGATTTCCAGCAGGTATTTCGCGTTGAAGCCGATCTCCAGCGGCTCGTCGCCATAGGCCACGGCCAGTTCTTCCTCGGCCGCGCCGCTGTCGGGGCTGTTGACCGACAGGACCAGGCGATCCTCGTCCAGGCTCAGCTTCACCGCCCGCGAGCGCTCGGAGGACACGGTGGCCACGCGGTCGACCGCCTTGGCGAACTCGGCGGCGTCCACCTCCAGGCGGCGCTGGTTGTTCACCGGAATCACGCGGGAATAGTCGGGGAAGGTGCCGTCGATGACCTTCGAGGTCAGGGTGACCTCGGGCGTGGCGAAGCGGACCTTGGTTTCCGAAACCGAGACCGCGATCACGGCATCGTCGTCGTCCAGCAGCTTGCGCAGTTCGGCGACCGTCTTGCGCGGCACGATGACGCCGGGCATCGCCTCGGCGCCGGCGGGCAGTTCGGCGTCGATCCGGGCCAGGCGGTGGCCATCGGTGGCCACGCAGCGCAGCACCGGGCCATCTTCGCCCCGGGCGGTGTGCATGTAGACGCCGTTCAGGTAATAGCGGGTCTCCTCGGTGGAAATCGCGAATTTCGCCTTGTCGAACAGGCGGCGCAGCACCGGGGCCGGAGCCTTGAAGTTCGAGGAATATTCCGAAGAGGCCATCACCGGGAAATCTTCGCGCGGCAGGGTGGCCAGGTTGAAGCTGGAGCGTCCGGCCGTCACCTGCAGGCGGCCGGCGCTGGCATCGGCGGCCAGGCTGACCAGCGCGCCATCGGGCAGCTTGCGGACGATCTCGTGCAGCATGACCGCCGAGACGGTGGTGGCGCCGGCCCGTTCGACCATGGCGGGAATGCGGTCCACGACCTCGATGTCGAGGTCGGTGGCGCGCAGGCTGGCCTGGTTGCCCTCGGCCTCGATCAGGACATTGGCCAGGATCGGGATCGTGTTGCGCCGTTCCACCACGGATTGCGCCTGGGACAGCGCCTTCAAGAGCGTCGCGCGTTCGATCGAGAGTTTCATGCTGCCGTCTCCCTGCCCCGGCGGGTCGTTGTGGAGGAAAGCCGGGGCGACGACACTAGCCGATATTGGCCGCGTGGCAAGCGCCCCAAACGCCGCGATCAGCCCTGCAGCAGGCGGCGCAACAGGGTCAGATCATCGTTCAGCTGGCTGTCGGTCGACATCAGCTCTTCGATCTTGCGCACGCCATGCATGATGGTGGTGTGATCACGCCCGCCGAAGCGGCGGCCGATTTCCGGCAGGCTGCGCAGGGTCAATTGCTTGGCCAGATACATCGCCACCTGCCGCGGCCGGGCGATGTTGCGGACGCGCTTGGGCCCGATCATGTCGGCCAGGCGGATGTTGTAGTGTTCGGCCACCTTGCGCTGGATCTCCTCGATCGTCAGCCGACGGTCGGACGCGCGCAGGATGTCGGACAGGCAATCCTGGGTCAGGTCGAGGGTGATTTCGCGGCCGACCAGACTGGCAAAGGCGAACAGACGGGTCAGGGCGCCTTCCAGCACGCGGACATTGGTGGTGATGCGGTGCGCCAGGAATTCCAGCACGCCCGAGGCAATGACCAGGCCCCTGTACTGCTGGCGGTAATATTCGGCCTTGCTTTGCAGGATGCCCAGGCGCAGTTCGTAATCGGTCGGATGCAGGTCGACCACCAGGCCGGATTGCAGGCGCGATTTGATTCGGTCTTCCAGATCCTTGATCTCCGACGGCGCGCGATCGGCGGAAATCACGATCTGCCTGGACTGGTCGATCAGGGCGTTGAAGGTGTGGAAGAATTCTTCCTGCGTCGAATCCTTGCCGGCGATGAATTGCACGTCGTCGACCATCAGCACGTCGACCGAACGGAACAGTTCCTTGAAATCCATGATCTGCTTGTCGCGCAGCGCCTGGATGAAGCGGTACATGAACTGTTCGGCCGAAAGATAGACCACGCGCATTTCCGGGTGCCGGGCATGCAGCTCGTGGGCGATGGCATGCATCAGATGCGTCTTGCCGAGGCCGACACCGCCATAAAGGAACAACGGGTTGAACGATACCGGGCCACCTTCGGCGACGCGGCGCGCGGCCGCATGGGCCAGCTCATTCGGCTTGCCGACGACGAAGGTGTCGAAGGTCAGCTTCGGGTCCAGCGCCGAGCCGGGCAGATCCTCGTCGTTGGCGCGGGTGCGGGCGCTGGCACGGGGCGCGGCGGCGGGGCGCGATTCGTCCGAGAGGGCACGAACCGGGGCACGAACCGGGCCATCCACTGCGGCCGGGCGCGCGGCCCGGGTCAGGGCAAATTCCAGGCGGCCCACGCTCAGGCCCTGCTCGTTCAGATGGCGCAGGATGTGTTCGGCGAAATTGCGGCTGACCCAATCACCGAAGAAATTCGTCGGCACGTCGAAACGCGCCACGCCGTCGGCCAGCTCGGCCAGGCGAAGGGGCTCGATCCATGTCGTGAAGTTGTTCTTGCCGATACGGCTGATCAGACCTTCACGGATCTGCGCCCAGGTGTCGTTCGTCATATCTGTCCGTCCGAAGCCTGCCCGCGTGCGGCACAGGTCAAATCGTTATGGTTCTCCCACGACACGCACCGACTCGGATGTGGAAAATCATCGCCACCCTCGTCGAGGCGTCGCAGACTTCCCACGCTTCTGAGACCAACCAAGGCCCCGGCCACCGGGCGAACCCGAGCAGCAAACTATTGAACCATAACACTTTTCCCAGATTCATGCCCGGCGTCTGGCAGATGCGCGGGTTCCCGGTTCCGGCGTTGTGGTTCACTGTCCCCCAAGACGACGTGAATCGCAGCGACAGGTTAGCAATCGGTCACGCCCGCCTGCAACCGAACTTGGCGCTTGACAGACCGGGCGCCCGAAGCGAATCCCCGGGCGATGGCAAAAGAGCAACGGTCGACACCGGCGGCCCGGCAATGAGCCTTGAAAACAAACGGCGCAGGGAGTGCCATCCCTGCGCCGTCAGAATTTTTTGCGTCAGTCTTTCGCAGTGGCCTTTCGCGGCGGCCTTTCGCCGCGGCCTGCGGTCAGGCCTTGGCGGCGCCGGTGGCCTTCACCCGGGCGGCCAGGCGCGACATTTTGCGGGCCACCGTGTTCTTGTGCAGGATGCCCTTGGTCACGCCACGGTCCAGTTCGGGCTGGGCGGCCAGCAGGGCGGCCTTGGCGGCCTCGGCATTGCCTGAGGCGATGGCCTCCTCGACCTTGCGCAGGAAGGTGCGGATGCGCGAGCGGCGCGCCTTGTTCACGGCATAGCGCGCTTCGGACTGGCGGGCGCGCTTCTTGGACTGTTCGGAATTGGCCATGGGACTCTCGGTGCTTTCAGTCTTGCGTTACGGGTTGCGACGAAAGACCGAAAGGCCCCGATCCGGATCGGGTTCGAAACTTGCCTAAGCGGGCCCACGCGCATGTGAGGCGCCGCATAGCGGATGTCGCGCGGAAAGGGAACAGGGATTCGCAGCGGCTAGCCGTGTTTGAAGGCCGGCGGGCGCTTTTCGGTGAAGGCGGCCATGCCTTCCTTCTGATCCAGGGTGGCAAAGAGGCTGTGGAAAAGGCGGCGTTCCAGGGCGATTCCCTCGGTCAGGCCGACCTCTTCGGCGCGGCGCACCGCCTCTTTCGCGGCACGGATGGCCAGCGCCGGGCGCGCGGCGATGGTTTTCGCCGCATCGAGCGCCTGGGCCAGCAACTGGTCGGCGGGCAGGACGCGGGCGACCAGACCGGCGGCCTGCGCCTCGACCGCCGTCAACTGTCGCCCGGTGAGAATCAGATCCATGGCCAGGGCCTGACCCACCCGGCGCGGCAGGCGCTGGGTGCCGCCCATGCCGGGGATGATCCCCAGGCCGGTTTCGGGCAGGCCGAAGCGCGCCGTATCGGCGGCAAAGATCAGGTCGCACAGCATGGCGAGTTCGCACCCGCCGCCCAGGCAATAGCCCGAGACCGCCGCCAGCAGGGGTTTGGGGAATCGCGCGATGGCGCGGGATTCGGGGCCATAGATGTCTTTGGTGAAGGCCTCGGCAAAGCTCAGGCCGGCCATTTCCCGGATGTCGGCCCCGGCAGCAAAGGCCTTCTCGCTGCCGGTCAGCACGACCGCGCGGATGGCATCATCGGTTTCGGCCCGGGTCAGGGCGGCGGCGAGTGCGCCCATCAGGGCGGTCGACAGCGCATTGAGCGCCTGGGGGCGGTTCAGCCGGATCAGGAGAACGGCGCCGTGGTCTTCGGTCTGGATGAGATCGGTCATGGGCAAAGGCTAGGCGCGAAGGGTCGGGCGGCGCAAGGGTCAGGTCTGACAAACCGGGCAATGGAAGGAGGAACGGCCAGACTGGACGATTCGCGCGATCGTGCCGGGGCAGCCGGGCGTCGGACAGGGCTGACCCTCGCGGTCGTAGACGCGAAAGCTGTGCTGAAAATAGCCCAGTTCGCCATCGGTCCGGCGAAAGTCGCGCAGGCTGGAGCCGCCCGCCTCGATCGCCTCGGTCAGAACCTGGCGAATTAGCGGGACGAGACGGGCGATCTCGGCCCCAGTCAGGTCGCGGCAAGGCCGGGTGGGGGCGATATGGGCGCGGTGAAGAACCTCGCAGACATAGATATTGCCCAGGCCCGCGATGTTGCGCTGGTCCAGCAGGGCGGATTTGACCGGCGTGGCACGGCCGGACAGACGCTGGATCAGGCCGGATTCGCTCAACCCGTTGCCCAGCGGTTCCGGGCCAAGACCGGCGAGCAGCCGGTGGGCCTCGACCCTGGATGTGGGCATCAGGTCCATCATGCCGAAACGGCGGGCATCGTTGAAGGTGACGCGGACGCCGCCCTCGATATCCAGCACGACGTGATCGTGCTTTTCGGGCAGGGGATGGTCGCGGTGGAACCGGCCCGGCATCGCGCCCGAGATCAGCAGGCGGCCCGACATTCCCAGGTGGATCAGCAGGGTCTCTCCGGTCGAGAGATCGGCCAGGATGTATTTTGACCGGCGGCGCAGCGCCGTCACCGTGGCGCCGGTCAGCCGTTCGGCCATGTGCGGCGGCAGGGGCCAGCGCAGATCGGGGCGGTTCACCTGCGCGCGCAGGATGCGGTGGCCTTGCAGCACCGGAACCAGACCGCGGCGCACGGTTTCGACCTCGGGCAGTTCGGGCATCGCTTCCCCTGAAAGCTGCGTCGCATTGCAGCGGCGGCCTTTCCCCCTATAAGCAGGGGGAAGCCGCACTCAAGAGCCTTGAGACCCGCCATGACCAGGATTTCGGATCAGCACTCGGATCAGACCACGCATTTCGGCTTTCAGACCGTGCCGGAAAGCGAAAAGGCCGGGATGGTGCATGGCGTGTTCTCGCGCGTGGCCGGCCGCTACGACCTGATGAACGATCTGATGTCGGGTGGGGTTCACCGGCTCTGGAAAGATGCGATGATGGACTGGCTGAACCCGCGCGACGGGCAGAAGCTGCTGGATGTCGCGGGCGGCACGGGGGATGTGTCGTTCCGGTTTCTGAAGCGCGCTCCAGGGGCGCATGCGACCGTCCTGGACATGACCGAGCCGATGCTGATCGAGGGCCGCAAGCGGGCCGAGGCAGAGCGGCTGGCCGACCGGCTCGACTGGGTGGTGGGCGATGCGATGGCCCTGCCCTTCAAGGACAACAGCTTTGATGTCTACACGATCAGCTTTGGCATCCGGAACGTGACGCGGATTTCCGATGCGCTGAAGGAAGCGCACCGCGTGCTGCGGCCGGGCGGGCGGCTGATGGTGCTGGAATTCAGCCGGATCCCGAATGATCTGGTGCAGTGGATCTATGACAGATACTCGTTCGGGGTGATCCCGGCGCTGGGGCAGATGGTGACGGGGGATCGGGCCAGCTATCAGTATCTGGTGGAATCGATCCGCAAGTTTCCCGACCAGGACACTTTCGCGGCGATGATCCGCGCCGCGGGCTTTGCCCAGGTCAAATACCGCAATCTGACGATGGGTGTCGCGGCGCTGCATTCGGGCTGGAAGATCTGAATGCGCGGTCCGCACAACATCTTCCGCCTGATCCGCACTGGCGCCACCTTTGAACGCACCGGGGCGATGGCGGTGGTGCTGGACGCGCTGGGCGCGCCGACCAGCCTGCGCATCGCGGCGCGGATGCTGGGCTGGCCGTTCCGCTGGCTGGGGGTGCGGGGCGATCCGGCGCTGCCGCCGGTGGTGCGGGCGCTGACCGCGCTGGGGCCGGCCTACATCAAGTTCGGCCAGGTGCTGTCGACGCGGCCCGATATCGTGGGCCAGGAAATGGCCGATCAGCTGCGCTATCTGCAGGACCGCCTGCCGCCCTTTGACATAGACGAAGCCAAGGCGAGTTTCGAGCTGGAAACCGGGCTGAAGGTCGACGAAGTGTTCTCGGCCTTTTCCGAACCGGTGGCCGCGGCCTCGATCGCGCAGGTGCACCGGGCCCGGCTGGCCGATACCGGGGCGGAGGTGGCGGTCAAGGTGCTGCGACCGGGGATCGAGCGGGCCTTCCAGAAGGACATCGACGCCTTCTATTTCGCCGCCCGCACCGTGGACATCCTGGCGCCCTTTGCCCGGCGGCTGCGGCCGATGGACGTGATCGCCCATTTCGAGGGCGT
The DNA here is from genome assembly GCA_021813365.1 of Pseudomonadota bacterium. Taxonomy (GTDB): domain Bacteria; phylum Pseudomonadota; class Alphaproteobacteria; order Rhodobacterales; family Rhodobacteraceae; genus Stagnihabitans. Next base: position 2,476 of record JAKALB010000018.1, on the reverse strand, counting down.
GGTGCTGGGCGAGCTGGATCTGCGGCTGGAAAGCTCGGCCGCGTCGGAATTTGCCGCGAATACGGAGCGGGACAAGGGCATCGCCGTGCCCAGGGTGCTGTGGGCCTTGTCGGGCCGGCGGGTCATGACCCTGGACTGGGCCGACGGCATCGCGCTGGCCGACAATGCGGCGCTGGACGCGGCGGGGCATGACCGGCGGGCGCTGGGTGCCAAGGTGCTGGAACTGTTCCTGAGCCATGCGTTGCGCGACGGGTTCTTTCACGCCGACATGCACCAGGGCAACCTGAAGGTCGCGGCCAATGGCGATGTGATCATCTATGATTTCGGCATCATGGGGCGGATCGACGAATACACCCGCCGCGTCTATGCCGAGATCCTGATGGGCTTTATCCGGCGGGATTATCACCGGGTGGCCGAAGTGCATTTCGAAGCGGGCTATGTGCCGGCCGATCGTGACATGGACGAATTCGCCCGCGCCCTGCGCGCGGTGGGCGAGCCGATCTTCGGGATGGAGGCCAACCGCATCTCGATGGCCCGGCTGCTGGCGTATCTGTTCGAGGTGACCGAGCGATTCGGGATGCAGACCAGGACCGAACTGATCCTGCTGCAACGCACGATGGTGGTGGTGGAGGGTGTGGCGCGCAGTCTGGACCCGAACATCAACATCTGGTCGGTCGCTCGGCCGGTTGTGGAAAGCTATATCTCCAGCCATCTGGGGCCGGTGGCGCTGCTGCGCGATCTGACCAGGACGGCGCGGGTGCTGGGGCGGTTCGGGCCGCGCCTGCCCGGCATGATGGAGCGGTTGCTGATCGCCCAGGCCGACGCGCCGCCGCCGCCCCGCCCGGCGCGGCTGCGCTGGCGGCTGTTGTGGGCCATCGGCGCGCTGGCGCTGGCGGTGCTGGCCTTCGCGCTCGGTCGGGTGTCATAGGGCGGCGGGCGGCGCCCGCAGCGCGGTGACGAGGGCCGAGTTCACCTCGATCTCGCCGGGGACAAGAATGGTCACGCCCGCGGGACTGGAGCGGATTTCCTGAACCGGGGCGTAATATTCGACGCCGGTCGAGCCCAGCAACTGATCGCCGTCATAGCTTTCCAGGCTGAGGCTGTAGACCCCTGTGGGCAGGGTATTGCCCGCGGCATCCTTGCCGTCCCATTCGTAGTTGGCGGAGGACACCGGCATTTCGCGGCGGTCGACCTCGACCCCGGTTTCATCGGTGACCACCAGCACCGCCTTGGTGGCATCGGCGGCCGGGTTCGGCGACAGGGTGACCGGGGCGCCGGCAAAATAGACCGGAGCGGCGATTCGCGCCTCTTCACCCACCCAGTTGGTCATCTGCGACATGGCCTGGCTGCTGGTGGTGGACAGAAGCTGGGTCAGCAGGTCATTGGTTTCGACCTGCTGCTCCACCCCCGAGAAGGTGGCCAGCTGCATGGCGAACTGGTCGGAATTCATCGGGTCCATCGGATCCTGATGCTGCAACTGGACCGTCATCATGGTCAGGAAGGTCTGATAGTCGGAATTGATGCCGGGAGGCGCTGCCGGGGCGCTGCCGGCGGCCGGCGTTGCGGTCGTGGGAGAGGTGACGTGCATGGGACACTCCTGTCAGAAACGCAGGTCGATGCCCTGGCCCGGGATCGGGGGCCGGGGTCGGGGTTGCGGGGGCGGGACGATGCCGGCGGCGGGTGCCGCCGCCTCGGCGATCCAGGGGGTGGTGGGCGTTTCGCGCTGCTGCGAAGGGTTGCGCGCGCTGCCCTGATCCCAACTGCCGAAGGTCAGGCTCGCCCGGCCCAGACCTTCCTGCGCCAGTTCGGCGCGCAGGTCGGTTCCGTGGCGTTGCAGCAGGGCCAGCGTGTCGCGATTCTCGGCCACCACGGTTACGGTGAGCTGATCGCCCGTGCCGGACAGGGCAAAGCGGATGCGGCCCAGTTCGGCGGGGTGCAGCACCAGTTCGGTGCCCGAGATGGTGCCGGGCGCGGCGGCCTTGACGTGACGGGCGGCGTGGCTGCGGATCGATTCGACCAGCGGGTGGAACGGGGCGGGCAAGGCGGGCGGGGTCGGCGTGCCGGGCGCAATGGCCGGTGACACCGGCACCGCCGCAGCCCAGGCCGCGGAGCCAGCAGGCGTCGGCTGGGCGAGCGGTGCGGCCGCCTCGGCCGGATTTTCGACGGCCGGAAAGCCGGCCGTGGCGGGGCGGGCTACCCCTGGCGATTCGACGTTTGCAGGCGCTTCGATGGCTGCGCGGGCTTCTGACGGCATCGAAGCCTGGGCAGGCGCCGAGGCCGGCGTGGGCCCGGCGACAGGCTGCGCCGGCGGAACGGAGACCGCGCCCCGGACCACGCCCTGGGCTGGGGCCGGGTCTGGGGCCGGCCCGGGTGCATTCGGGGCGGCGGCGGGGGCCTCGACGGAGCCGGAAACACCAGACTTCCAGATGAGGATCGCTTCGGCCTGGAAATATTCGCTGCGCAGCGAAGCCCGAAA
>JAKALB010000148.1 GCA_021813365.1 Pseudomonadota bacterium | reverse complement strand
CGCCCAGGGTGATGTTGGTGCCGTTGACCGTGGCCAGCACCGTTTCCATGGTCGCGGCCGCGGCCGGAGCCTCGGTCGCGGCCGTGTCGGAGGTGCCGGTCGTGGTGGTGTTGTCGGCCAGTGCCGGCATGGCCAGCAGGGCAAGGGCGCAGACCCCGGCGCGGAAACCGGCGAATTTCGTCATCTTCAAGTCCTCCTGATGCCGCAGTTGGCCCTGCGGCGTTGACTATGGCCTACCCGTCCCTTACATCGCGGCTCGTCTATAGCAGACGGGGCTTGCGCGGGGTCGAAAGACTTGCCGGTCCTTCTAGGGAAGCGGACGGAGCGGAGCAAGGCCGCGTTTCGCACGTTTCTGTCAAAGCGACGGGCCGTTGGGCCTGTCAGGCGGAGTGAACATGCTGGGTATCGGATCACTGGCGCGCAAGGTCTTCGGGACGCCGAACGACCGCAAGGTCAAATCGGTGCGGCCGCTGGTGGCCGCGATCAACGCGCTGGAGCCGACCTTTGCGGCGCTGGATGATGCGGGGATCAAGGCCAAGACCGCCGAGTTGCAGAAGCGCGTGCAGGAGGGCGGCGAAAGCCTGGAGGCCGTGCTGCCGGAAGCCTTTGCCAATTGCCGCGAGGCGGCCAGGCGCGCCCTGGGCCTGCGGGCGTTCGACGTGCAGCTGATGGGCGGCATCTTCCTGCATCAGGGCAATATCGCGGAAATGCGGACGGGCGAAGGCAAGACCCTGGTCGCGACCTTTCCGGCCTATCTGAACGCGCTGACCGGCAGGGGCGTGCATATCGTCACGGTCAACGACTATCTGGCGCGGCGCGATGCGGACTGGATGGGCAAGGTATTTGCCCATCTGGGCCTGACCACCGGTGTCGTGGTGCCGTTCCAGCCCGATGACGAAAAGCGCGCGGCCTATCAGGCCGACATCACCTATGCCACCAACAACGAGCTGGGCTTCGACTATCTGCGCGACAACATGAAGTCGCGGCTGGAGGAGATGTTCCAGCGTGGACATCACTATGCCATCGTCGACGAGGTCGACTCGATCCTGATCGACGAGGCGCGGACCCCGCTGATCATTTCGGGCCCCAGCCAGGATCGCAGCGAGCTGTATCAGCAGGTCGATCTGCTGATCCCCTTGCTGACCGAGGCGCATTACAAGCTGGACGAGAAGAGCCGCAACGTCACCTATACCGACGAGGGCAACGAGTTCATCGAACAACAGCTGAAGGCCGCGGGCCTGCTGGAGGCCGATGCGTCGCTGTACGAGCCCGAAAGCGCGACGCTGGTCCATCACGTGACCCAGGCGCTGAAGGCGCACAAGCTGTTCCACCGCGACCAGCAATATATCGTCCGCGACGGCGAGGTGCTGCTGATCGACGAATTCACCGGACGCATGATGAAGGGCCGCCGCCTGTCGGAGGGCCTGCACCAGGCGATCGAGGCGAAGGAGCGGGTGAAGGTCCAGCCGGAAAACGTGACGCTGGCACAGGTGACCTTCCAGAACTACTTCCGACTGTACGAAAAGCTGGCGGGCATGACCGGGACGGCGGCGACCGAGGCCGACGAGTTCATGGAAATCTACAAGCTGGGCGTGGTCGAAGTGCCGACCAACCGCCCGGTCGCCCGGATCGACGAGCACGACGCGGTCTATCGCACGGCACGCGAAAAGTTCGACGGCATCCTCGCCTCGATCAAGGAGGCCAATGCCCGGGGCCAGCCGATCCTGGTGGGCACCACCTCGATCGAGAAATCCGAGTTCCTTTCGGGCCTGCTGAAGGCGGCCGGCGTGCCGCACAATGTGCTGAACGCCCGCCAGCACGAGGCCGAGGCGCAGATCGTGGCCGACGCGGGCCGGTTCGGCGCGGTGACCATCGCCACGAACATGGCGGGCCGCGGCACCGACATCCAGCTGGGCGGCAATGTCGAGATGAAGGTGCTTGCCGCGATCAGCGCCGACCCCACGCTGAACCCCGACAAGGTGCGCGAGAGGATCGAGGCCGAACATGCCGAGGAGAAGGCCAGGGTGCTGGCGGCGGGCGGGCTGTTCGTGCTGGGCACGGAACGGCATGAAAGCCGGCGGATCGACAACCAGTTGCGTGGGCGGTCGGGCCGCCAGGGCGACCCGGGGCGCAGCGCCTTCTTCCTGAGCCTGGAAGACGACCTGATGCGGATCTTCGGCAGCGAACGGCTGGACGGTGTGTTGTCGAGGCTGGGGCTGAAGGAAGGCGAAAGCATCGTTCACCCCTGGGTGAACAAGTCGCTGGAACGTGCCCAGGCCAAGGTGGAGGGCCGCAACTTCGACATCCGCAAGCAGCTGTTGAAGTTCGACGACGTGATGAACGACCAGCGCAAGGCGATCTTTGCCCAGCGGCTGGAGATCATGCAGGCCGATGACCTTTCGGACATCGTGACCGACATGCGCCATCAGGTGGCCGAGGATCTGGTGGATTTCTACATGCCACCCAAGAGCTTCTCGGATCAGTGGAATCCGCAGGGCCTGTATGCCGCTGTGCTCGAGAAGATGGGGCTGGACCTGCCGATCATCGCCTGGGCTGCCGAAAACGGCGTGGACCAGGGCGTGATGCTGGAGCGCCTGGTGGCGGAAAGCGACAAGCTGATGGCCAGCAAGCTGGAAGCCTTCGGCAGCGAAACGATGCGCAACATCGAAAAGCAGCTGTTGTTGCAGTCGATCGACGGCAAGTGGCGCGAGCATCTCTTGCGCCTGGAGCACCTTCGGACGGTGGTGGGCTTCCGCGGCTATGCGCAGCGCGACCCGCTGAACGAATACAAGACCGAAGCCTTCGCGCTGTTCGAGAACATGCTGAACTCGCTGCGGCAGGAGATCACCCAGAAGCTGGCGCTGGTGCGGCCGATGTCGGCAGAGGAGCAGCAGGCCATGATCGCGCAGTTCATGGCCCAGCAGCAGGCGGCCAGGGCCGCGGCCGAAGCACAGGCACGCCCGGCGACGGCGCCCGCGCCGGAGCCTGTTGCCGCGGCGGCCGCGGCGGCCGCGCCGGTTCTGGTGGCGGCTGGCGCCGAGGCGGCGCCGGCCGGCACGCGCGCGGCCGGCTTTGACGAGAACGACCGGGCGACCTGGGGCAATCCGTCGCGCAACGACCCCTGCCCGTGCGGCAGCGGCGAGCGGTTCAAGCATTGCCACGGCAAGGAGATCTGACGCGAGATCCGGCGGCGAGACTGGCGCGAGAGCCGACCGCGCCCGAAACCTTCCACAGACCGCAAGCGGCGGCTGGACCAACCGGCTGCCACCCGGTATTTCATGGTCATCAGAAACGATACACGGGAAGGTAGCCTCATGAAATTCAAGTTTGCCCTGGCCACGGCCGCGCTGCTGTTCGCAGCCCCCGCTCTGGCCGAAGATCTGACGATCACCATCGTCAATACGTCCAGCAAGGCGCTGGCGCAGTTCTTCACCTCGCCCACCACGACCGACCAGTGGGAAGAGGATGTGTTCGGCGATGGCGTGCTGCCCAGCGGCAACCAGGTCGATGTGACCATCGCCGATGGCCGCGAACAATGCGAGTATGATCTGAAGTTCGTCATGGAAGACGGGCAGGAGATCGTCATGACCCAGGACATGTGCGCCGAGCCGACCTTCACGCTGTCGGACAACTGAGATCCGGGCCGGGGCGCCGCCGGGGCGCCAGGGAGCAAGGATCACCCCGAAAGGCGCGGCCGGGTGGCTGCGCCTTTTTCATGGGTGGCGGCGGAAGTACCAGGCCTTTGTCACCTCGGTTGCGGCGATATAGGCGGCGACGACCCCCAGGGCACAGATCATCAGGCCCGGCGGCAACGGGATCAGCCCGATGCTGGCCGAAAGCGGGCCCATGAAGGGGATGGCCAGGGCGATCAGGATCATCGCCACGGTGGAAACCCACAGCACCCCGCCGGGAGCCGATGCCCAGGCCTTGCGGCGGGTCCGCAGGACCAGCACGACGGCCAGTTCGGTTGTCAGCGAGATCAGGAACCAGGCCGACTGAAACTCGGCCGGGCCGGCCCGGAACAACTGGGTCAGAAGGGCGAAGGTCAAGAAGTCGAACAGGGTCGAGACCAGGCCGAAAACCACCATGAACGACCGGATCCCGTCGATATCCCAGCGCGGCGCGCGGGCGATGGTTTCGGGATCGACCCGGTCGGTGGAAATGGCGACCGAGGGAAAATCGGACAGGAAGTTGTTCAGCAGGATCTGTGCGGCGGTCAGCGGCAGGAAGGGCAGCCAGAGGCTGGCCACCGCCATCGAGATCATGTTGCCAAAATTGGCCGAAGTGGTGATCTGGATGTATTTCAGCGTGTTGGCAAAGGTTTTCCGCCCGTCGACGATGCCCTGGCGCAAGACGCCCAGATCGCGTTGCAAGAGCACGATGTCGGCGCTGTCGCGGGCCACGTCGACCGCGCTTTCCACGCTGATCCCCACATCCGCCGCGCGCAGGGCGGGCGCGTCGTTGATGCCGTCGCCCATATAGGCGACGGAATGGCCCCGGGCCTGCAGGGCGCGGACGATGCGTTCCTTCTGCTGCGGGTCGATTTCGGCAAAGATGTCGGCATTCTCGGCCAGGTGCCACAATGCCTCGTCCCGGGCGCCGGCGATTTCGGAGCCGGTCAGAGTGGCGCCCTTCAGGCCCACGGCCTCGGCCACATGTGACGCGACGTGGCGGCTGTCGCCGGTGATGATCTTGACCGCGATGCCCAGCGCGCGCAGCGAATCGAGCGTTTCGACGATGCCGTCCTTCAGCGGGTCGAAGAATTGCAGGAAACCTTCGAACACCAGGTCGGTTTCATCGTCGCGCCCGTACCGCGGCTTGGGTGCGGCCTTGCGGCTGGCCACGGCCAGCATGCGAAAGCCCTCGCGCCCCCGGTCCTGGCAATAATCATCCAGCCGGGCGCGGACGGCATCGGTCAGCGCCTCGGTGCCGTCATGCCATGCGACGCGGGTGCAGGCGGCCAGCACGGTATCGACCGCGCCCTTGGTGATCATGAGATGCTGATCCTCGTCGGCCAGGTCGCAGACGATGGTCAGCCGCTTGCGCTGAAAATCGTAGGGAATCTCGTCGACCTTGGGCATGTCGGGCAGATCGCCCCGGGCCGAAGCGACGATGGCTTCGTCGAGCGGGTTGGCGATGCCGGTTTCCAGGGCCGAATTCAGCAGGGCCAGGTGGCGCACCCTGTCCGAGGGCAGGCCTTCGGGGTCGACGGCGGCCGAGAGTTCGATGACACCCTGCGTCAGCGTGCCGGTCTTGTCGGTGCACAGGATTTCCACGCTGCCCAGGTTCTCGATGGCGGCGATGCGCCGGACGATGACACCCTGTCTGGCCATGCGCCGCGCACCCGCCGACATGGTGACCGAAATGATGGCGGGCAGCAGTTCCGGCGTCAGGCCGACGGCCAGCGCGACCGAGAAAAGCAGGCTGTCGATCAGCGGGCGCTGCATGCCGATGTTGGCAGCCAGGACCAGCAGCACGATGGCCGTCATGATCTTGGTCAGCAGCACGCCGAACCGGCGGATGCCGCGTTCGAAGTCGGTCTCGTCCTCGGCCTCGCCCAGGCGATCGGCGATGGCGCCGAACGCCGTGTCGCGGCCGGTGCGCACGACCAGCACCGTGGCGGTGCCGGACCGGACCGAGGTGCTTTGGAACACGACGTTGGTCTGCTGGACCATGCTGGCGCCGGGGGGCGAAGGCGTGGCGGTCTTTTCGACCGGAAAGCTTTCGCCGGTCAGGGCGGATTGGGTGACCAGAAAGTCGCGGGCCTGCAGGATGATGCCATCGGCGGGCACCAGATTGCCGGCCGAAAGCTGGATCACGTCGCCGCAGGTGATGGATTCGGCGTCGACCTGGACCGGCTTGCCGTCGCGCAGGGCGGTGACTTTCAGGGCCAGGCGTCCCCGCAACTCGTGCAGCGCGCGGCTGGCGCGGTATTCCTGCGAAAAGCCCAGGGCGGTGGACAGGATCACGATGGCCAGGATGATCATCGCGTCGGTGGTTTCGCCCACGGTCAGGGCGACCAGAGCGGCAAAGACCAGGATCAGCACCAACGGGCTTTCGACCTGGCGCAGGAACAGCCGCAGCGGTGCAAAGCCGGTGTCACCGGACAGACGGTTGGGCCCGCCGGTCGCCAGCCGCTGCGCCGCCTGGGCCGAAGTCAGGCCTTCGGGCGAGGTGTCGAGCGCGGCCAGAAGCTGGCCGGGATCGAGACTGGCATAATCGGCGGTGCGGTCCAGCGTCATGATCGATGACCTTTGGCTGTTGCGGAGGCAAGACTAGCCTCGCAAGCGGCCTGCGGCCATGACTCTCGTCAGCCTACGGCAGATGTGCGCCGGTGCGGGACTGGCCGGTGCCGGGTGGGGGCGGGCGGGGGCGATGCAGAGGCACCCCGCCCCGGCCGCGCATCGCCGAACCGGCCGGGCCTTGCGCCCGCTGAAGCCCTGGCCTGAGGCTTGGGCGGGGCGTTCAAGCGGGCGAATCGATCAGAGTGCGGGTCCAGGGCTTGCCTCGGATCGCGGCGGTCGGCATGCGGACCCGTCGGGATCGGCAATCCGGAGCCTCACCCGCGCCTGCATCAGCGGTCGCACGCGGTCAGAACCTGTCCCGGGTGCAGGGCACCGCCGGTTGCGACCATCGGGACTAGACCGCGCGGCGGATTTCCCGTTCATATAACCGATGTTGATGGACGCCTGGGCCGCGGTGCGCAGGATGGCATCCGGGCCCTGCCATGGGGGCCCGGACCGACGCGGGCCGAAATGCCCCGGGTGTCCGGTGGGGAGAGTGCTGGAATGTCGATCGACGCGCCTGTTTCGCGCCGTCAAGCCAAACGTGGCGGGAAACGGGGAGTGCTGGGCTGGGCTCTGGCCCTGTGTCTGGCGGCAAGCCTCTCGGCTTGTGTCGACTCGGGAATTCCGGGGTTTGACGCAACGCCCAATCCGGTGAGCGGGCTGGATCTGTCGGCGCGCAACGGCCGGGCTGTCGGCGGGGGTGCGGGGGCCGGCGGGTCGACCGAGATTGTCTATTTCGACGACACCGGCAATCCGCAGGTCGTGCCGCCCGGCGTTCAGGCGATGGGCACGGGCTATACGGTCAATCTGCAGGGGGTTTCGGTGGATGCGGCGGCCAAGTCGTTGCTGACCGAC
>JAKALB010000147.1 GCA_021813365.1 Pseudomonadota bacterium | reverse complement strand
GCCCAGGCCCGCGAGGCCAAGGCGCGGTCGCGCAGGCTGGTATCGGCGCAACTGGACCTGCGCGCGCCTGGGCAGATGGCGATCCTGTCGGGCGAAGTCATCTCCTGGTTCAGCAAGGCCGAGATCGCCGAACTGGTCGCCTATCTGCAGGATCGCCACCTGGCGCCACAGTTCCTGGGTTATGTGCGCGAGCCGGTTTCCTATCTGAAATCAGTCTTCCAGGAGACGCTGAAGACCGAATTGCCGCGCAAGAACATCCTGATGCGCGACCTCAGCCGCGCCTTCTTTCGCCGCAGCTTCCATGATGTGGTCAACCGGCTGGATGCCATTGCCGGCCGCGAGAACGTGGCGGCCTTTGCCTTCGACCGGGCAAGCTTTCCCGGTGGCGATGTCGTGCGGCACTTCCTGGCTTGCGCGGGGCTTAACGACCGCGCCATCCCGATCGTCCGGGTGAACGAGGGCCTGTCGCTGCTGGCGGTGAAGCTGTTGTACATCTACCGCCGCTTTGGCACGCCGCATGATTCCGCGGTGGCAAGCCCGCTGTCACGCGATGCCTTTGTCGCGGCGCTGGCCCGGTCCGGGACGCGGGAATTCCAGCTGGCCCCCGAACTGAGCCGGTTGATCGTCGCCGCCAACGCGCCGATGTTCGACTGGTCGGCCAGGCGGCTGGACCGCCCGCTGCAACCGCCCGCCGAGGCGGCCGACGGCGGCATCCGCTTTGAAGACGAGCTGGCGGTGCTCGACCCTGCCGAAGTGGAGCTTCTGGCCGATCTGGCGCGCCGGCACGGCGTTGCCATGCCGGCAAGGGACGCTTCCCCCGCGGCGGTGGCCGATGTCGTCCATCAGATACGCCTGGTCTTTGCCCGCGCGCCGCTGTCCTGACTTCAGCGTTCCAGCGCGTCGCGGAAGAACCGGCGCAGGGTGACCAGGCCGAAGGTGAAGGTCGTCAGCGCCACCAGCAGCACGAAAAACGGGGAAATGTAGCTGGTGTCGGCGCCGGAATAGAAGGCGGCGCGCATCAGCGACACCGGATGCATGACGGGGTTCCACAGGAAATAGGGCTTGACGCTGTCTGGCATGCCATCGACCAGAAAGAAGATGCCCGAGATCAACATCAGGGGCCGCGTCAGCACACCGTAGACTGTTTCATAGACCGGATAGGCCACGAACAGGACCGAGTTGAAAGTGCCGATCCCCAGGGCCAGCGCCCCGGCCAGCAGCATGGCCCCGGCCGCCATCGGGATGTCGATGTTCACTTTCAGGTCGTAGATCGCGATCACCCCCGCGGTCAGCGCCACAAAGACCGCACATTCGATCACGAAGTTCAGGATGAAACGCGCGGCCAGGGCGTCGATCACGGAAACTGCGGGAAATTCCAGCAGCGGACGGGAATAGCGCACCGCGCCGGACACCTTGTTGCCCACGGTCTGGAACACCTGGAAAGGCATGACGCCAGTGACATAGAACAGCGGAAAGTTGGTGCCGAGCGGGGGAGTGCGGGTGATGAGCTGGAAGAACAGCGTCATCAGCGCGACGGCGGCGACCGGTTCGACGAACTGCCAGAGAAAGCCCAGCGAGGTGCGGCTGTCGGTCGATGCGATCTCGCGCATCATCAGGGCGATGATGACGCGCAGCGATTTGAACCGGCGCGATCGGGGCACCTGCGCCTGGGCTATCGCACCATCCTGCGGTGCGGCGGAAAAGGTCGAGGGCGAAGACATGGACACATCCGCAGGATCGGGTCGGACAAGGATTGCCACTGCGGATACGGACGCTTGTGGGCACCTTGTGCTTTGCGGTATCCTTAGCATCGTTATGCCGCAGACGCAAACGGCGGCCCTTTGAAAGTTCAGGACGTGAACTCCCAGACACCCAAGACGCCCAGGGCCGGCATGTCGCCTGCCGGCCAGACCGAGGCTGACGACACTCCCGCCGCGCCGGGGGCCGATCTGGCCGTCGACCTCGCGCAATCCGGCCCGGGCAAGGGCCAGGGGGCGGGTCTGCCGGGGCCGCGCAGCGCGCAGCAGGCCGGGGCGCGCCAGGGCGGCGGCGGAGTGGCGGGCCCGAACCGGCCGGGCCATGCCGCCGGCCAGAATGCGGGCCAGAATGCAGGTCGTTCGGCCATTCCGGGCCTTGCTCCGGGGGGCGAGGCCAGGGGGCAGGCGCCGCGCCCCGCCGCCCTGCCGCATTCCGACATGGCCGTCGCGCGTCCTGCCCGCGAGGCCCGTGTGCGGGTTCGCCATCTGGGCATCATGGCGCTGGCCTTTCTGATGATCGTTCTGCCCGGTGTGGCCTCGGCGGTCTACCTGTGGAAATTCGCCGAGGACCAGTATGTCTCGACGGCGGGCTTTGCCATCCGCACCGAAAGCGCGGCCAGCCCCCTCGATTTTCTCGGCGCCTTTGGCGGCGGCAGCACCACGACGTCGAAGGACATGGACATCCTGAACAATTTTGTCACCAGCCAGCAACTGGTCGAGAAACTGGACAGGGAGCTGAACCTCAGGGCGATCTATTCCAAACCGGCCAACGATCCGTGGTTTGCCTTTGACACGTCGGGCACCATCGAGGATCTGGTCGATTACTGGTCACGCATGGTCGTGGTGGATTATGACAACACCACCGGCCTGATGAAGCTGAACGTCTATGCCTTTGCCCCGGACGATGCCCGGCGCGTGGCGGCAGCCGTCCTGGCCGAAAGCTCGGACATGATCAACAAGCTGGCCTCGGTCGCGCGGGACGATACGACGAAATACGCGAAGACCGCCCTGGATCAGGCGGAACAGCGGCTACAGGACGCGCGCGTGGCGCTCACTGCCTTCCGGATGCAGAACAACATCGTCGATCCGTCGCTGGATCTGGGGTCGCAATCTGCCGTGGTCCAGTCGCTGACCCAGGAACTGGTGAATTCGCAGATCCAGTTGCAGGTGCTGAAGGACGGCGGGGCTGCGGACAGCGACCCGCGCGTGGTGAATGCGCAGCGGCGCGTCGACATCATCCAGGCCAAGATCAATGACGAACAGAGCAAGGTGAAGGCGGCCAACGGCACGGACCAGAAAGGCTATGCCGAGCTGGTGTCCAGCTATGAACGGCTGAAGATCGACCAGGATTTCGCCGAAAAGGCCTATCTGACCGCGCTGGCCACCTATGACGCCGCGGTTTCCGAGGCGACGCACAAGCAGGTCTATCTGGCCACCTATGAAGAGCCGACGCTGGCGCAGGCAGCCACGGCGCCGCAGCGGTGGCTGATCCTGGCGGCGATCGTGCTGATCGGCTTCTTCGCCTGGTCCATCGTGACGCTGGTCTACTACGCGCTGCGCGACCGGCGCTGAGGCGGATGGCGGGGCGATGATCAGGATCGAGAACCTCTCGAAAGCCTATCATTTCCAGGGCAACGTCAAGCACATCGTGCGCAACGCCAATGTGACGATTCCAACCGGCGCGACCGTTGGCTTGATGGGGCGCAACGGAGCGGGCAAGTCGACGCTGCTGCAGCTGATCGCCGGCACGCTGAACCCCGACCGGGGCCGCGTGCGGGTGACGGGCTCGGTCAGCTGGCCCATCGGGCTGGCGGGGTGCATCCACCCCGAACTGACCGGACGGCAGAACGTGCGCTTCATCGCCAGGGTCTATGGGGTGGACACCGACGAACTGGTGGATTTCGTTGGCGATTTTGCGCAGTTGGGAGCACATTACCAACAGCCGGTGCGCACCTATTCCTCGGGCATGCGGGCGCGGCTGAATTTCGGCATGTCGATGGGGATCCGGTTCGACACTTACCTGATCGACGAAGTCACTTCGGTTGGCGATGCCAGTTTCCGGGCGCGCAGCTATGACCTGTTCATGGACCGGGTCAGCACCTCGGGTGCGATCTTCGTGTCGCACTCGAACCAGCAGGTGAAACAGTTCTGCAAGCACGGGATCGTGCTGGAAAATGGCCGGCTGACCTATTTCCACGACGTGGAAGAGGCGATCGACCGGCACATGCGCAACATGATGGGTGACGCTCATGTCAACCAGTATGGCACCGCCGACATCGACTGAACCAGGAAGCTGCCGCTGGCCGCGCCATCCGCGACGATCCAGATGACCTCGCCCGTCGCGTTCAGCCGGATATAGGCTTCGGCAACGCTGTCCAGGCCCACGCCCTTGGCGGTGGCATAGGTGACGGTGAAATTGCCTGCCACCAGGCCGGCGATGCCGATGCGCAGGATGTCGCCCTGGGCGTTGGAGTAATCCTGCACCAGATCGGCCCCCAGGCCCGCCGTGCCGGCAGAATAGAAGACATCGCCTTCCGGCCCGCCGGTCAGCGTATCGGCCCCGGCATCGCCGGACAGGAAATCCGCCCCGGCGCCGCCGAACAGGAAATCGGCATCGCCCTGGCCCCAGAGCGTATCATTGGCATTGCCGCCATAGGCCGTGTCGAGACCGGTGCCACCCTGGATCAGGTCGGCGGCATCGTTGCCCGACAGGCTGTCGCTGCCCGCCCCGCCGGACAGGGTGTCGAGACCGGAGCCGCCCTGCAGCGTGTCATTGCCGCTGTCGCCGTTCAGCGCATTGTTGCCGGCCATGCCGTTCAGCAGGTCGTTGCCATTGCCACCAAAGAAGGTCTCGCCCGGGCCCGCACCGCGCAGGGTGTCGCCATAGCCGGTGCCCACCACGATCTCGATCCCGATCAGGCTGTCGCCCGCTGCCCAGCCGGTCGACCCCGCCGGGGCAGAAAGATCCAGCACGACGCCAGCCGGCGCGCCCAGGTATTCCACCCGGTCACGGCCGGCGCCACCTTCCAGCCGGTCCGCGCCCGCCCCGCCGTTCAGGGTGTCGTCGCCGTCGCCACCATAGAGGCTGTCACTGCCGCCCTGCCCGGTCAGCCGGTCAAGACCAGCGTCGCCGGACAGCAGATCGTTGCCACCGGTCGCAGCCAGCGTGTCGTTGCCACTGCCGCCATAGAGGGCATTGGCCCCGCCCATCCCGTCCAGGCTGTCATTGCCGTTCATGCCCCACAGCGTCTCGTTCGCGGCGGCGCCGCGCAGCGTGTCGCCATAGCCGGTGCCGCCCAGAACCTCGATGCCCAGAAACGTGTCACCCATGGCCCAGCCGACCGAACTGCCGGGGGTCGTCAGGTCGACCCGGACACCTGCGGGCGCACCGGCGTAATCGGCCTTGTCGATGCCGGGCCCACCTTCAAGTCGGTCGGCATCGGCGCCGCCCTGCAGCGTGTCGTTGCCGTCGCCGCCATAGAGGCTGTCGATCCCGGCCCGACCGGCCAGCGTGTCGGCTCCCGCGCCGCCGGTCAGCCGGTCAGCCTCGCTGCCGCCATCCAGGCTGTCGGCGTCATTGTCGCCTGTCAGCGTGTCGGCGCCCGCGCCACCCAGCAGCGTGTCACCCTGATCGCCGCCATAGCCCTGATCGGCACCCGCCCCGCCCTCCAGCCGGTCGGCACCTGCGCCGCCATAGAGCGAATCGTTGCCGTCATGGCCGATCAGGCTGTCCGCCCCGGCGTTGCCGGTCAGCCTGTCATTGCCCGACCAGCCGTCGAACCAGTCATTGCCCGCGGCCCCGGTCAGCGTATCGGCGAAGTGCGAGGCGATGAAGCTTTCCAGTCCGGCAAGCATCAGGCCTCCGGCCCAGCCGCTGCTGGCGCCGGGCGTCGCCAGGTTCAGCGCGACCGCCCCCGGCGCGGCCGAGAAATCCAGCACATCCTGACCGGAACCGCCGTCGACCGTGTCGGCCCCGCCGCTGGCAAAGATCCAGTCGTCGCCGCCCAGCGCATGGATCACATCGGCATCGGGAGTGCCCTGCATCGTGTCATTGCCGGCGCTGCCCTCGATCGGCAGGGCCGCGCCGCCGATGCGAAAGACATACAATCCGATGACGCCGGTGTTGCCGGGCGTGCTGGGCAGATTCAGTTCGGCCGCACCATTTCCGGATGCCGCGATCGCCACCGGCGCCCCCTTTGTCGTGGTGCGGTAGCCGATGAACGCCGGCGTGCCGCCCAGCCCCGCCGATCCGCCCTGCAGATCGCCTGTCGTCCAGTCGATGTTCTCATAGCGGTAGACCACGTCCATCGCGCCGCCGCCGCGATCGAACAGCTGCATCTGGAACGTGTCGGTCTTGCTGGCGTCGCGGCGATAGAAGCCCACGTCATCCCAGGTGATGGTGACCACGTCATTCACCGAATCGACATCCAGCCAGATCTGGCCGCTTTCGGGCCCCTCGCCGTCGATCCGGGTGTCCACATCGGCCATGAAGATGGCCAGGAATGGCATGGTCAGGCTGGAGGGATTGGCCGGCATCGCCAGCACACCGCTGCCGAAGGTCACGAAACCATCGGTCGAGACATAGACATCGTTGGCCGCATAGTAGGTGCCGCCGATCACGAAACCCTGTTCGAAGACCGCCGAAACGTCGATCCGGGCATAGCTGTCATCGCCGCGGGGCAGGGCGGTTTCGCCATAGCCCTCCGGCCCGCCCAGCCCGGTGACTGCCGTTCCATTGCCTGTGATCGTGCCCATCCGTGCCCTCTTGCGCGGCAGTCTGCCCGGCAAGAGTGAACGACTGCTGAATGCCGGCCCGACCGGGCACGCAGATGGTTCGGCTTTTCAGGTTATTCGAGTCGTTCGCCGCCGGATCGTCGGAATGGCGTCACCAATTCACGCAGCCGACCGCCGATCCTTCCGACCACCAGTCTGGGCGGAAACGATGCAGATCACGCTGTCAACTTCCTTCGGCCTGCCGACACTGGGCATCGAGTCGGTCAGCGACAGCCTGGCCCTGTATTCGCAAGGCGGCGAAGGCTTCCTGCTGTATGGCTCGGATACGACCAATGAAATCGAGGCGCTGTCCCTGGGCGCGGTGGCCAGCCCCGGTTCGGGCTTCATGGTGGCGCAGGAAGTGGCCGGCCCCAGTTTCACATCGCTGCAGCCCGGTTCCGGCCTGACGGTGCAGGTTTCGGGCCTGACGACGCGGCTGTTCAGCTTTGGCGCGACTGGCGGCACGCTGACGATGCAGACCCTGGGTGCCGATGGCCTGCCCGGCCCGGTCTCGACGGCGCTGTGCAACCAGGGGCCGCTGGTCGGCGTGACCACTTTCGAGATTCTGGGCGGCCCCACGGGTGATCAGGCGGTGCTTTCCTTTGCAAATTACAACGGGCTGAAGCTCTACAGCCTGTCCGGCACGGGTGTCTTTACCTATCAGTCGACCTACACCGACACGAACAAGACCTATCTGGGCAATGTCAGCGACACGCTGTCGGTGACGGTGGGCGGGTTGCA
>JAKALB010000146.1 GCA_021813365.1 Pseudomonadota bacterium | reverse complement strand
TCGGGCGATTCCCTTTATGGCGGTGATGGCGCCGATTCTCTCGACGGGGCCGGCGGCAACGACCTGCTGATCGGCGGCGGCGGCAACGACACCCTGATCGGCGGTGTCGGGGGCGACACGCTGGCCGGCTCGACGGGCAACGATCTTTACCTGGTTGACACGCCTGGCGACGTGATCGACGAAAACCCGGATGAAGGCCACGACGAGTTGGATACCGCCCTGATGGCCCTTGTCCTGCCCGCCCATGTCGAGGATCTGGTCTACACCGGAACGGCCGCCTTTTCGGGCACCGGCAACGATCTGGCCAATGGCATCGCTGGCGGCATCCTGTCCGACACCCTGGATGGTGGGTTGGGCAATGACACGCTTTACGGACTGGCGGGCGCGGATCGGTTTCAGTTCACTTCGGCCCTGGGGGCCGGAAATCTGGATGTGATCGACGATTTCGCCACCGGCCTGGACAAGCTGGTGCTGCAAAACGACGGGGCAGGGATGTTCAACGCGCTGGCGGCCGGGGTTCTGGCGGCAACCGCCTTCAAGAATCTTGGGCTGGGTGCCGTCGATGGCGACGACCGGGTGCTTTATGATCCGTCGACGCGCACCCTGTTCTATGATCCCGACGGATCGGGGGTGGGCGCGGCCATCGCCTTTGCGGTGCTGACCCCCGGCACAGCGGCCCCGGTGGCCTCGGACCTTGTCGTGATCTGACCTCGGCCCGCGGGATGCGGAGGCCGCGCCGTGGCTCGGGTGCCGTTTCGGGGAGCGGCCGGTTTGGCGGAATTGCGCCGCCGCGACTGGACCTTGGCCCGCCCGCTGGTATAAGGGGCGCGAGATTGCAATGAGGTTGCCGATGAATTTTCTGCTGCGCCTTCTGACCTGGTGGAACAGCCAGACCCTGGGCACCCAGATCTTCACCGCCCGCAAGGGGGTGAAGGTGGGCGAGGACGAGCAGGGCAACGTCTTTTACACCACAAGGGACGGCAAGCGGCGCTGGGTGATCTACAACGGCGAAACCGAAGCCTCGCGCATCTCGCCCGACTGGCACGGCTGGTTGCATTTCACCTATGACCAGCCGCCGACCAGGGCACCCCTGGTGCACAAGGCCTGGGAAAAGCCGCATGTCGAAAACCTGACCGGCTCGGATGCGGCCTATGCGCCGCCCGGCTCGATTCGCCGCGCGGCACCCGAGGCCCGGGCGGATTACGAGGCCTGGGTGCCGGAATGATCCGCGCCGAATCCAGGGGGCGCAGTCATGGCTGACCAGCGTCTGGAAGTCCTGGCCGGGGCTGCGATCATCGCGCTGGCCCTGGGTTTTGCCGTCTATGCCGGGCGCGACAGCGGTTTGTCGGCCCGGACGGGAACCTATCCGCTGAAAGCCTCGTTCCGCTCGGTCGAAGGGGTGACGGTGGGGGCCGATGTCAAGCTGGCGGGTGTCAAGGTCGGCACGATCACCGGGCTGACGCTGAACCCGACGACCTACATGGCCGATGCGGCGATTGCGATCGATCAGGGGATCCAGTTGCCGACCGACACCGCCATCGTCATCTCGCAGGACGGCCTGCTGGGCGGAACCTATGTCGAGCTGATCCCGGGTGGCATGTCCGACATGCTGGCCCCGGGTGACGAGATCGAGGACACGCAAGGCGCGGTCAGCCTGATCAACCTGTTGATGAAATTCGTCAGCAGCGGGTCGTCCAGCCCGTCCGGCTCGGCGCCGGCCAGCCCATGACCGGGCGCACGGCCCTTGCGCTGGTGATGGGCCTTGGTGTGTCCGCAGGCCTGTGCGGGGGCTTTTTCGCGGCGGCGCTGGCGCAGGACACGGCCATCGACCAGACCCAGCCGGCAGAGACGCCGGTCGACCCCAATGCGCCTTCGACCCTGCCGGAAGTGAACACGCCGCCAGAGCGATTCCTGTCTGCCACCGGGGCCATGGTGCGGGTGCTCGACAAGCTGACCGGCCTGGTCACCGATCTGGATCTGAAGCCGGGTGCCGCGCAGACGGTCGGTCGCCTGGGGCTGGTGCTTGACGATTGCCGCTATCCTGCCGACGCGCCCGCGTCCGAGGCCTATGCCCATCTGACGATCACGACGCGCGATGCCGACAAGCCGGTGTTTTCCGGCTGGATGATCGCCTCGTCTCCGGCGCTCTCGGCGCTGGACCATCCGCGCTATGATGTCTGGGTGCTGATCTGCGATCTGCCGAAGGTCTGAAGCACCTCGCTCAGCGCCGGGGCGTAACCCGGCGGGCTGAGTGTCGCCGGGAGGCCGATCGCCGCCTTCAGGCGCCGATGATACTGGGCGCGCGGAATTTCCTCGGCGCCCAGACTGCGCAGGTGTTCGGTCATGAACTGCACGTCGAACAGCCGGAACCCGCCGGCCCGCAGCCGATGAACCAGAAAGGTCAGCGCCATCTTTGACCCATCGGTCGCCCGGCTGAACATGCTTTCGCCGAAGAATGCCGCGCCCAGCGTGACGCCATAAACCCCGCCGATCAGCCTGTCGCCGTCCCACACTTCCACGGAATGGGCATGGCCCGCGCGGTAGAGCGCCGCATAGGCCTCGAGGATGGATGCGTTGATCCAGGTTTCCGGCCTGTCGGCGCAGGATTCGACCACCCTGCGGAAGGCCTGGTTCAGCGTGGCACGGGCTTGCAGGCGGCGCAGGTGCCGGGCCAGGCTTTTCGACACATGAAAGCCCTCCAGCGGGATATGCGTCCGGCGCAGCGGGTCGATCCAGCGGATTTCGGTGGCACTGCGGCTTTCCGCCATGGGAAAGACCCCCAGGGCATAGGCGCGCAGCAAAAGGTCGGGTGTCAGTTGCATGGGATGATCAGGCGGTGTTCGGGCCGCCCGAGGCTTGGCCGGCGCCGCCTGGCCGCGCCGCCGGCCATGGCACCCAGGGGCGCCGCGCGGCACCCATGGCGGCCATGGGTGCGCAGGCGGGTCAGGCGTCGAACCTGGTGGCCAGCCACTTTTCAAGCCAGTGGATGTTGTAGTCGCCGGTCAGGATGTCGGGCTCTTCGAGCAGGGCATGAAACAGCGGCACCGTCGTGTCGATGCCATCCACCACCAGCTCGCCCAGGGACCGTTTCAGGCGGGCCAGAGCCTCGGGTCGGTCGCGGCCGTGCACGATCAGCTTGCCGATCAGGCTGTCGTAATACGGAGGAATCGAGTAGCCGCCATAGAGTGCCGAATCCATCCGCACGCCCAGGCCGCCCGGAGCATGGAAGGTTTTCACCTTGCCGGGGCAGGGGCTGAAATTGGGCAGTTTCTCGGCATTGATCCGCACCTCGATCGCATGGCCATTGATGACCAGATCATCCTGGCCGAAAGACATCGGCAGGCCCGAGGCGACACGGATCTGTTCCCGCACCAGATCGACGCCGAAGATGGCCTCGGTCACCGGATGCTCCACCTGCAGGCGGGTGTTCATCTCGATGAAATAGAACTCGCCGTCTTCATACAGGAACTCGATCGTGCCGGCCCCGATGTAGTTGATCGCAGCCACCGCATCGGCACAGATCTTGCCGATCCGCGCGCGCTGTTCGTCGGTGATCACCGGGCCCGGGGCTTCCTCGAACACTTTCTGGTGGCGCCGCTGCAAGGAACAGTCGCGCTCGCCCAGATGCACCGCCTTGCCCTTGCCGTCGCCGAACACCTGGAATTCGATGTGCCGCGGCCGCTGGAGGTATTTCTCCATGTAGACTTCGTCATTGCCGAACGCGGCCTTGGCCTCGCTGCGCGCGGTGCGGAAGGCGACTTCCAGCTCTTCGGGGTTTCTGGCGACCTTCATTCCCCGGCCGCCACCGCCGGCGGTGGCCTTGATGATGACCGGATAACCGATCGTCTCGGCGACCTTCAGCGCGGCCTCGAAATCCGCAACCCCGCCGTCCGAGCCCGGAACCACCGGAATCCCCAGCTTTCTGGCGGTTTCCTTGGCGGTGATCTTGTCGCCCATGATGCGGATGTGTTCCGCGTTCGGGCCGATGAAGACGATGCCGTGATCCTGCAGCGCCTGGGCGAAGGCGGCGTTTTCCGAAAGGAAGCCATAGCCCGGATGCACGGCCTGCGCACCGGTGATCTCGCAGGCGGAAATGATCCGCGCCTTGTTCAGATAGCTTTCGGACGAGGGCGCAGGCCCGATGCAGACCGATTCATCGGCCAGCCGGACATGCATCGCATCGGTGTCGGCCGTGGAATGCACCGCGACCGACCGGATGCCCATCTCGCGGCAGGCACGGATCACGCGCAGTGCGATTTCGCCCCGGTTGGCAATCAGGATCTTCTCGAAAATGGGATCGCTCACGGGCGTCTCACTCGATGATCATCAGGGGCGCGCCATATTCGACCGGCGTGCCG
This sequence comes from Pseudomonadota bacterium, assembly GCA_021813365.1. Classification (GTDB taxonomy): domain Bacteria; phylum Pseudomonadota; class Alphaproteobacteria; order Rhodobacterales; family Rhodobacteraceae; genus Stagnihabitans. The sequence continues at coordinate 2,947 of JAKALB010000146.1, read as the reverse complement.
TCGCTGACCAGGATGCGCTTCACCGTGCCGGAGTGCGGCGCGGGGATGTGGTTCATCGTCTTCATGGCTTCGATGATCAGCACGGTCTGGCCTTCGGTCACTGCCGAGCCCAGGGTGACAAAGGGCGTGGCGCCCGGTTCGGCGGCCAGATAGGCCGTGCCCACCATGGGCGAGGTCACGGCACCCGGGTGCTGGGCCGGATCTTCGGGCAGGGCGGCCGCGGCGGTCGACGGCGCGGCCGAGACCGCAGGGGCGGCGGCTGCCGGCGCATCCGGCGGCGGGGCGGGTGCGGCCACGGTCACGATATTGGCCTGCTTGACGACACGCACGTCCAGGCTGTCGTCTTCGCCATATTCCCGCTTTACCGACAGTTCGGTCAACTCGTTCTTGTTCAGCAACTCTGCAAGCGCGGAGATGAAGGCCACATCCGCTTCGGAGGAATTTTTGCTCATGCCGTTCCCTGGCCGTCCTTGTTGTTTGTGTCGCCGGTCCGGTCCGATCCGGACCAGGGCCTTGGATTGGTGCCTCCCGTCGGGCCGGACCGGGGGCGTGCTGGTGCTATATACGTCAGGTGAGGCCGGGAAAAAAGGGTTCCCGCACATGGGCGCCTTCGCCGGATGCCCAGGCCCCGGCCGGGGGCCCGAAGGACGGGAAAAATTCTGCGCCGGATAAAATTTACCATTTGATAAAAAAATGAACCCGTGCTTCACTTGCGAAAACGACAACAGGGAGGCCAAGGTGCCGAATTCTGTGCTGACCCCCGGGATGGCCGCCGGCCGTCTGCCTGCGGCCGAGATTGCCGCAAACTTTGCCGACCACATTCCGCCTCTGGATGCGCATGAAGCGCGGGTTGCGGCGGATCGCTGCTATTTCTGCCATGATGCCCCCTGCGTGACGGCCTGCCCGACCTCGATCGACATCCCGCTGTTCATCCGCCAGATCTCGACCGGCACACCGGAGGCGGCGGCCCGGACGATCCTGTCGCAGAACATCCTCGGCGGCATGTGCGCCCGTGTCTGCCCGACCGAAACCTTGTGCGAGCAAGCCTGCGTACGCGAGGAGGCCGAGGGCAAGCCGGTCGAGATCGGCCGGTTGCAGCGGTTTGCCACCGACACGCTGATGGCCAAGGGCATTCACCCCTTTGTCCGCGCCAAGGCGACAGGCCGCAAGGTGGCGGTCGTGGGGGCGGGGCCGGCCGGTCTGGCTTGCGCGCACCGGCTGGCGATGAAGGGCCATGACGTGGTGATCTTCGATGCGCGGCCCAAGGCGGGCGGGCTGAACGAATACGGGCTGGCGGCCTACAAGGCGGTCGGGCGCTTTGCCCAGGACGAGCTGGAATGGCTGTTGAAGATCGGCGGCATCACCATCCAGACCGGCAAGGCGCTGGGGCGCGACCTGTTGCTGAGCGATCTGCAGCGGCAGTATCACGCGGTCTTCCTGGGCCTGGGTCTGGCCGGGGTGAACGCGCTGAAGGTGCCGGGCGAGGACAAGCCGATTGTTCGCCCGGCCGTGGATTTCATTGCCGATTTGCGTCAGGCGGCGGATCGTTCCTCCGTCCCCGTCGGGCGCAATGTGGTGGTCATCGGCGGCGGGATGACCGCCGTCGATGCCGCCGTCCAGTCGCGCCTTCTGGGGGCCGAGACGGTGACCATCGTCTACCGCCGCGGACAGGAAAGGATGGCGGCCTCGGGCTATGAACAGGACCACGCGACCAGCGCCGGCGTGCGGATCGTCACCCACGCGGCCCCGCTGGCGGTGCGCGATGGCGGTGTCGAATTCGCCTATACGCAGGATGGCCCCGATGGGCTGAAGGTGACGGACCAGACTTTCCTTCTGCCGGCCGATCAGGTGTTGACGGCCATCGGCCAGACCCTTTCCGGCGCACCCGACGGACTGGAGGTCCAGGGGGGCAAGATTGTCGTGGATGCGCACGGCCGCACTTCGGTCAAGGGCATCTGGGCCGGGGGCGACTGTGCCCTGGGGGGCGAAGATCTGACGGTGACGGCGGTGGCGCAGGGCCGCGACGCCGCCGAAGACATCGACGCCGTCCTGAAGGGCGCAGCGTGACCACCCGGGCCACAGCGGCACTGCAGCAGGGGGCTGGACAGGCCCGCCCCCGAGGCGTAGCTGCGAACTGGGCTCGCCCGGGGAGCAAGCATGGCCGGAGCGGCGGCACAGTTTCTGGACTATGTGAACCAGCACCGCGAATGGTCGGGCTGGGGGGTCTTTGCGCTGGCGGTGGTGGAGACCACGCCGATCCTGTCGACCCTGCTGATCTCGACACCGTTCATCGTCGGAATGGGCGCGCTGGTCTCGACCGGTCAGATGGATTTCCTGCCGATCTTTCTGGGGGCCGCCCTGGGCGCGGTGACCGGATCGACCTTTGCCTGGTGGCTGGGGCATCACTTCGGTCAGGCCATCCTGGGCTGGCGGTCGGTCGAGGAACATCCCGACTGGGTGCGCAGGGCCAACGACGGGATGAACCGCTGGGGCGTCTGGGCGGTGGGGATCAGCCATGTCTTCGCGCCGCTGACCTCGCTGATCTTCCTGGTCGCGGGCATGACCCGCGTGCCCTTCTGGCGCTTTCAGATGGCCAATGTGCCCGGGGCGCTCGCCTGGGCCTATCTGATCCCGAAATCCGGCGAATGGGGCGGCGATCTGGCCCAGGTGCTCTGGGCCTGGCTGACGACAGCCCAGCCCTGAGACGCACCCGGCCTGGCCGGTCTGCCGTTTCCGTTTCCGCGAACCCCCCGCTTTCCCGCACCCAACCCCTTTCTCGCACCCACTGAGAGGAGCGCAGCATGGCCGATCTTTCCTCGAACTTCCTGGGCATCAAGTCCCCCAATCCGTTCTGGCTGGCCAGCGCGCCGCCGACCGACAAGGCGTATAACGTCGAGCGCGCCTATGCGGCGGGCTGGGGTGGCGTCGTCTGGAAGACGCTGGGCGC
>JAKALB010000017.1 GCA_021813365.1 Pseudomonadota bacterium | reverse complement strand
TGCCGGATGACGGAAATGCCCGGCCGGTCCGTCGGAAGCAGCCGCAGGAAACTTTCCGTCTCCGGAACATTCGCCACTCCCTGCCCCCCCTGTCAGCCGGCTTGACAGGGTTGCCGGGAAGGCTTGACGCACATGGGGCTCAAGACGGTCCATTGCACGAAAGCTCAGCCGACCGAGCCTTCCAGGGAAATGGCGACCAGATTCTGCGCCTCCATCGCGAACTCCATGGGCAGCGCCTGCAACACTTCCTTGCAGAATCCGTTCACCACCAGGGCCACGGCCTCTTCCTCGTCCATGCCGCGCGAACGGCAATAGAACAGCTGATCGTCATCGACCTTGGAGGTGGTCGCCTCGTGCTCGACACGCGAGGAGGTATTCTTGACCTCGATATAGGGCACGGTATGGGCCCCGCATCTGTCGCCGATCAGCAGGCTGTCGCACTGGGTGTAATTGCGGCTGTTCACCGCCTTGGGGTGCATGCTGACCAGCCCGCGGTAGGTGTTCTGCGCCCGGCCCGCGCTGATCCCCTTGGACACGATGCGCGACTTGGTGCGCTTGCCCAGGTGGATCATCTTGGTGCCGGTGTCGGCCTGCTGGGCGTTGTTGGCGATGGCGATCGAGTAGAACTCGCCCTGGGTGTCGTCGCCGCGCAGGATGCAGCTGGGGTATTTCCAGGTGATCGCCGACCCGGTTTCGACCTGGGTCCACATGACCTTGGCCCTGGCCTCGCGACAATCGGCGCGCTTGGTGACGAAATTGTAGATCCCGCCCACGCCGCTTTCATCACCAGGATACCAGTTCTGCACGGTCGAATACTTCACCTCGGCCTCTTCCAGAATCACGATCTCGACCACGGCGGCATGCAGCTGGGCGATGTCGCGCTTGGGAGCGGTGCAGCCTTCCAGATAGCTGACGTAAGAGCCCCGGTCGGCGATGATCAGGGTGCGTTCGAACTGGCCGGTGTTTTCGGCATTGATGCGGAAATAGGTCGACAACTCCATCGGGCAGCGCACGCCTGGCGGGATGTATACAAAGGAACCATCGGAAAAGACGGCCGAATTCAGCGTCGCAAAGAAGTTGTCGGTCGGCGGCACGACGCTGCCCAGGTATTTCCTCACCAATTCGGGATATTCCCGCACGGCCTCCGAGATCGAACAGAAGATCACGCCGGCCTTCTTCAGCTCGGCCTTGAACGTCGTGCCGACCGAGACCGAGTCGAAGACGGCATCCACCGCCACCCTCCGCTCGCCCGTGCCCTGTTCGGAAGCGGGCGCCTCGACCCCCGCCAGCAGCGCCTGTTCCTTCAGCGGAATGCCCAGCCGCGCATAGGTGGCCAGAAGCTTCGGGTCAACCTCGTCCAGGCTTTTCGGCTTCTTGGCCATGCTTTTCGGCACGGCGTAATAATACTGATCCTGATAGTCGATCTCGGGGTAATGCACCATCGCCCAGCGCGGCTCTTCCATGCCCTGCCAGCGACGGAACGCGTCCAGCCGCCAGTCCAGCAACCAGGCCGGCTCGCCATTCTTCTGGCTGATCAGGCGCACGATGTCTTCGTTCAGCCCCTTCGGCGCATAGTCGGTCTCGATGTCGGAATGCCAGCCGTATTTGTACTTGCCGGCCATGGCCTGCACCGTCTCGATCGTTTCACGATCGACGCCATCGCGCACTTCGGTATCAACCATTCCCATGATCCAGCCCTTTTCGTCCAATGGCTTGCGCCCCGATCTTCACACCATCCGCGCCCGAATCCGCCGATATTCCCGGCTCCAGGCCTCGACAAAACGCTCCACATCGGCCCGCGTCACCCCCGGCCCCAGCGAAATGCGAATGGCCTGCGCCGCCTGCGTGGCGGTGAAGCCCATCGATTTCAGCACGCGGCTGGCCCTGACCTTGCCGCTGGAGCAGGCAGAACCCGCCGAAATGGCAAAGCCCGCAAGGTCCATCGCCATCACCTGGGTCTCGCCCTTCCATCCGGGCGCGATCAGGCAGAGGGTGTTGGGCAGGCGCGCCACGCTATTCCCGACTGAAATAGTCTCAAATTCGGGCGAGGACAATGCTGAATCTAGAACATTTCTAAATTGCGTCACTTCCTCCCACACGCCATCGGCCAGATCCCGCGCGGCGGCCGCGGCGGCGGCGCCGAATCCGGCGATGCCGATCAGGTTTTCGGTCCCCGCGCGGCGGCCCATTTCCTGCCCCCCGCCGCGCAGCACCGGCTGCACGTCCAGACCGCGGCGCAGCACCAGCGCCCCCACGCCCTTGGGCCCGCCCAGCTTGTGCGCGCTGACCAGCCCCATGTCGCAGCCCAGCCAGTTGAAGGCGATGGGCAACTTGCCGAAAGCCTGGGTCAGGTCCGAAACCGCCAGACCCTGCGGCAGGTCCTGCAGGATGCCGGTTTCCGAATTGGCCAGTTGCAGCGCGCTGCGGCCGGGATCGGGCACGGCGACCCTGCCCTGCCGGTCCACGTCCAGATCCACGTCACACCAGGCAGCCACGGCATCGTGCTCGACCCCGGCGCAATGCAGGCCCCGCCCGGCCAGGGCCAGGGCCGCTGCCTCGGTCGCGCCGCTGGTGAAAACCACATCCGCGCCTTCCGCCCCCAGCGCGGCCGCCACCTGAGCCCGGGCCTTCTCGATCAGCGCCCGGGCAGCCCGTCCCTCGGCATGCACCGACGAAGGGTTGCCCGCCACATCCATGGCCGCGGCCATCGCCGCCCGCGCTTCGGGACGCAGCGGTGTTGTCGCGTTCCAGTCCAGATAGATGCGCCGCAAACCCCTGCCCTTTCGCCTTGCTTCAAATATCCCGGGGGGATCGGGGGGCTGGCCCCCCGTGTTGCCGATCAAACCTCGTCCACCACCGACAACAGGGCCGGCACGGCCGGACAGGGGGTCAGCTCGTCGCGGATCACGTCGGACAGCCGGGTCTGGTGCAGAAACACATAGACATTGGCCGACAGGCTTTCCCAAAGCCGGTTGGCCAGGTCCTGTGCCCTGGTGCCCGAATGTCCGCCCGAGGCGCCGGCGCCCTGATGCATGGCATCGACGGTTTCCTCGACCGCCTGCAGAATCTCGCTGACCCGGATCGCATCCGGGCTGCGCGACAGGCGGTAACCTCCGCCCGGGCCGCGCACCGCCTCGACCAGGCCGGAGCGACGCAGTTTCACGAACAACTGTTCCAGATAGGGCAGGGAAATGTCCTGGCGGCGGGCAATCTGGGCCAGGCTCATCAGATCCTCGCCCTTGTCGCCCCCCTTGTCGCCCCCCTTGTCGGCGCTCCTGTCGGCGGCCTTTTCGACCTGCGCCTCGGCCATGGCGAGATCGGCCAGCGCCACCATTGCATATCGCCCCTTGGTCGACAGTTTCATCGCCCAGCCACGCCTTTCCGCTCAAATCCATTGACGCAAGAGGTCCGAGCCCTTACCTCAAGCCCGACCCATGACGAGCGGATCCCTGTCCGGCTCGTCATCAGGAATGGTTCTAAATTAGCCGAGCGATTTCGTCAACAATCCCCGGCCAATGCAAGGCGCGCGCACATGCCCGAAGTGATTTTCGCTGGTCCCGAAGGCCGGCTCGAAGGCCGCTATCACCCGCAGAAGGACCGCGATGCCCCGATCGCCATCGTTCTGCACCCCCATCCGCAATATGGGGGCACGATGAACAACAAGGTGGTCTACAACCTGCATTATGCCTTCTACAACCTGGGCTTTTCGGTGCTGCGGTTCAATTTCCGCGGTGTCGGTCGCAGCCAGGGCGAATATGACATGGGCATCGGCGAGTTGAGCGATGCGGCTTCGGCGCTCGACTATCTGCAATCCATGAACCAGAACGCCAAGCACTGCTGGGTGGCGGGCTTCAGCTTTGGCGCCTGGATCGGCATGCAGCTGCTGATGCGGCGGCCAGAAATCACCGGCTTCATCTCGGTCGCGCCGCCGGCGAACATGTATGACTTTTCGTTCCTGGCGCCCTGCCCGTCCTCGGGGCTGATCATCAACGGCACCGCCGACAAGGTGGCCCCGCCCAAGGATACCAAGGTTCTGGTCAGCAAGCTGCATGAACAGAAGGGCATCACGATCACCCATACCGAGATCGAGGGGGCCGATCACTTCTTCAAGGATGACGAACTGCACATGAAACCGCTGATCGACACGGTTTCGGCCTATGTCAGGCGTCGCCTGGGCGAAGCGAGCCGCTGATGTCCGAGGTCGACGACCTGGCCCATGCCCTGGCCCGCGACGTGATCGCCGCCCTGGACGAACTGGGCGACGACCGGTTCTACGACAAGGTCGGCAAGGTGCTGGCCGATTCCTCGCCCACGATGCAGGAAGCCTTCATGACGGCGGTCCGGGTGCGTCTGGCCGAACGGCGCGGCCGCGCCTTTCTGGAACAGGCGCTGAAAGCCAGGCGCGGCCAGGGCCCGGCGCCCAAGGTGCCGCGCGGGCCGGACGCCGGGCACTGACCCCGGTGTCGGTGATCCGGCAAAGGCTGACGGCGCTGTTGCCCGAGCTGCGTGGATCGGTCTTTGTCGTGGGCTATGCCCGCAGCGGATCGACCCTGGTGCAGGCGGTGCTGAACACCATGTCCGGCGCCCATGTCGCAGGCGAGAATTTTGCCGCAATCGAGGGTATCTGGCGCGCCGTCGCATCCGTGCGGCGACTGAAGGCCGAACAGGGCCAGACCCTGCGCCCGGCGCATGACCCCTGGCACGGCGCGCAGAATGCCGACCCCGAGGCCTTTGCTGCCGATCTGCTGGCCGCCTTCGTCACCCATGTCCTGCGCCCGCCGCCGGGCACGCGCTGGTTGGGGTTCAAGGAAATCCGCTATACGTCGCAGGGCGCGGAACTGGCCGCGCTGCTGGATTTCCTGCTGGACAGCTTTCCCGGTGCGCGCATCGTCATGACCGAACGGCCGCGTGCCGAGGTTCTGGATTCGGGCCTGTGGCAGGCCTGGGACAGGGCGCAGGTCGATGCCCTGCTCGCCGAGACCGAGGCGCAGTTCCAGAGCTTTCGGCTGGCGCGACCGGGCCGGGTGTTGCGGATCCGTCATGAAGACTGGGCCCGCCTCGGGGTCGAGGCCGCCCGCCCGTTGCTGGAGTTTCTGGACGAACCCTTCCGGCCCGAGGTTCTGAGCCCTCTGCTGCAGAACCGGTTGCCGCACTGACAACCCACCCGCCGGCGCAGGAAGGCCCCCTGCGAAGCCGGAGAATTGGCCAGAGCCGCGCACAGGTTTTTCGGTATGCCATTGCATACTATCTTTCCCGCACACGGTTTTTCCGCTAGACGCTGGCCAGCGAATCCATGGCAGAGGGCCGGACATGACGAAGATCAAGGTGGCAAACCCCGTTGTCGAACTTGACGGCGACGAGATGACCCGGATCATCTGGGATTTCATCAAGAAGAAGCTGATCCTGCCCTATCTCGACATCGATCTGAAGTATTACGACCTGAGCATCGAGGAACGCGATCGCACCAATGACCAGATCACCGTCGATGCGGCGCTGGCGATCCAGAAATACGGCGTCGGCGTGAAATGCGCGACCATCACGCCCGATGAGGCGCGGGTCGAGGAATTCAATCTGAAGCAGATGTGGAAGTCGCCGAACGGCACGATCCGCAACATTCTGGGCGGCGTGATCTTCCGCGAGCCGATCATCTGCCGGAACGTGCCACGGCTGGTGCCGGGCTGGACCCGCCCGATCGTGATCGGCCGCCACGCCTATGGCGATCAGTATCGCGCCACGGATTTCCACTTTCCCTCGAAGGGCAAGCTGACGCTGAAATTCGTCGGCGAAGACGGCACCGTCATCGAACGCGAGGTGTTCAACGCCCCCTCGCCCGGCGTGGTGATGGGCATGTACAACCTGGACGATTCGATCATCGATTTTGCCCGCGCCGCGCTGAACTATGGCCTGGTGAAGGGTTGGCCGGTCTATCTGTCGACCAAGAACACGATTCTCAAGGCCTATGACGGGCGCTTCAAGGATCTGTTTGCCAAGGTCTATGCCGAAGAGTTCGAGGACAAGTTCAAGGCCGCCGGCATCACCTATGAACACCGGCTGATCGACGACATGGTGGCCTCGGCCCTGAAATGGTCGGGCGGCTATGTCTGGGCCTGCAAGAATTATGACGGCGACGTGCAATCCGATACGGTGGCCCAGGGCTTCGGCTCGCTGGGGCTGATGACTTCGGTGCTGATGACCCCCGATGGCAAGATCGTCGAGGCAGAGGCGGCGCATGGCACCGTGACGCGGCACTACCGCGAACATCAGAAGGGCAAGGCCACGTCGACCAACTCGATCGCGTCGATCTATGCCTGGACCGGAGGGCTGAAGCACCGTGCCAAGCTGGACGGCAATGCGCAGTTGATGCGGTTTGCCACCACGCTGGAACAGGTGACGGTGCAGGCGGTCGAGGATGGCTACATGACCAAGGATCTGGCCCTGCTGGTCGGCCCCGATCAGAAGTGGCTGACCACGATCGGCTTTCTGGAAAAGGTCGACGAATACCTGAACAAGGCGTTGGCCGGGGCGGATTCTTGGATCGGCTGAAGCTGATCCTGGCCTGCGCCGAGGCCGTCTGGCAGCCCCATCTCGGCGATCCCACGATCGGTGGGTTGGGGCTGACGGTGCTGTATGTGCTTGCCAGCGGGCTGTTTCTGAGACTGCTGTGGGTCCGGCGCGACTGGCTGCCGGGCGAACGGGTCCTGTGGGGCACGGCGACCCTTGTGCTGGTGCTGATGGCGCTGAACAAGCAGCTGGACCTGCAACAGACCGTCATCTGGGTCGGGCGCTGCGTCGCCCGCCAGGAAGGCTGGTTCGATCAGCGGCTGGCGTTCCAGCGCGCCTTTGGCATGACCATGCTGGTTCTGGGGGCGGCTGGCGCCGTCGCGGTGCTGTGGGTCAGCCGGCAGGCCCTGGCCGGCAACCGGGCGCTGGTTCTGGGCATGGGGCTGCTGGCGCTGTTCGTGGGCCTCCAGGTGGCACGTTTCGAACAGCTGGCGGGCGGCCTTGGCCAGGCCGTCGTCGGCCTGAAACTGCACCGAATCCTTGAAGGTGTCGCGCTTCTGGTGCTGATTTCCGCCGCCCGGCGCCGCGGCCGCCGCTGACCGCGCCGCCTCTGGCCTTCTGCCGGCAAACCGGGTAAGGGCCTTCCAACCTTGAAATCCACTGAAAGTGATCCCTCCGATGGAGCTTCGCAACATCGCCATCATCGCGCATGTCGACCATGGCAAGACCACGCTGGTCGATGAGCTGCTGAAACAGTCCGGCGCCTTTCGCGAAGGCCAGATGGTGTCGGAGCGCGCGATGGATTCGAACGACATCGAACGCGAGCGCGGCATCACCATTCTGGCCAAATGCACCAGTGTCGAATGGCACGGCGCACGGATCAACATCGTCGACACCCCCGGCCATGCCGACTTTGGCGGCGAGGTCGAGCGCATCCTGTCCATGGTGGATGGTGTCTGCCTGCTGGTGGATGCCGCCGAAGGCCCGATGCCGCAGACCAAGTTCGTCCTGGCCAAGGCGCTGGCCCTGGGTCTGCGCCCCATCGTGGTGCTGAACAAGGTCGACAAGCCGGATGCCGAGCCCGACCGTGCCCTGAACGAAGTGTTCGACCTGTTTTCCAACCTGGGTGCAAACGACGATCAGCTGGACTTCCCCTATATCTATGCCTCGGGCCGCGCCGGCTGGGCGGATGAAAGCCTGGACGGGCCGCGCAAGGATCTGTCGGCACTGTTCGACATGGTGGTGCGCCATGTGCCCGCCCCCCGGCAGATCGCCGCGGCGGCCGAGCCGTTTCGCATGCTGGCCACCACGCTGTCGGCCGATCCGTTCATCGGCCGCATCCTGACCGGGCGGATCGAGGCGGGCACGCTGCGCCCCGGCGCCACGCTGAAGGCGCTGTCGCGCACCGGCGAGCGGATCGAGCAGTTCCGTGTCTCGAAAATTCTCGCGTTCCGCGGGCTGACCCAGACCGCGGTGGACGAGGCCGTTGCCGGCGACATCGTCACCGTGGCCGGCATGACCAAGGCGACCGTGGCCGATACCCTCTGCGATCTGTCGGTCGATGTGCCGATTCCGGCCCAGCCGATCGATCCGCCGACGATCTCGGTCACCTTCGGCATCAATGACTCACCCCTGGCCGGGCGGGATGGCAACAAGGTGCAGTCCCGCGTCATCCGTGACCGGCTGATGAGGGAGGCGGAAGTCAATGTGGCGATCAAGGTTGCCGACACGCCCGGCGGCGAGGCCTTCGAAGTCTCGGGCCGCGGCGAATTGCAGATGGGCGTGCTGATCGAAAACATGCGCCGCGAGGGCTTTGAACTGTCGATCAGCCGCCCGCGCGTGATCTTCAAGGACATCGACGGGGTCCGCAACGAGCCGATCGAGGAGGTCATCATCGATGTGGACGACGAATTCTCGGGCGCGGTGATCGACAAGCTGACCGGAGAGCGCAAGGGCGAGCTGGTGGAGATGAAGCCGGCCGGCGTGGGCAAGACGCGGATCATTGCGCATGTCCCCTCGCGCGGGCTGATCGGTTATCAGGGCCAGTTCCTGACCGACACGCGCGGCACCGGCGTTCTGAACCGCATCTTCCACGGCTGGGCGCCGCACAAGGGCCCGATCCAGGGCCGCCGCCAGGGCGTGTTGATCTCGACCGAGGCCGGCGTTTCGGTGGCCTATGCGCTGTGGAATCTGGAAGACCGCGGCCGGATGTTCATCGGTCCGCAGGAACAGGTCTATGTCGGCATGATCATCGGCGAACATGCCCGCGACAATGATCTCGAGGTCAATCCGCTGAAGGGCAAGAAGCTGACCAACGTGCGCGCCAGCGGCACCGACGAGGCCGTGCGCCTGACCCCGCATGTGAAAATGAGCCTGGAAGAGGCGATCGCCTATATCGACGACGATGAACTGGTCGAAGTGACGCCAAAGATCATCCGCTTGCGCAAGCGGATCCTGGATCCGCATGACCGCAAACGGGAAAGCCGCAAGGAGTGATCCGCGGACCGACGGCTTGCCGGGCGGCCGCGGCCTGCCGGTTGCCTCGACCGTTGTGGTCCGGCCGGGAGCTTGGCACTATCGTCAGGCCGGGCGCGAAAGATGCGATGCCCGCGATGCCCTTGTGCAGCAAATGGGGTTGATCCTGTGACTTCTTCTGCAGCGCCGCTTCCGGACGCACGTCTGATCGACTTGCAGGCGACCTTTGCACTGACCCGTTCCGAGGCCGAGGTGGCACTGGCCATGGTTCGTGGCGCATCGCTGCGGCAAATCGCCGAAGCCCGCGGCGTCAGCATCAACACGGTGCGCAATCAGGTGAAGTCTGCCATGGCCAAGACGGCCACGCGGCGCCAGATCGACCTGGTTCTGGTGGTCGACCGGCGCATGCGGGGCTGACCGCGCCCAGGCCGGGCGGCAAGCAGACGGGCCGGTGGATAGCCACCGGCCCGTCTGCATTGCAGCGATGGCTGCGCCGCGCCCCTGATCAGGCGGCGGCCAAGGCCGTGCGACGGCGGCGCGTGACCAGGGCCAGCAGGGCCAGAGATGCACCCAGCATACCCAGACCGGCCGGCAACGGAACCGTGGCCACCTTGCTGAAGCTCACACCCGAAAGCGAGATGCGAACGATGCGCTCACCCACCGTCAATTCGCAATCCTTCGACTGGGGAACCCATTCGCAGTTGGAATAGGTGACGCGACCCAGCTTGACCGGATTGATCGGATCGGCGCTGGACGGCTGGGCCAGGTTGATCGGCGCGTCGTTCGCGCTGCCGAACATATAGGCATAGACCCCTGCCCCAGGGCCAGAAGATGTGGCGCTCTTGCCAAAGGCACTGAAATCGGCGCCGCCGATGCCGCCGCCAGAGACTGCAGAGCCGGTGAAATCCGCCTCGACCGTGCTTGCCATGGCGGCTGCGCCGCCAAGGGCCACGGCAAATACGGCCGCCGCGAATCTCGAATACCGCATCATGACCTCCGGGACTTTTCTGTGTCCAATTTATGGCCGGATCACGGCAGGCGCATGACCCAAATGGACTAAGAATTGCGGCGAGACCCGTTATTGCCGCCTGGGCTCGGGAACAGCGTCTGTGCACTGTTGACCGGCTGGAAACGATAGGCCGTATCGCCCCGAAAACTGGCGATTTTCCCGAATTTCGGGGAAATCGCTGCCGGGCCCGGCGGACTGGCCGCTGGCCCGATTCGCGATGAGGAGGGTCACTCGGCCTCTTCCACCACCAGCAAATCCCTTTCGGCAGCGCCCTTGGCGAAGCTGAGCGCCGCCTGATAGGCGGGCGAGTGATAACATTCCAGCGCCTTCTCCAGGCTGGGAAACCGGGCCACGACATTGCGCGGCCGGTCGTTGCCCTCCAGCTGCACATAGCGCCCGCCACGCGCCAGGAACACCCCGCCATGGGCGGCGATGGCCAGCGTGGCCCGCCTGGCATATTCGCCATAGGCAGCGGCGTCCGTAACCTTCACATGCGCGATCCACAGTGCCGAGGGCATCTCAGGCCCCCAGTGCGGCTTCGGCCGCCCTGATCGCGGCTTCGGCGCCGGCGATGTCGACCCCCCCGGCCTGGGCCAGGTCGGGGCGGCCACCGCCGCCCTTGCCGCCCATCGCCTCGGCCGCGGCCTTGACCAGAGTCACGGCGCTGATCCGGCTGGTCAGGTCGGCGGTCACGCCCGCCGCGACCGCGGGCTTGGCCCCGGTGTCGGCGATCAGCACCACCGCGCCAGAGCCGAGCCGCGCCTTCATCTCGTCGATCAGGGGGGGCAGATCCTTGCCCGACACGCCCTGCAGCACCTGGGCGATCAGCTTGATTCCGGCGACCTCGCGCACGGCGGGCCCGCCCGACTTGCCGCCCAGCGCGACCTCGCGCCGCAGCGTGGCCACCTCGGCCTGCAGGGCGCGGCGTTCGTCCACCAGGGCTTTCACACGGTCGACCAGTTCCGCCGGAGCGGCCTTCAGCACCGCCGCGGCCTCGATCAGCCGGGCGGCCTGGCCGCGCAGATGATCCAGCGCCGCCTGGCCGGTCAGGGCCTCGATCCGGCGCACGCCCGCCGAAGATGCGCTTTCGCTCAGGCAGACAAAGGCGCCGATGTCGCCCGTGCGGCGCACATGGGTGCCGCCGCAAAGCTCGAGCGAATAGGTGCGACCGTCGGCCCCCTTGCCCGAGCCATCGAGCACCCCCATCGACACGACGCGCACTTCATCGCCGTATTTCTCGCCGAACAGCGCCTGGGCGCCCAGGCTGCGGGCGTCATCCGGCGTCATGATCCGGGTTTCGACCGGGCTGTTCTGCCGAATGTATTCGTTCACCTCGGCCTCGACCTGCGCCAGCTCGGCCGCAGTCATGGCGCTGGTGTGGCTGAAATCGAAGCGCAGCCGGTCGGGGGCATTCAGGCTGCCCTTTTGCGCGACGTGATCGCCAAGGGTGCGGCGCAGCGCCTCATGCAGCAGATGCGTCGCCGAATGGTTGGCGCGAATCTGGCTGCGGCGGGTGTGGTTGACCTCCAGCCGGGCCGGCTGGCCCTTGGCGATGGCGCCCTCGACCACGCGGGCGACATGGATGAAAACACCCGCGGCCTTTTTCACATCGCTCACTTCGGCCAGGCCCGTGGCGGTGCGGATCAGGCCGGCGTCACCCACCTGACCGCCCGACTCGGCATAGAACGGCGTCTGGTTGACGACGATCTGCACCTCGCTGCCGGTCTGGACCGCACCCACCGCCTCGCCCGACCTGACCAGCGCCACGATCACGCCTTCGGCGGCCTCGGTGTCATAGCCCAGGAATTCGGTCGTGCCGTTGGCTTCGGCGATCTCGTACCAGATCTTGGCATCCTTGGCCTCGCCCGACCCTGCCCAGGAGGCCCGGGCCTTGGCGCGCTGCTCTGCCATCGCAGCCTCAAAACCCGCCACATCCACCGCACGACCCTTTTCGCGCAGGGCGTCCTGGGTCAGGTCCAGTGGAAAGCCATAGGTGTCATACAGCCTGAAGGCTGCCGCGCCCGGCAGATCGCTGCCTTCGGGAAGGCGGGCCAGTTCCTCGTCCAGCAGCTTCAGGCCGCGGTCCAGCGTGGTGATGAAGCGGGTTTCCTCCAGCTTCAGCGTTTCCTCGATCAGGCTTTGCGCGCGGGTCAGTTCGGGATAGGCCGCACCCATCTGGCGCACCAGGGCCGGAACCAGCCGGAACATCACCGGATCCTGGGCGCCCAGCATATGGGCGTGACGCATCGCGCGGCGCATGATCCGGCGCAGCACATAGCCGCGGCCCTCGTTCGAGGGCATGACGCCATCGGCGATCAGGAACGAGGTCGAGCGCAGGTGGTCGGCGATCACCCGGTGATGAATCTTGCCGATGCCATCGGGGTCCGAAGAGGTCGCATGCGCGCTGGCCTCGATCAGGCTGCGCATCAGGTCGGTGTCGTAGTTGTCATGCTTGCCCTGCAACAGCGCGCCGATCCGCTCCAGCCCCATGCCGGTGTCGATCGACTGCATGTCCAGCGGGCGCATCGTGCCATCGGCGAACTGTTCGTTCTGCATGAACACGTTGTTCCAGATCTCGATGAAGCGGTCGCCGTCCTGCTCGGCACTGCCGGGCGGGCCACCCCAGATATGCTCGCCGTGGTCATAGAAGATTTCGGTGCAGGGTCCGCAGGGACCGGTCGGACCCATGCGCCAGAAATTGTCATCGCTGGCAATGCGGATGATCCGGTGGTCGGGCAGGCCAGCGACCTTCTTCCAGATCGCCGCCGCCTCGTCATCGGTGTGATAGACGGTGACGCAAAGCCTGTCGGGGTTCAGGCCGAAATCGGTGGTCAGCAGCTCCCAGGCATAGGCGATGGCCTGATCCTTGAAATAGTCGCCAAAGCTGAAATTGCCCAGCATTTCAAAGAAGGTATGGTGCCGGGCGGTGTAGCCCACATTGTCCAGATCGTTGTGCTTGCCGCCGGCGCGCACGCATTTCTGCGCGGTCGTGGCGCGCTTGTAATCCCGTGTCTCGACCCCGGTGAACAGGTTCTTGAACTGCACCATGCCCGAGTTGGTGAACATCAGCGTCGGGTCGTTGCGCGGCACCAGGGGAGAGCTTTCGACCACCTTGTGCCCGTTGCGGGCAAAGTAATCGAGAAAAGTGGTCCGGATATCGTTCAGAGACGGCATGTCGAGGCGACCTTCCAAGGGCTTGCAACCTGGGTTGGACCCTCGTTTAGCCCCCGCATTCGCCCCTGTCCACCGCCAAAGAAGCGACCACGCGCGCCCCGCTGGCCAGAGCGCGCGCGGCCGCTGCATCGGGGTGAAGGATTATTCCTCCATCACCTCGTTGCGGTCGGCGGGGGCCATCGACAGATCCAAGCCCGAGGCCGAACGGATACGATCTTCGATGGCCCTGGCGATATCGGGATTGGCCTTCAGGAATGCCTTGGCATTCTCGCGACCCTGGCCGATGCGTTCGTCGCCGTAGGAATACCAGGAGCCCGACTTTTCCACGATGCCGGCCTTCACCCCCAGATCGACGATCTCGCCGGTCTTGGAAATGCCCTCGCCATACATGATGTCGAATTCCACCTCCTTGAAGGGCGGCGCCACCTTGTTCTTCACCACCTTCACCCGGGTCGTGTTGCCGGTAACTTCGTCGCGATCCTTGACCGAGCCGATGCGGCGGATATCCAGCCGGACACTGGCATAGAACTTCAGGGCGTTGCCGCCGGTGGTGGTTTCGGGGCTGCCGAACATCACGCCGATCTTCATGCGGATCTGGTTGATGAAGATCACCATGCAGTTGGAGCGGCCGATGCTGGCGGTCAGCTTGCGCATCGCCTGGCTCATCAGCCGGGCCTGGCTGCCCATCTGCATGTCGCCCATGTCGCCTTCGATTTCGGATTTCGGCACCAGCGCCGCGACCGAGTCGACAACGATCAGGCTGACCGCGCCCGAGCGCACCAGCGTATCGACGATTTCCAGCGCCTGTTCGCCCGTGTCGGGCTGGCTGATCAGCAATTCGTCCAGGTCGACGCCAAGTTTCTTGGCATATTGCGGGTCCAGCGCATGTTCGGCATCGACAAAGGCGCAAACCCCGCCCTTCTTCTGCTCTTCGGCCACGACATGCAGCGTCAACGTCGTCTTGCCCGAACTTTCCGGCCCGTAGATCTCGACGATGCGGCCCTTGGGCAGGCCACCGATACCCAGCGCGATGTCCAGGCCCAGGCTGCCGGTCGAGGTGGATTCGATATCCATCACCGCGCTGTCCTGGCCCAGCTTCATGATCGATCCCTTGCCGAACTGCCGCTCGATCTGGGCCAGCGCGCTTTCCAGCGCCTTCTTCTTGTCCATGTCCCGCTTCCCGTTCAGGTCGAAAAGTGACGCCGTGTTCATCGTCCTTGCCCCTTATTTCATAGCCACCCGCAGGCGGCAACCGCAAGACTGTTCCGGTTTTGTTTGCCATTGATGCGCACAAAACGGGAACATTTCAATCAAATTCTTCACAGCTTGAGCTTTGCTTCGGGTTGGTTAAGGAATGGTTGACGAGACCCGGAAAAAGCGAGGCAAGGCGGCGATGCTCATCTTCTGGCGGCAGAGGCTGGTGGTTCTGGCCAATCCCAAGACCGGAACGACCGCCTTGGAAGAGACGCTGGCACCGCATGCCGCCATTGTCGTGCAACGCCCGCCGCAACTGAAGCACACCGGCGCCAACAGGTATCACCGGTTTCTTGCGCCCTATGTCGGCGATGGCAAGGACCACAAGTTCACCGTCGTCGGCGTCATGCGCGAACCGATCGACTGGTTGGGTTCTTGGTATCGCTACCGCCAGCGCAAGGATGAGGTGGATGACAAGTCGACCCGGGGCAAGAGCTTTGACGATTTCGTGCGCGCCTGGTGCCAGGAGACCCAGCCCGAATTCGCGCGTGTCGGCAGCCAGGCCCAGTTCCTGGCGCCGATCGGCGGAAGGCAATGCGACCGGATCTTCCGTTATGACCGGATGGATCGCTTCCTGGGTTTCCTGGAACACAAGCTGCAGATGAAGATCGACTTGCCGCGTGTCAATGTGTCGCCCCAGGGCGAGACCCGCCTGTCGCCGGATGTCGAAAGCCGGCTGCGTGACTTCGGCGCACGCGAATTCGAGGTCTACTCCTCGCTGGCCGAATGAGTCGTCAGCCCAACTGGGCCTGCACCGTCTCGGTCAGCTGGCTGAGCGAGAAGGGCTTCGGCAGGAAAACCGAATTCGGCAGCCTGGCCTGGGTTTCGGACTGCACATCCTCGGCATAGCCCGAGACAAAGACCACCTTCACATCCGGCCGTGCCTTGCGCGCCTCGGCCACCCAGGTCGGGCCATCCAGACCCGGCATGACGACATCGGTCACGAAAAGATCGACCTGCAGTGCCGGATCCTTCAGCTGGTCCAGCGCGGCTTCGGCCGTTTCGGCCTCGAGAACGGTGTAGCCGCGCATCCGCAGGGCCCGGGCGGCAAAGGCGCGCACCGGCGCCTCGTCCTCGACCAGGAGGACGACGCCTTCGCCCTGACGGTTGCCGGTCTTGCGGCGCGGAGCCGGCGCGGCGACGGGTTCGGCCGCCTTGACGATGGGAAACCACAGATGGAACACCGTGCCCTGCCCCACTTCGCTGTCGACAAAGATGTAGCCGCCCGACTGCTTCACGATGCCATAGGCCATCGACAAGCCCAGCCCCGTGCCCTCGCCCGCCTTCTTGGTAGTGAAGAAGGGCTCGAATATCTTCTCGATCTGCGGCTGCGGGATGCCATGGCCGCGGTCCTTGACCCGAATCACGGCCCATTCGCCGGCTGGCACGATGGCCCGGTCGCGGCGCAGCGGCTCGGCCAGGCTGACCGCCTCGGTCTCGACGGTGATGGTGCCTTCGCGCTGCATCGCGTCCCTGGCGTTCAGCACGAGGTTCATCACCACCTGTTCCAGCTGGCGCCGGTCGGCGCGGATCGGTCCCAGTCCCGAGCCGGGTATCAGCTCGAGACGCATCTTCTCGCCCACCAGCCGTTTCAGCATATAGGCCTGGTCGGAAAGCACTTCCTCCAGATCCAGTTGCTGCGGCGTCAAGGTCTGCTTGCGCGAGAAGGCCAGCAGCTGATTGACCAGCGCCGCCGCCCGATTGGCGTTCTGGTGAATCTGCTCGAGATCGGCGAAATCGGGGTGCTCGCGGTCGTGTCGCAGCAGCAGCAGATCACAATGGCCGGAAATGGCGGTCAACAGGTTGTTGAAATCATGTGCCACCCCGCCGGCGAGCTGACCGATGGCCTGCATCTTCTGGCTTTGGGCAAACTGCGCCTCCATCGATTTCAGCGCGGTCATGTCATGCAGCACGGCCATCACCACGCCGCGCCCACGATCGGCCATCCGCCGCAACGTGACCTGCACAAAGATCTCGCGTTCCTGTCGACGCAGGCGCATCGTCTCGGCCCCGCCCTGGATGCGTTCCGCGGCCACATCGGCCAGCCATTCCGAAACCGGCCGCCCCAGCCCCTCGAACATCTGGTGAAACGGCACCCCCGCCTCGCCCAGGGGTCCGATCATGGCGCGGGCTGCGGCATTGGCCTCGATCAGGGTGCCATCCGCGGCAAAGGTCATCAGACTGACCGGCAGGTCGTCAAAACCAGGCCCGTCCGGCGCGGCATCCGCGTCAGGAACCGGCAGCAGGTAGATTTCGCGCCGTTCCCCCACACCCTCGATCTCCGCCAGCAGCGCACGCACCGGGCCGTCGCTGGTGGCAACCTGCACGATTTCCCCGGAATGCAGCACCTGCGTCGTGAAGATCCGGTCCAGCCGCTTGGGCCGCCCGCCCAGCAGGCGGCGCATCGCCTCGTTGGCAAACAAGACCACGCCGGCCTTGTTGGCGGTCAGCATCGGCAGGCCGACGGCATCGCCGTTGCGGCTGGCGCTGCGGTCCTGAAACTCTTCGAGACGCCAGAGGAAGCGGCCATCGCCGACCCGATTGACCGTAAGCCTGGTGTGGCCAATTCGGGTCACCACGTCTTCCCGCGCTGCCCCGGAAAGGGCGGCACGATTCTGCAGGCGGAACAGGACCGCACCCGGAGCGGCAAAATGCGGGGTCAAGGTGGCCGCAAGCGAGCCGGTTTCGGCCGTCTCGAACCGGCTGGCGGCGCTGCCATTGGCCCAGAGGATCTGCCCCGACGCATCGGTCATGAAGCAGGGCGCGGCATCTTCGCCGAGCAGTTCGGCCAGCACACGCACCCGACGGTCCAGCCCCAGGCGCCGCCAGCGTTCCCGCAGGGCAAAGCCCAGGGCCGTGGCCCCCAGGGTCACGGCCGCCGCCGTGGCCGCCAATTGCGCGACCGGATCGTGCAGCACGAAAGCCAGCATGGCTGAGAGACCGGCGATCGTCATCAGGGCCAGGTTGCGCCCGCCCCCCGAACCGTCGTCGGCCGCGGCGAACTTCACAGGCTGGGTCGTGTCGGTCAAGGCCGGCCCCCGTTCCGAAACCTCAATGGCCCCATTCACTCCGAGAAGTGTTAACCGCAGCTTAACCGGATCGGAAAAACAGCGTAAGGTTGTGTATGTCTGCCGCAGGGCGGCGTCAACAGCGCCAGGAAGAAGCCATCGCCGCCAGTCAGGGGCGACCAACGCTGTTGCAGGTGGCAGACCCATCCGGGGTGCCGCGCCAGAAAGGCAGTGATCTGGTCTTCGTTCTCTTCCATCAACAACGAGCAGGTGGCATAGGCCAGCTGCCCGCGCGGCGCGACCCATGAGGCAACGGTGTCGAGAATCTGCGCCTGGGTCCGGGTCAGTTCGGCCAGCCGGGTTTCGGTCAGGCTCCACTTGCCCATCGGCTCGCGCCGCCAGCTGCCCGAGCCGGAACAGGGCACGTCGGCCAGCACCAGATCAAACGGAGCCAGCCGCGCCGGGCGCTCGGTCAGGGTAACGCTGATGCCGGCGCGTTCGGCCCGGTGGGGCAGATCCTTCATCCGCTGCGGGGCGGCGTCATGGGCGCAAAGGGTCAACCGCGCCAGCGCGGCCATGGCCAGGGTCTTGCCGCCGCCGCCTGCGCAATGATCCAGCACGGTCATGCCATCGGCCAGCGGCAGGGCTTCGCAGAGCTGCTGGCTGGAGAGATCCTGCAGTTCGACGAGCCCGCCGAGATAGGCCGACGAGCCCTGAATCTTGCGCGCGTTCTGCGTGACCTGCAAGGCGGTCTGCGATCCGGGTTCCGGATCGGCCAGGATGCCCTCGGCCGCCAGGGCAGCGCGCGCAGCGTCCCGGCTGGTCCGCGCCAGATTGACCCGCAGATAGACCGGCGCACGATGCCGCATGGCCTGCAGGACCGGGGTGCAATCTGGCCCGAGCGCGCGTTGCAGCCTGGGCAGCAACCAGTCGGGAACATCGAGCGCGGCGGCACCCTGCGGGATTTGTGCCGCCTCGTGCGGGCCGGGTGGCGGCGGGGCATGGCCTTCGCCCGAGAACAGCCCCGCCTCACCCCGCTGGCGCAGCAGGCCCAGGATCAGGCCGCGGCCGGTTGGCCCGGCCCCCATGAGGGCGGCAGAGCGGCGCCGGCGCAGGGCATCGAACACCAGGTCGCGGATGGCCAGGCGGTCACCCGAGCCGGCGAAACGGTGGCCGCGCGCCCAGTTGGCCAGGGCAGGCTCTGCCGCCTGCCCGGCAAGGATGGCATCCAGGATCTCGATCGCCGCCGCGGCGCGGGCGCCGGGGGTCATGGACCCTTCATCTCTTGCAGGCTGTTGCCGCCGTCGACGACCAGCAGGATGCCGTTCACATAGGACGCCGCCGGCGAGGCCAGGAAGGCGGCGCAGGCGGCGACCTCGGCAGGGGTGCCGGCGCGCTGCATCGGGCTATGCCGGGCGGCGGCTGTCTCGGCCTCGGTCAGCGCCTCGGTCGCGATCCAGCCGGGGCCGATGGCGTTGACGGTAACGCCGTGCCCGGCCACTTCCAGCGCCAGGGTGCGCACCAGGCCCATCATGCCGGCCTTGGCGGCGGCATAGGCCGCCGCGCCGGGGATGGCGACCGCGGGACCGGTGACAGAGGACATCATCACCACCCGGCCCCAGCCTCGATCCAGCATGCCGGGCAGGACGGCGCGGGTCACCAGGACGGCGCTGGTCAGGCTGACCTCGATCTGGCGGCGCCAGGCCTGCATCGGCATCGCGAGGAACCCCGACAGGGCGGCGGGTTCGCTGACCGAGCCCATGCCGGCATTGTTCACCAGGATGTCGACCGGGCCGGCCAGATCGGCCAGGCGATCCACGGCGGCGGCATCGGTCAGGTCGCCCTGGAAGGCAGTGACCCAGGCGCCCTCGGCCGCGAGTTCGGCGGCGCGGGCGTGGATGCGGCCCGAAGTCGCCGCGATCACCAGATCATGGCCCTGCCCGGCCAAGGCGCGGGCTATGGCCATGCCGATGCCCTGAGGAGCGCCGGCGCCGGTGATGAGGGCAGTTGTCATGGCACAGCTTTAGCCGGGCGCATGGGGTGATGGCAAGGGTGTCATCGCAGGCGTAACACCGTGTTACGCCAGGCAGCCTTTTGAATTTGCAGCATAAATTTTGTGGAATTAACGAAGTGGCAAGTTCTGGCGGCCTGGCTGGGCCGGCAATATCCGGCCCGTTGTCGCCTCACCAGGGCGGGCAGGAATGCCCGTCTCGCGGTCAGACGGGCAGAAGGGCCGCAGCGATGCGACGGCCTTCGCCGAGCAGCACGTTGTAGGTGCGGGCGGCGGCGGGCGAACTCATCACGTCAAGGCCGATGCCGTCGGCCTCGACCGCCTCGCGAAATGCGCGGGGCGCATGGGCGATTTCGGCGCCCATGCCCAGAAGCAGCACGTCGATCCTGTCCTTGAGGCTAACCGGGCCGGCCCAGTCGCCCAGCCCGCCCCAGGGGCCGGCGTCCCAGGGCGTCACCAGCACCGCGCCGCGCAGCACATGGCCGCCGACCCGGAAGAAGCCGGGACCGTAGCCCTCGAAGGCCTGGGCGGTGCCATAGGTGATTTCGGTCAGGCGCATCGGGCACCCATATGGTTCTGTGTGGCCTGGGGGAAACCCCCTAGGCGTCGATATTGGCGAATTCGTGATCGCCGCCCTTGCTGGCCTTGGGCTTGTCGCTGCGGTCCAGACCCAGGAACAGCACCAGGTTCTTGGCGACATAGACCGAAGAATAGGTGCCGAGAATGATGCCGACGAAGATCGCAAAGGAGAAGCCGCGGATCACGTCGCCGCCCAGCACCAGCATGGAGCCCACCGCGATCAGCGTGGTCAGCGAGGTCATCAGCGTGCGGCTGAGGGTTTCGTTGACCGAAAGGTTCATGACATCGCGCAGCGGCATGGTCTTGTACTTGATAAGGTTCTCGCGCAGCCGGTCGAAGACCACCACCGTGTCGTTGATCGAATAGCCAAGGATCGTCAGCAGCGCAGCCACGATGGTCAGATCGAACTTGATCTGGAAGACCGCGAAGATGCCGACCGTGATGAACACGTCATGCAGCAGCGCCAGAACGCCCCCCAGCGCGAACTGCCATTCGAAGCGCAGCCAGATGTAGAGCATGATGCCGATCGATGTGACCGACAGCGCCACGATCGAGGACCAGACCAGCTCGCCGGACACTTTCGGCCCCACCGTTTCCACCGAGGCGAAGGTGATCTTGGGGTCCATCTTGCTGAGCGCGGCCTTCACGGCATCGACGGTTTCGGGCGCCACGGCAGCGGCGCCGTCCCTGGCGCCGATCCGGATCGAGGCCACGTGCTTGTCGGCGCCGAAGGACGGGTCGAAAACCTCGTTCACGGCGACATCGCCCACGTCCAGGCTTTCCAGCGTGTGCCGGTAAAGCCCGGTGTCGATCGGCACCGGGCTTTCGGTGCGGATCGTGGTGCCACCT
This sequence comes from Pseudomonadota bacterium, assembly GCA_021813365.1. Classification (GTDB taxonomy): domain Bacteria; phylum Pseudomonadota; class Alphaproteobacteria; order Rhodobacterales; family Rhodobacteraceae; genus Stagnihabitans. Next base: position 12,482 of record JAKALB010000017.1, on the reverse strand, counting down.
TGGAAGTCGATGCCGAAATTCAGGCCGAACAGGCCCCAGCAGGCAAAGGCCGCCACCATCAGCGCCATCGAGCCGCCGAAGGTGATCCATTGCCAGCGGAAGAAGTCGATCCGCGTGTGTTCAGCGACAAGTCTGAGACGCCATGCCATGGGTTTGTCCTTACACGATCAGGGTCTTGGGCTTGCGCCAGTTGAACCAGATCTCGATCATCGCGCGGGTCACATACATCGCGCAGAAAACCGAGGTGATGATGCCGAAGAACAGCGCCACGGCAAAGCCGCGCACCGGGCCGGCCCCGAAGTAATACAGCACCGCCGCCGTGATCAGCGTGGTGACATTGGCGTCGACGATGGCCGAAAGCGCACGCTCATAGCCCAGTTCGATGGCGCGTGCCGGCGACTTGGCGTGGCGCAATTCCTCGCGCACACGTTCATAGACCAGAACATTGGCGTCGACCGCGGTGCCGATGGTCAGCACGATGCCGGCGATGCCGGGCAGGGTCAGCGTGCCGCCGATCATCGACAGACAGCCGAACAGCAGGGCCAGTTCGATGGTCAGCGCGATGTTGGCGAAAAGGCCGAACAGGCCGTAGGACGCAAACATGAACAGACCCACCAGCAGGACCGCGACCCCGGCGGCGATCTTGCCGGCGTCGATCGAATCCTGCCCCAGTTCCGGGCCGATCGTGCGTTCCTCCAGGAATTTCATCGAGGCCGGCAGGGCACCGGATTTCAACAGAACCGCCAGGTTGGTCGAGCTTTCCACGGTGAAATTGCCGGTGATGATGCCCGCCCCGCCACCGATATGGCTTTGAATCGTGGGGGCCGAGATCACCTTGCCGTCCAGCACGATGGCGAAGGGTTCGCCGATATGTTGGGCCGTATAGTCGCCAAAGGCCCGCGCGCCGCTGACGTTGAACTGGAACGACACGGCCGGGCGGTTGTTCTGGTCGAACGAGGGCTGGGCATTGGTCAGGTCGTCGCCGGTGACCACCGGCGTTTCGTCGATGATATAATAGACGCCTTCCTGTTCGGCATCCGGCAGCACCAGTTGACGCGGCCCGGGGTTGGCATTCTGGTCCGAGGTGCGGCCCAGAACCTGGTTGAACGTCAGCTTGGCCGTGGTGCCGATGATGTCCTTCAACTCTTGCGCCGAGCCCACGCCCGGCACTTCGATCAGGATCCGGTCGGCGCCCTGGCGCTGGATCGAGGGTTCGCGCGTGCCCGCGGCGTCGACGCGACGGCGGATCACGGTCAGCGAAGTGTCCATGGTCTGCTTGTCGGCGGCCAGCTTGCCGGCCTCTGACAGGGTGATGACGATCGTGCCGTTGTCATTGGTCACGTCAAAGACGCTCTGACCCACGCCGGTCAGGCTGACGACGGGGGAATTCAGCTTCTGGATCGCGGCGACGGCGGCCTCGGCACCGGCAGGATTCGACAGCGAGACGCGCAGCACGCCGGGATCGGAGGGCGCGCGGCGGATGGCGCCGACCTGGTCGCGGAGATCCTTCAGCGCGTCGCGGACCTGCGGCCAGAAGCTGTCCATCCGGGTCTTGTAGACATCGGCCAGCTGCACTTCGGCCAGGAGATGGGCGCCGCCGCGCAGGTCGAGGCCCAGGTTCACCAGCCGGTTGGGCAGGAAATCGGGCCACTGATCCAGCGCCGCCTGCTGCTCGGGCGTGGCGACGCCGCCGGCCTTGGTCACGGCGGCCAGCGCATCGTTGTGGGTCTCGACCCGGGTGTAGAACAGGTTCGGCATGGCCATGACCAGCCCGAACAGCACCAGGCCCAGGACCAGAAGGCGCTTCCACAGCGGCGTGTGCAGCATGGGTTCAGCCCTGGGCGGCGGGGGCGGGATCGGTCTTGGAAAGGACCTGGGTGATGGTGGACTTCACCACCTTGACCTTCACGCCATCGGCGATCTCGACCTCGATCATCGAGTCCTCGCCGACCTTGGTGACCTTGCCCAGGATGCCGCCGCCGGTGACGATCTGGTCGCCACGCCGCAAGGCCGCCACCATGGCCCTGTGATTGCTGAGCTTCTTTTGCTGCGGGCGGATCATCAGGAAATACATGATGACGAAGATCAGGACCAGCGGCACGAACTGGACCAAGGCGCTGGCGCCTCCGGTGGCGGCGGAAGCGTCCTGGGCATAGGCGGCGGTGACGAGCATCTTTCCTCTTTCTGGGGCAGCAAAGCCCCGAATTCCGGCGGGCACCCTATCGCCGGGCGGCGGGCAGCGCAAGGCAAGGCGGAGCGGGGCGGATCGGCTTTCGGGCTTCACCCGCGTCACGTTCCGTTGCATATGGGGGAAAACCATCGGGAATTTGAGGTCCGCCATGCATGACATCCGCGCCATCCGCGAAAACCCCGCCGCATTCGACGCGGCGCTGGCGCGTCGGGGGCTGGATCCCATGTCGGCGGAGCTGCTGGCTCTGGACATGCAGCGCCGCGAGGCGATCCATCGCAGCGAAACCCTTCAGGCCGAGCTCAACGCATTGTCCAGGGAAGCCGGCGCCGCCAGGGCGAAGAAGGACGAGGCGGAATTTGACCGCCTGCGCCGCCTGGTGGCCGACAGGAAGGATCACATCGCAAGGCTGAACGAAGCCGCGGCGGGTTATGACCAGCAGCTCAAGGATGCCCTGCTGCGCATTCCGAACAGCCCGCTGGCGACGGTACCGGTGGGCAGGGACGAGACCGAGAATGTCGAAATCCGCCGCTGGGGCAGCCCGCGCAACTTTGCCTTCCCGCCGCGCGAGCACTTCGAGATCGCGGGCGTCAGGCCGGGCATGGATTTCGAGGCCGCGGCCAAGATTTCCGGCAGCCGTTTCGTGGTGCTGCGCGGCGCCGTGGTCCGGGTGCACCGGGCGCTGGCGCAATTCATGCTGGACACCCATGTCAACGACCATGGCCTGACCGAGACCTGGACACCGGTCCTGGTGAAGGAGGAGGCGATGTATGGCACCAACCAGCTGCCGAAATTCGCCGAGGATTCCTATCAGACCACGAATGGCTGGTGGCTGATCCCGACCAGTGAAGTCACCCTGACCAACCTGGTCGCGGGCGAGATCCTGGACGAATCCGCCCTGCCGATCCGGATGACCGCCCATACGCAATGCTTCCGCAGCGAGGCCGGCAGCGCCGGCAAGGACACGACCGGAATGCTGCGCCAGCACCAGTTCGAGAAAGTCGAGATGGTCACGATCTGCGCCCCCGAAGCGGCGCTGGACGAGCACGAGCGCATGACGAAATGCGCCGAAGCCATCCTGGAAAGGCTGGGCCTGCCCTATCGCACCATCGTGCTGTGCACCGGCGACATGGGGTTCGGCGCGCAGAAGACGCATGACCTGGAGGTCTGGTTGCCCGGGCAGAATCGCTATCGCGAGATCAGTTCGGTTTCCACCTGCGGCCAGTTCCAGGCCAGACGGATGAATGCGCGCTTTCGCGGGGCGGGCGGCAAGCCCGAATATGTCGCCACGTTGAACGGGTCGGGCCTGGCGGTTGGCCGCTGTCTGATCGCGGTGCTGGAGAATGGCCAGCAGGCCGACGGCTCGGTGGACCTGCCAGAGGTGCTGTGGCCCTACCTGGGCGGCAAGACCCGGATTTCGGCGACCGGCATCCTGGAGTGAGCCCGCCCCCGGTGCGGCGTTCGCCAATGCGCGCCGCATCGTGATCGAAGGGAATCGTGAGGGGGGGCATCGTGATGGGGCATCGGGGCCGGACGCCGCCATGATCTGCGCCGTGAGCTGCGGCGCGCGAAAATCACGCCCCCCGATTGCCGCCCCCCCGATTGCGGGGGGCTGATTTCCTGCCACAAGGCGCGGGCCTCGCCCGGGCCTACTGTCAGTCCTTTTTCCAGCCGTCCTTGTGTTTGCGCAACCGGCTGGGCGTGTGGAACTTGGGCGCGCGGAACGGATTCTTGTCGCCCTGCGAGCGGAAGGTCAGCCGGATCGGCGTGCCCGGCAGGTCGAAGTGGTCGCGCAGGCCGTTCACCAGATAGCGGCGATAGCTGTCCGGCAGATCCTCGGGGTGGGAACACATCACGATGAAGCCGGGGGGACGTGTCTTCACCTGGGTCATGTAGCGCATCTTGATACGCTTGCCGCCGGGTGCGGGCGGGGGGTGCGCCTCGGTCATGGCACCGAGCCAGGTGTTCAGCCGGGCGGTGGGCACGCGGCGGTTCCATGTGGCATGGGCTTTCACGATCGCCTCGTGCAGGCGGTCAAGGCCGCGACCCGTCTTGCCCGAAACGGTGACCAGCGGTGCGCCACGCAACTGCGGCAGCAGACGTTCGAACATGTCCTTCAGTTCGGCCAGCTTTTCCTGCCTTGCTTCCTCGAGATCCCATTTGTTGATCGCCACGACCACCGCGCGGCCTTCGGTTTCGGCATAATCGGCGATCCGCAGGTCCTGGGTTTCAAAGGGAATTTCCACATCCAGCAGCACCACGACCACTTCGGCAAAGCGCACGGCGCGCAGCCCGTCGGCGACCGAGAGCTTCTCCAGCTTCTCGACCACGCGGCCCTTCTTGCGCATTCCGGCGGTGTCGAAGATCCGGACCGGCGTGCCAGCCCAGTCGGTGCGGACGGAAATCGCATCGCGGGTGATGCCGGCTTCGGGGCCGGTCAGGAGGCGGTCATAGCCCAGGATCCGGTTGATCAGGGTCGACTTGCCGGCGTTCGGGCGGCCGATCACGGCGATCTGCAACGGATGCCTTTCGGACGGCATCCAGGACAGATCCTCGGCACCTTCCTGCGGTTCCCCGATCTCGTCGGGCAGGTCCACGTCGACCAGGGGGGCGTTTTCGGCCTCACGCCCGGCGAACTCTTCGGCGAGGGGCAGCAGCAGGTTGTAGAGGTCGTCCAGGCCCTCGCCATGTTCGGCCGACAGGCGCACGGGTTCGCCCAGCCCCAGGCTCCAGCCCTCCAGCGCGCCGGCGTCGCCCGCCTTGCCTTCGGCCTTGTTGACACCCAGGATCACCCGCTTGCCCTTGCGGCGCAGGATGTCGGCAAAGGTTTCGTCGCTGGGTGTCACGCCGACGCGGCCGTCGATCAGGAACAGCGCGACATCGGCCATCTCGACGGCGCGTTCGGTCAGGCGGCGCATCCGGCCCTGCAGGCTGTCGTCGGTGACTTCCTCCAGCCCGGCCGTGTCGATCACGGTAAAGCGCAGGTCGAACAGTTTCGCATCGCCTTCGCGCAGATCGCGGGTCACGCCGGGCTGGTCATCGACCAGCGCCAGCTTGCGCCCGACAAGGCGGTTGAACAGCGTGGATTTGCCCACGTTCGGGCGGCCCACGATGGCGAGGGTGAAGCTCATGATCCTACCTGCATTCGGAAGCGCACCGCATACACGCGGAAAGCCTCAACGGAAAGCGAGAAGTTGGCCCCTGGTCGAGACGACGAAAAGCTGACCGCCAGCCAGCGCCGGGGCCGAGGCCGCGCCACCCGGAATGTCGGCGGTGGCCAGCAGGGCACCGTCGCGCGCATCGAAGGCGCGCAGCAGGCCATCGGACGAGACGGTGACGATGCGGCCCCCGGCCAGGACCGGTCCGTAGCTGGCGTAGATCGCTTCCCGCTTGCGCTCTTTGGTCTGGGTGTAATAGGGCAGATCGACCGCCCAGATCGTCGAGCCGTCAGCGGCATCCAGCCGGACCAGGCGGTTCTCGTCGGAAATCACGAAGACCGAACCGCCGACGACCAGCGGCGGGTTCAGCGCGCCTTCGCTGGCGGTCCACAGCCGCTCGCCCCCGGCCAGGGCGATGGCGGCGGTGCGACCGGCGGCCGTGCCGGCATAGACATAGCCGCCCGCGATCACCGGATCGCCGGTGATGTCGCCCAGCAGGGTATAGCCGCGGCCCAGACGCTCGCCCGTCAGGGGCGCCGACCAGATGGCATCGGCATCCGAGGTGACGGCGATCAGGCTGCCCGAGGGCAAGGGCAGCACGACGGAATGGCCGTCGGTGGCCGGCGCCGCGCCACCCAGGATTCCGCCGATCGAGGCGGTGCCGGGCACTTGCCAGATCACCTTGCCATCGCGGGCGGCAAGCGCCCAGCCGGTGCCGTCCCGGCCCATCACATAGAGACGGTCCCCCGAAAGGGTTGGCGCGCCGGCGGCGGGCACGTCAAGCCGCTGGCGCCACTGCACCGCGCCGCTGGCGGCATCCAGCGCCACGACCTCGCCATAGCCGGTGGTGGCGAACACCTGGCTCGGGCTGGCGGCCAGGCCGCCGCCGGAAACTTCGCCGCCCCGGTCGAAGGAGGCGGTCAGATCGGCGGTCCACAGTCGCCGGCCATCGGTGGTCAGCGCATCCAGTTGCGCCAGGGCATCCAGGGTGAAGACACGGCCGCCGGCCACGACCGGCGTGGCCGCAACGCGATTCTTCCGGCTGTTGCCCTGGCCGACATTGGCGACCCAGGCCAGCACCGGCTGCGCCGAGAGCGCGCCCGAAACGCCGGAATGCCGGGCATCGCCGCCTCGCTGGCCGTAATCGGCATTGGCCACGGCACCCGGCAGCGAGATCGGCCGCGACACGTTTTCGGCCACGGGCTCTGGCTGCGGGTCCGGCTGGGCTTCGGTGGGGATCGAGGCATCGAGCGGTGCGCGCACCGGGAACCGGGTTCCCGGCAGGATGACATCGGGCGCGCAGCCCGACAGCAGCGCCGCCATCAATGCCAGCGACAGGCCGGTCCGCGCCCTGCGAGCCGCGACAGGCATCAGCCGGCGTCCGCCTGGGGCGCGGGGGCGGTGGTCGCCGGACCTGCGCGTTCGGGCACGCTGCCGCCCAGCGCCCGAATGGCCTGATCGAGACGTTCGAGCAGGGCCTGGGTCGCCTCCTGATCCTGATAAAGCGTGGTCAGGGCGGTCAGGGCATCGGCAGGTTTGCCTTCTTCCACCAGAAGATAGGCGAGCTGTTCCTCGGCCAGCACCCGCAGCGGCCGGCCGGGCACGGCGATCTGTTGCAGCGCGGCGCGGCGATCCGCCACGGGCGCCTCGGAGCCCTGGAACAGCACTTTGCGCAGCACGGCCAGATCGCGATAGACCGGGGCGAGAGTGGTGTCGGCGGCCAGCTTGTCCAGCGCCGCCAGCGTGGCGGGACGGTCATCCGAGGCGACCGAGGCGATCAGAAGCTGCTGGATCGCCACCTGTTCGCCGTCGGCGGGGATGGCGGCAAAGGCGGCCAGCCGATCGGCGGGCGCACCCAGGTCCACCGCGTCCAGCAGCGCATCGCCAAAGGCCTGGGCCCGGGCGGCGGCGCGGGCCTTGCTCCATTCGTTGTAGCCGGCACCGCCCACGATCAGCAAGATCACCGCCAGGCCGATCCAGCCGTATTTGCGGAAGGCGGCGTAAAGCTTGTCACGACGGACGGCTTCGGTGACTTCGTCGATGAAACTGTCGGGAGTGCTCACGTTCTTCTCCGCCTTGGTGGCTCACGTCTTACAGGCAAAGGGGCGAAGCCGGCAAGCCCGCCCCCGCCGCCGCGCGGCTCAATACCTGTCCCACCCGCCATCGGGTCGGCGCGCGCTGACCAGCTTGCGTTCCTGTTCGGGGCTTTGCGGCAGGTTCACGGCCGGCGAGACATAGGCGGCGGCTTCCTCGTCCATCGACTGGGCGGCCCACATCGCGGCATAGCGCCCATTCCTGGCCATCAGGGACTCATGGCTGCCCTGTTCGATGATGCGGCCGTCCTCCATCACCACGATCTGGTCGGCGTCGGCGATGGTGGACAGCCGGTGCGCAATGACGATGACCGAACGGCCCTGCCCCATCGCGTTCAGGCTGTCCTGGATGTCGCGCTCGGTCTGGGTGTCCAGCGCCGAGGTCGCCTCGTCGAGAATCAGGATCGGCGGGTTCTTCAACAGCGTGCGGGCGATGCCCACGCGCTGCTTTTCGCCGCCCGAAAGCTTCAGGCCGCGTTCGCCCACCCTGGTGTCATAACCCTCGGGCAGAGACACGATGAAATCGTGGATCTTGGCCGCGCGGGCGGCGTCTTCGATTTCCGCGCGGCTGGCATCGGGGCGGCCATAGGCGATGTTGTAATAGATCGTGTCGTTGAACAGCACCGTATCCTGCGGAACGACGCCGATCTTGCTGTGCAGGCTGGATTGGGTGACAGAGCGCACGTCCTGCCCGTCGATCCGCACCGCACCCCTGTTCACGTCATAGAACCGGAACAGCAGCCGCCCGATGGTGGACTTGCCCGAGCCGGAATGGCCGACCAGCGCCACTCTCTGACCGGGTTTCACGGTCAGGGTGAAATCGCGCAGGATCTGGCGGTTGGCATCATAGCCGAAATCGACGTGATCGAAGGTGATCTCGCCGCCGGTGATGACCAGAGGCTTTGCGTCGGGGGCGTCTTGCACCTCGGCCGGCTGGGCCAGCAGGCCGAACATCTCGCCCATGTCGACCAGGGCCTGACGGATTTCGCGATAGACGGTGCCGAGAAAGCCCAGCGGCAGGGTGATCTGCATCATGTAGGCGTTGACCATGACGAAATCGCCGACGGTGAACTGGCCGGCGCGGACACCTATCGCGCTCATCACCATGACCAGGATCAGGCCGATGGTGATGATGACGTTCTGGCCGACATTCAGCATCGACAGGGACTGGCCGGTCATGACGGCGAATTTCTCGTAGGAGGCCATGGCCTTGTCGTAGCGGGCGGCCTCCCAGGCTTCGGCGTTGAAATACTTGACGGTTTCGAAATTCAGCAGGCTGTCGATCGCCTTCTGGTTGGCGTCGGTGTCCTTCTCGTTCATCTGACGGCGGATGTTCACCCGCCATTCGGTGATCTTGAAGGTGTAGGTGACATAGATGGCGATCGTGACCAGCACGACGACCATGTATTGCCAGCCGAAGTAGATGGCGAAGATCGCCGCGACGAGCGACAGCTCCAGGATCAGCGGCCCGATCGAGAACAGCATGAAGCGCAGCAGGAAATCGACGCCCTTCACGCCGCGTTCGATGATGCGCGACAGGCCGCCGGTCTTGCGGGTGATGTGATAGCGCAGCGACAGGCGGTGGATGTGGGTGAATGTCTCCAGCGCCAGTTTGCGCAGGGCGCGCTGACCGACGCGCACGAAGACCGCATCGCGCAGTTCGCCAAAGGCCGTGGCGCCCATCCGGGCCAGGCCGTAGGCGATGGTCAGCCCGACCGCGCCCATGCCCATCCAGGTCAGCGTGTCATGTGCGCTGGCCCCGGTGGTGGCCGCGCCGGTCGCGACCCCAAGCGCATCGACCGCCTTCTTGTAGAGATAGGGCACCCCCACCGACACGATCTTGGCGGCCAGCAGGAACAGCATTGCCAGAAGGACGCGCACCTTGATCCAGGGCTCGCCTTCCGGCCAGAGATAGGGCGCCACCCGCCTGATCGTGGCCCAGCCGTTGGCAGGGCGGGAGTCGAATTCGGCCTTGGTGGCCGTGGCAGAGGGGGGCTTGCGCATGGGAAACGGTCCGCAACAGGGTGGCCCCGCATAGGTATGGGAAAGCCGCGGCGAAGTTAACCCCCACCGCGGCGTTCATTTCCGCGGGATCCGGCGCTCAATCCTGCGGCGGGATGATGAAGACCTGGCCGGGATAGATCAGGTCCGGGTCGCGGATCTGCGACTTGTTGGCGTCAAAGATCTGCAGATAGAGGATGCCGTGCCCCATCTGCGCCCTGGCGATGCCCCAGAGCGTGAAGCCGGGCTGAACCGTGACCGTGATGCTCTTGGCGGGCCCGGTCGGGGCTGCCTCCGCCGCCGGAGGCTCGGCCAAGGTGGTCGTGCCCGCAGCGGCCTTCGCGGCAGCCGCCGAATCTGCTGCCAGATCCGTGGCGGGGGCCGCGCCGGCCTCGGCGATCGTGGCGGCCGGAGCCAGGGTTTCGGCCGTCGCCGCGGGTCCGACCGCGGGCGCGGTTTCGGGTGCGGTTGCGGTTTCCGTGGCGGTTTCCGTGGCGGTTGCGGGCGCGGTAGTGGCGGGCCCTGCGGCGGTTTCGGCGGTGGCGGTTCCCGCTGCTGCCGCGGCCGCAGCGCCGGCATCGGCCGGTGGGGCGGTGCCGGCATCGGCGGTCTGGGTCTGGCCCGCAGCCTGGCCCGCAGTCTGGCCCGCAGTCTGGCCCGCAGTCTGGCCCGCAGCCGCGGCGAGGGCGTCCAGCGTTTCGCGCTTGAACGGAGTCTCGAACCGGCTGACGACCTTGCCCGCGGCGTCGATCTCGTCGAGGCGCAGGGTGTAGATGCCGGGCGCGACTTCGGGGCTGGCCTGCCAGCTGCCATCGGCGCCGACCGGGACGGTGATCAGCGGCGCGTTGTCCAGGTAGATCCGGACCGAGTTTCCGGCATGTGCCCGGCCGGCGAGCTGCACGGCACCCTTGTCGTCATAGGCGATGGCGCCCAGGCTGACATTCTCGCCCGCGCCAGACTGGGCCACGGTCACACCGGTGGCGTCGACCACGACCGCCGTGGGCGGCGCGGCGGCCTCGGACGGCGCGGTCGTGCCGGCATCGGCCGCGGTTGCCGGGGCCGTTTCGGATGCGGGGGCCGTTTCGGATGCTGCAGAGCCAGTGCCGGCCGGTGCGGTCGCGCCGGTGTCGGCTGCGCCCGGTGCAGCGGCGGCCGGTGCAGGGGCGGCCGGTGCGGCGGCGGCCAGTTCGGTTGCAGGCGCCGTCACCGGGTTGATGGCGATGCTGGCGCCGCCGGGCACTTCGGTGCCGTCGGCCAGCCTTTCCACCGTCACCAGCAAGCGCGGTGCGTTCGAGGCCGAAAGGGTGAACACCGTGGCAAACTTGCCATCGGCACCGACCAGGGCCGAAGCAACCTCGGCCCCGTCGATCTGCAGGCTGATCGTGGCCCCGGGCTCGCCCTGACCCGCGATGGTGGCCGTGCCGTCGGGCGCGACCCGCACCACATCGAAACTGGCGGCCTTCGGTGCGGCTGCGGTCGGCTCTGCGGCGGGCGCCGGCTCTGCCGCAGGCGCGGGCCGGGTGGTGGTGGCCGTTTCGGTGGTCGTGCCGCCTTCGGTCTTGCCATTCCCGGCCGCGCCATTTTCGGCCGCGCCATTTTCGGCCACGGCTGCCGGTTCCGGCCCCGGCTGTTTGGCCTTCCACAGCCCGAAGGCAGCCCCTCCGGCCACCAGCACGATCACCAGGAAGGGCGCCGCGCGCATCCCGGCGCGCTTTTCTGCCTCATTGGCCATCTTGTTCCGTCTCCCCCAGGTCACGAGACCTGTTTCCGGTCCCTGCTTCCCATTCCCAAGCCATGCCATTATCACCAGCAAAGGCAAGGGTTTTCAAAGATATTGCGGCCATGATCCAGATTCCTTCGATATGTGTGTTTTGCGGCGCGCGGTCCGGGCGCAATCCGGCCCATACGGAGGCCGCGCGCGAATTGGGCCGCTGCATGGCACGGCGGGGATGGCGGCTGGTCTATGGCGCGGGCGACGTGGGCATCATGGGCGAAGTTGCGCGGGCCGCCCAGGCCGCCGGGGCCCGGACGCTGGGTGTGATCCCGACGCATCTGATGGCGATGGAAGTGGCCAAGTCCGACCTGACCGAGCGGGTCATCACCGAAACGATGCACGAGCGCAAGAAGGTGATGTTCATGAACTCGGATGCGATCGTGATGCTGCCGGGCGGCGCGGGATCGCTGGACGAATTCTTCGAGGTCGTGACCTGGGCGCAGATCGGGCTGCATCGCAAGCCGATCTACCTGGTGGACATTGCCGGATACTGGCAGCCGCTGATCGGCCTGATCGATCACGTCATCGCTGAAGGCTTTGCAAGCGAGACGCTGCGCGCGATCTACAGCGTGGTCCCCGACGTGCCGAGCCTGGAGGCGGCACTGTCGCAGGTTCTGTCCCGCTGACCCCGATCGCCGCCCGGCGGCGACGCCTGCGATGCCGACCGCCACTCATGCGGCCACCCATCCCGCCCGAACCGCAGCCGGCGCCGTTGGGGCGCCGGCTGCATCGCCTGGTGCGGGGCACGCAGCCCCCGGAGGCGGAGACGGGCGTCAGAGACGGCCGTCAGAGTCGGCCGTCAGAGACGGGCGGCCACCGCCTCCCAGTTGACCAGTTTTTCCAGGAAGTTGGTCAGATAGGCCGGGCGCCGGTTGCGGAAATCGATGTAGTAGGAATGTTCCCACACATCGCAGCCCAGCAGGGCGGTCTGGCCAAAGCACAGCGGATTGACGCCGTTCTCGGTCTTGGTGACCTTCAGCGCGCCATCCTTGTCGCGCACCAGCCAGGCCCAGCCCGAGCCGAACTGGCCCGCACCCGCGGCAGCGAAATCGTCCTTGAACTTCTGGACCGAGCCAAAGGCCTCGACCAGCGCCTTTTCCAGCACGCCGGGGATCTTCTTGGCCTCGCCCGGACCCATGACCTGCCAGAACAGGTTGTGATTCCAGTGCTGCGAGGCGTTGTTGAAGATGCCGTTCTGCGCCACGGCGCCCGCCTTGTAGGTGCCGCGGATGATGTCCTCTAGCGGCTTGCCCTCCCATTCGGTGCCG
>JAKALB010000145.1 GCA_021813365.1 Pseudomonadota bacterium | reverse complement strand
AACGATCCCCGCGCCTGGCAGGCGGCCCGCAGCCAGGCCTGAGACCCGACAGTCCGCCGGCTGATTCGTGCCGCGCCGGTCAAGCCATGGCGCCCGGTTGCGGCGAATGTGCTATATCTGGCGCTGTGGAGAATCATCCACAGACTTGCCCCTGCGGCTGTGCACCAAGATATCCTGATGGACGCGCGGTCCTGCGGGGGCTATCCGGAACGACGGGACAGATGGGGACAATGTGATGAGCGAGCTGGCGACGATCCGGCCGATGTTGCCGCAGATGGCGACGCCCGAGACCGAAACCGAGGTGCTGCCGCACAATATCGAGGCCGAGCAGCAGCTTCTGGGCGCCATCCTGACCAACAACGACACCTATGACCGGATCGCGGCCCTGGTGCGGGCCGAACACTTCTTCGATCCTGTCCATGCCCGCATCTTCGAGCGCTGCGCCGCGCGCATCCAGAAGAATGCGCTCGCCAGCCCGGTGACGCTGAAACCCTTCTTCGAGGATGACCCGGGGCTGAAGGAACTGGGCGGCCCCGCCTATCTGGTGCGGCTGGCGGGGGCGGCGATTTCGGCCTATGCGGCGCGCGACTATGCCCAGATGATCTATGACCTGGCCGTGCGGCGCGAACTGATCGCGCTGGGCCGTGACATTGCCGCCCGCGCCAGCAAGGTCGAGGTCGACAGCGAACCCTCCGAACAGATCACCGAAGCCGAACAGCGGCTTTACAAGCTGGGCGAACAGGGCGTGGCCGAACGCGGCTTCCAGTCCTTCCTGAAGGCCGCGGTCGAAGCGGTGAATGTCGCCAATGCCGCCTATCAGCGTGGCGGCGGGCTGTCGGGCATCTCCACCGGACTGGTGGATCTGGACCGCAAGCTGGGCGGGCTGCACCCGTCGGACCTGCTGATCCTGGCCGGCCGTCCCTCGATGGGCAAGACCTCGCTGGCCACCAACATCGCCTTCAACGTGGCCAAGGCCTATCGCCGGGGCCGCCTGCCCGATGGCAGCGAGGGCGCGGTCGAAGGCGGCGCGGTCGGCTTCTTCAGCCTGGAGATGAGCGCGGAACAGCTGGCAGCACGGGTGCTTTCCGAAGCCTCGGAGGTGCCCAGCGAACAGATCCGCCGCGGCGACATGACCGAGGCCGAGTTCCGCCGTTTCGTCGACGCCGCCAAGGCGCTGGAAAGCTGCCCGCTCTACATCGACGACACGCCGGCGTTGCCGATCTCTCAGGTCGCGGCGCGGGCCCGGCGGCTGAAGCGGACGCATGGGCTGGACCTGCTGGTGGTCGACTACCTGCAACTGTTGCGCGGCTCGGCCAAGGACAACCGGGTGCAGGAAGTCTCCGAGATCACCCAGGGCCTGAAGGCCATCGCCAAAGAGCTGAACATCCCCGTGATCGCCCTGTCGCAGCTGTCACGCCAGGTGGAAAACCGCGACGACAAGCGGCCGCAACTGTCGGACCTGCGCGAAAGCGGCTCGATCGAGCAGGACGCCGACGTGGTCATGTTCGTCTACCGTGAGGAGTATTACAAGGAACGCGAAAAGCCGGGCGATCACGAGCTGGAAAAGATGGCCGCCTGGCAGCAGGTCATGGAACAGGTGCATGGCAAGGCCGAAGTCATCATCGGCAAGCAGCGCCATGGGCCGATCGGCTCTGTCGAGCTGTCGTTCGAGGGCCGGTTCACCCGGTTCGGCAATCTCGCCCAGGCCTGGCAGGGCGGCGGCCAGGCTGCGGGCCGGGGGGGCGATTACTGATGGACATGGGATTGCAGGGCAAGGTCGTCGTCGTCACCGGCGGCGGTCAGGGCATCGGCGGCGGCATCAGCAAGGCCCTGGCCGAGGAAGGTGCCATCCCGGTCATCTTTGCACGTCGCGCCCCGGATGCAGGGTTTCTGGCGGCCCTGGCCAAGGCTTCGCCCCGTTCGGGCTGGGTGCAGGCCGACCTGGCCCATGACGAGGACTGCCGCCGCGCCGTGACCGAGACGCATGACCGCTGGGGCCAGGTCTATGGTCTGGTGAACAACGCCGGCACCAATGACAGCATCGACCTGAATGCCGGACCTGAGGCCTTTCGCGCCTCGCTGGAACAGAACCTGATCCATTATTACACGCTGGCACATCTGTTGCAGGACGATCTGAAGGCGCAGCAGGGCGCGATCCTGAACATCTCGTCCAAGACGGCGGTCACAGGACAGGGCCGCACCTCGGCCTATGCCGCGGCCAAGGGCGCACAACTGGCGCTGACGCGGGAATGGGCGGCAGCGCTGGCCCCCTGGGGTGTGCGGGTGAATGCGCTGGTGCCGGCCGAAGTGCTGACGCCGATGTATCAGGCCTGGTTGAAGACCTTTCCCGACCCGGCGGCGCAGCTGCAGGCCATCACGGCGCGCATCCCGCTGGGCCATCGCATGACAGAGGCCGTCGAGATGGGCGCCGCCGCGGTCTTTGCCTTGTCGCCACGATCGGCCCATACGACCGGCCAATGGCTGTTCGTCGATGGCGGCTATACCCATCTGGACCGGGCGCTGGACGGCTAGCGCGCCCGGCCAGGCGCCCGCTGCCTCATGCCTGACCGTCGAGGGTGCCGACCGCCCGATACATCTCGGGCCGGCGGTCGCGGAAGATGCCCCAGCTGGCGCGCAGGTCGGCGATGGCATCCAGGTCGAACCGGTGCACCAGCACCGCTTCGTCGCTGCGCCCCGCCTTGGCCATCAGCTGCCCGGTGTGATCGGCAATGAAGCTGGAGCCATAAAAGGTCACATCCCGCCCGCCCGGTGCGACCTCGGTGCCGATGCGATTGCTGGCCACCAGCGGCACGATATTGGCCGCCGCGTGACCGCGCATCACGGTTTCCCAATGCGGCTGGCTGTCATAGGAGGGCTCTGGCGGCTCGCTGCCGATGGCGGTGGGGTAAAGCAACATTTCCGCCCCCATCAGCGCCATGCAACGGGCGGCTTCCGGGAACCACTGGTCCCAGCAGATCGCCAGACCCACCTTGCCAAAGGCGGTTTCCCAGACCCTGAAGCCGGTGTCGCCTGGCGAGAAGTAGTATTTTTCCTCGTATCCCGGGCCCTGCGGAATATGCGTCTTGCGGTAATTGCCCAGCACTCGCCCGTCGGCATCGATCATCGCGACCGCGTTGAAATGCACGGTCCCGGCCTTTTCGAAATAGGGACAGGGCAACACCACACCCAGTTCGCGCGCCAGGTCGCAGAAGCGGTCAATCAGCGGGTGGCCGGCCATGGGCCGGGCCAGGCGGAAGTAGTCGGGGTGCTGTTCGATGCAGAAATAGGGCGCGGCAAACAGTTCCTGGATCAGGATGACCTGCGCGCCCTGCCCGGCCGCCTGCCGGATCAGCGCCTCCGCCTTGTCCAGGTTCTGCGGCAGATCCCAGGAGCAGGCGAATTGCGTGGCGGCAAGCGTGACGGAGCGCATGGGTGTCCTCGAAGGATGGGCCTTGCGGCCCATCTATCAGATCAGGGCTTCAGCGACAGCACCGTGCAGCGCTGCAGATCGCCGAATCCGTTGAACCGGGTGTTGGTGACGGTGGAATAGGCGCCCATGCCCTGAAACACCACGAAGTCGCCCTCGGCGATGTCGGCGGGGAACGGCAGTTCGCCCGGCAGGCGGTCTACCGAATCGCAGGTCGGACCGAAGGTGATCTTGGGCGCGATCGCGCCGTGGCGGCGCTGGCCCATCGGGTCCATCACTTCCATCCGGTCGATGCAGCCGATCTGGCCGAATTCGAACAGCGCACCATAAAGCCCGTCATTCAGGAACACATGCTCGCCCTCGCGCACCGCCTTGACCCGGTCGGCCACAGCGAAGGCATCGCCGCAAAGCCCCCGGCCGGGCTCGCAGACCAGGGCCGGACGATCCGCGCCGAAGGCCTCGGTCGTGGTGCGGTCGATCAGCTCGAAGATCGAATCCAGATCCGGCCTTTGCGCAACCATGCGGTGGTTCGGAAAGCCGCCGCCCACGTTCAGCCGGGCAATTCTGACGCCGGCATCGCGCGCAATCTCGCCCGCGGCACGGATATATTTGCCCCAGGCCTCCGGGTCGGTGCACTGCGTGCCGGGGTGGAAGGTGAGCGACGGGATGAAGCCGGCCGCCGCCACCGTCTTCAGCAGTTCGACCGCCTTTTCCCTGGTCGCCCCGAACTTGGCACCGAAGTTGTAGGCCGCGCCCTCGACCGGCAGCTTGAAACGCACGGAAATCTCGCAATCCCGGGGCGGCACCTTCTCGATGAGCTTGGCCAGTTCGGAATGGCTGTCCACCGACCATGACTTCACGTTGCGGGCGACGGCATGTTCGATCTCGGCGCGCGACCGGACCGGGTTGTTGTAATGGATCGCGGCATCCGGAGCCAGACGGCGGATCATGTCGATCTCGAAGGGCGAGGCACAGTCAAAGCCCTTGATCCCGGCCGTGACCAGGTTTTCCACGACCTCTTCGCCCGGGTTCGACTTGACCGCATAGGTCACCAGACCGGGGAAGCCGGCCAGGAAACGGCGCGCCGTCGCCTGAAGGACCGCAGGTGCGAAGAACAGCACCGGATCTTCCGGTTGCTGGTTGCGGAGGAATTCGGTCGGATTGGTCCAGATCGTCTTGGACAGTCCCATCGGCGGTATCCTTTCTGCCAACAAGATGCGTGTCCCTCCCCGTTGCCCCACAACAAATGGTGGAACGGCCTTGGCACCCGCGCGGTTTTTCCAACCAGGCCAGGTGCGTATGAGCCGCCCTTTTCCTGCAACTGAGTGTGCGCCATATGGGTGACATCTTCACCGAACAAAACTATATAATCGCCGCGATTGGCTGGCATAATGACGAAAGGGCACGGCAGACTGCATGGATGACCTCGATCGAAACATTCTCGGCCTGCTCAGTGCCGATGCACGCATGTCGGTGGCCACCCTGGCCCGCCGACTGAAGGTGGCACGTTCCACCATCCAGGCCCGGCTGGAGCGGCTGGAGACCGGCGGAATCATCGCCGGCTACACGCTGAAGCTGGGCGAGGAGGCGCGGCAGGGCCGGCTGCGGGCCAGCGTCCTGCTGACCATCGAACCCCGCGCCCAGGCCGCCATCCTGACGCGGCTGAAGTCGATCCCCGAGGTCGAGCGCGTCTTCACCACTTCGGGCCGATTTGACCTGCTGCTGCAAGTGGCCGCCCCCAACACCGCCGTTCTGGACGGTGTGCTGGATCAGATCGGCGGATTGACCGGGGTGAAAAGTTCGGAAAGCCTGATCCACCTGTCCACGAGAATCGACCGGGCGGTCTAGGCAGATTGACCGCGCATCAATCGATTTCGCGCGCCACGATGAGGGTGCGAGCGTGTCGCTTGAGGGGTCATCCCGGGGGCTCGGATGGCCTTTCGCGGCCGGTGCGGGGATGGCCCGGAGCGGCAGGTCTCGGCGCGGGCCCCATTCGGCTGCCGTGCGGCCTGCCGACCTTGCGGACCCTGAAGTAGGGCATGGCCAGCCTCTGGCGCCGGGCGACGGGCGCCGACCCCAATTCCCTTGCGCCAGGCGGAGGGTTTCGCGGGGGGTTTCACACCCCCCGCGCCCCCCGTGGGATATTTGCGGCAAGATGAAGGGCCATAAGCGGTGAATGGATGAGGCGCTCGCGGCTTTTCGCCCGCGCACCCTTGGCCTTGGGTCCGGCATTCGCTAAGGGAAATGGCGCAAGCGAGGACCGATCATGCCCATGGAAAAGACCTTCAACGCCGCCGAGGCCGAAGCCCGCATCTCTGCCGCCTGGCAGGCCGCCAAGGTGGGCCGCGCCGGAGCAAACGCCAGACCGGGGGGCAAGCCGTTCTCGATCATGATCCCGCCGCCCAACGTGACGGGCAGCCTGCACATGGGTCATGCCTTCAACAACACGCTGCAGGATATCCTGGTCCGCTGGCACCGGATGCGCGGCGATGACGTTCTGTGGCAGGTCGGCACCGACCACGCCGGGATCGCCACGCAGATGGTGGTGGAGCGCGAACTGGCCAGGGCGCAGCAGCCCTCGCGTCGCGAAATGGGGCGCGAGGCCTTTCTGGCCAAGGTCTGGGAGTGGAAGGAACAGTCCGGCGGGCGGATCATCAACCAGCTGAAGCGGCTGGGCGCCAGCTGCGACTGGGACCGCGAAGCCTTTACCATGTCGGGAAACTTTCCCGAGGCCGTCACCAAGGTTTTCGTCGACATGTACGACAAGGGCCTGATCTATCGCGGCAAGCGGCTGGTGAACTGGGACCCGCATTTCGAGACCGCGATTTCCGATCTGGAGGTCGAGAATCTGGAAGTGAAGGGCCAGATGTGGCACTTCAAATACCGGCTCGCGGGGGGCGAGACCTATGACTATGTCGAGCGGGATGCCGAGGGGAAGGTCACGTTCCGCGAAAGGCGCGACTATATCGCCATCGCCACGACCCGGCCCGAAACCATGCTGGGCGATGGTGCGGTGGCGGTGCATCCCGACGATGCGCGCTATGCGCCCATCGTGGGCAAGATGGTGCAGTTGCCGCTTTGTGACCGCCTGATCCCGATCATCACCGACGAATATCCCGACCCGGCCTTTGGCAGCGGCGCGGTGAAGATCACCGGGGCACATGATTTCAACGACTATCAGGTGGCCAGGCGGCACAATCTGCCGATGTACCGCCTGATGGATACACGCGGCCACATGCGAACCGATGGGGCACCCTATGAGGTCGCCGTGGCCCGGGCGCGCGAGATTGCGGCCGGCAGCCCGACCGACGAGAACGAAGTCGACAGCCTGAACCTGGTTCCGGAAAAATACCGCGGCCTGGACCGGTTCGAGGCGCGCAAGCAGGTGGTCGCCGACATCAACGCCGCCGGATTGGCCGTGACCGTGATGGTCAGGGAGATCGACGAGGAAACCGGGTCCGAACACCTGCGGCTGGAGCCGGTCGTCGAAACCAGGCTGATCATGCAGCCCTTTGGCGACCGGTCGAAAGTGGTGATCGAGCCCATGCTGACCGACCAGTGGTTCGTGGACACGGCAAAGATCGTCGGCCCCGCGCTGGAGGCGGTGCGCAGCGGTCGGACCAGGATCGTGCCGGAGGCGGGCGAGAAGACCTATTTCCACTGGCTGGAGAATATCGAGCCCTGGTGCATCAGCCGGCAGCTGTGGTGGGGTCACCAGATCCCGGTGTGGTATGGCCTGGCGCTGGACGCCGCCGGCTTTGCCGACGACGAGGGCGACGAGGCGCTGGACGAAGTGGAGATGTTGCGCGTGCTGGGCGATGGCGGCTATGCCGCACGCGAGGCGCGCCACCATTGCGCCGCCGATCTTGGCGCGGTGACCGAAAGGTTCCGCGACGATCTGGCCGCCCTGCCCCATCCGCTGA
>JAKALB010000144.1 GCA_021813365.1 Pseudomonadota bacterium | reverse complement strand
CCAGTGGCTGCGCCGCGGTCTCGCCCGCCTGGCGTGCCTGGCGGCGATAGACCAGCCCGACGGTCACGAGCGCCGTGACAGTGACCAGCAGCACCATCGTGCCGATGGCGTTGATCTCGGGCGTGACGCCACGACGGATCGAGGAAAAGACATAGATCGGCAGGGTGGTTTCGGACCCGGCGACGAAGAAGGCGATGATGAAATCATCAAAGCTGAAGGTGAAGCTCAGGAGAAACCCCGCAAGGATGCCGGGAAAGATCAGGGGCAGCGTGACCTGTCGGAAGGTGGCGAAGGGCGGGGCGTAAAGGTCGGCAGAGGCCTCCATCAGGCTGCGATCCATGCCGGCAAGACGGGCGCGCAGGATGATGATGACCAGCGACATCGAAAACAGCGCGTGGGCCGCGATGAGCGAGCCATAACCCATCGCCAGCTGCGGGGCCTGGCCTGCCGGCGCGAGCAGCGCCAGCAGCGGATTGATCCAGCCGAACAGCGTGACCAGCGCGATCAGCGCGGCGATGCCGATGACGATGCCCGGCACCATGACCGCGACATAGATCAGCGCATCGGCCACCGCGCGGACGCGGCCTTTCATGCCCTGAAGGGCAAGGGCCGCCATGGTGCCGAACACCGAGGCGATCAGGGCCGAGGACAGCGCCACGATGAAGCTGGTCCACAGGGCTTCGGTCACGAAGGGGTTCGACAGCGCCTTGCCATACCATTGCAGCGAAAAGCCGGTGAACTGGCTGGCATGACGGCCTGCGTTGAAGCTGAAGATCGCGATGACCGCGATCGGCAGATACAGAAAGAGATAGACGGCAAGGGCATAGAGGCGCATCGGGGGTCTCTTACATCAAGGCCACGTCGTCACGCACGCCGCCCATGCGGCGCATGAGCCACATGTACAGCGACACGGTGACGAGCATGATCACCACCAGCGTGACGGCCACCGCCGCCCCGAAGGCCCAGTTGCGCGACTGCAGGAAGAGATCGACCAGCGCATTGCCGATGAAGAACACCTTGCCGCCGCCCAGCATGGCCGGGATCAGGAATTCGCCCATCAGCAGGATGAACACCAGCATGCAGCCGGTGGCCACGCCGGGCAGTGACAGGGGCAGCGTGACCTGCAGAAAGCTGCGCATCGGCGGTGCGCCGAGATCGGCCGAAGCCTCAAGCAGGCGTTTGTCCAGCCGCTCGAGGCTGACGTAGACCGGCAGCACCATCAGCGGCAGATAGCCGTAAACGATACCGGTCAGGACCGCGAAGGGCGTGTTGATCAGCCGCACCTGCCCGAAGCCCAGCCATTCGATCACTGCGGGCAGGCCTTGGCCGCCCAGAATGAAGATCCACGCATAGCTGCGGATCAGGATCGAGGTCCAGAATGGCACGATGACGAGGATCAGCAACAGCGTGCGCCATTTCGGATCGGCGCGCATGGCCAGGAAATAGGCCAGCGGATAGGCGATGACCAGCGAGAGAAGCGTGCCCAGGGGCGCCAGGACCAGCGTGTTCCGGAACGCCGTCGCACGGGCCGGCAGATTGGCATACTGGGCCAGGGTGAAGGCGGGGACGTAACCGCCCGCCGCCGCCCGTTCGCCAAAGCTGAACACCACGACGAAACACAGCGGCAGCACCAGCATGACTGCGAACCAAAGCCCCGCCGGGGCCAGCAAAAGCCATGTGGAAAGCCGCCGCTGCATCTGGTTATGCCGATTTGAAGCGGGCCATCAGCTCGGCCCGGTTCGGATCGGTCAGGGTGGCCGCCGCGCCGAACTCCAGCGCCGACAGAAGCTCGGCGGCGGGGTAGAGGATCGGGTCATTCAGGATCTCGGGCGGCAGCAGCGCGTTCACCCGGGCATCGGCGACGGGATAGCCATGGAACATCACCTCCTTGGCATTCACCTCGGGCGTGAGCAGGTGGTTGATCAGCGCATAGGCCGCGTCGCGGTGGGGGGCGCCTTTCGGAATGGCGTAGAAATCCGACCACAACTCGCCGCCCTCGCGGCCCAGCACATAGACGATTTCCGGCATGTCGCGATTCATCTGCTTGGCATCGCCCGTCCAGCAGATCGTCATCCAGGCATCGCCCGACCGCATCGACGGCTGATAGTCCGAGTTGATCGCAAAGAGATGCGGCTTGCAGGCCATCAGCAGTTCCTCGGCCTTGGCAAGTTCGGCCGGGTCGATCGAGTTGAAGGAATAGCCGAAGTATTTCAGGGCATTGCCGATGGTGGTCAGCTGATAGTCATGCACCATGGTGCGGCCCGAGAAGGTGGTCTGGGTCAGATCCCAGAATTCCTTCCAGGTGGTGGGCGTGGTGCCGCCGGTGTGGTTGGTGTTCACCGCAAAGCCGGTGGTGCCCCAGTCTTTCGACACGGCGTAGACCGTGCCATTCACCGTGCCCGGACCGGCAAAGCGCTGATCAAAGCTGGCCGCATCGTAACTGGGCAGCAGCGCCAGATCCAGCGGCTCGATCAGATCCTGCTCGACATAGGTGGTGATCGTGTAATTCGTCGGCACGAACACATCCCAGCCCGAGCCGCCGGCCTGAAGCTTGGCAAGCATTTCCTCGTTCGAGCCGAAGACGTTCACCTGAACGGCCGCGCCGGTCGCCTGGGTGAAGCTTTCGAAATTGGCCGGGTCGTGATAGTTGGGCCAGGTGGCCAGCACCACGCGGTCGCCGATGGTCTGGGCCTGCGCCGCGCGCGGCAGCAGCCCCGGCATGGCCGTGCCCAGCACGGCAGAGGCCGCGCCAAGCCCGGTCACTCCGAGAAAATGCCGGCGCGTCACCGAGCCCTTCTGATAGCGCCGCAACTCTTCCATGAACTTCTGACGCGAGATGTGGTCAATCTTGTCGGTCATTGCCTTGCTCCCTGTTGGTTGGGTCGTCAGTCTTGTGGCAGGATGAGGCCGGTTTCCGGCGCCCAGGAAATGAAGCCCGCGTCGCCCGGGGCAAAGCGGCCGGCACTCGCTTCGGCCTGCCGGGCGACAAGCACCATGAGGTCGCCCAGGCTGGCGTGGCGAACAAGATATTCGGTGTGTTCGCCAAGGAAGATGCGGTTGATGACCGTGACGGGCTCGGCCCCGGGGCGGGCGCTGTGGGCAAGGTCGATCTGTTCGGGCCGGATGCTGAGCGCGGCCCTGGCACCCGCCGCCAGCGCACCCGAGACCCGGCCCGCAAAGCGCAGGCCCGAGGCGCATTCGATCTGGCCCTCGGTCGCGGTCCGGGCGGTCAGCGTGCCATCTATGAAATTGGACTTGCCAACGAAATCGGCCACATAGCGGCTGACCGGCTGATCATACAGCGCGTTCGGCGAGCCGGATTGCACGATGCGCCCGCCGCGCATGATGCAGATGCGGTCCGACATCGACAGCGCCTCCTCCTGATCGTGGGTCACGAGCACGAAGGTGATGCCAAGCTGGCGTTGCAGGGTCTGCAACTCGATCTGCATCTCGCGGCGCAGCTTGCGGTCAAGGGCTGCCAGAGGTTCATCCAGCAGCAGAACCTTCGGCTCGTTCACGATGGCGCGCGCCAGCGCCACGCGCTGCTGCTGCCCGCCCGACATTTCCCAGATCCGGCGCGGGCCGAAGCCCGTCAGGCGCACCATGTCCAGGGCCCGGTCGACCTTGCGCGCCACTTCGTCCCGCCCGGGGCGCGGGCGGCGCTGCAACAAACCGTAGCCGATGTTCTGGGCCACCGTCATGTGGGGGAACAGCGCGTAATGCTGGAACACCATGTTCACCGGGCGGCGGTAGGCGGGCACATCGGTCACACGCTCGCCATCCAGATAGACATCGCCCGAGGTCGGCGGGTCAAACCCTGCGAGCATGCGCAGCGCCGTGGTCTTGCCGCAGCCCGACGGCCCCAGGAACGACAGGAACTCGCCCCTGCCGATGCCGAAGCTGAGCGCGTCGGCCGCCAGCACCGCGCCATAGCGTTTGGTGGCGGCACGAAATTCGGCAACCAGGGGGCGGTCGGCGGTGTGATCTTTGGCGCCACTGTCGATCTGGCTTTGCATCGGGCCGCATCTATCCTATGAAATCACGGAAAGCGTAGGAGAATAGCGATTGGCTGTATATATCACAAATAGGGTAGCCCGGCCCTTGCAGGCGCCGAAATGAGCCAGCCGCACTGGGCGCTTGCGGCAGAGGTCGTGGCGGCGCTGGGCAGCCCGGCCCTGCCCCAGGCCCTGGCCGAGCTGCTGCGGCAGGTGGCGCCGTTTTCCTATACGGTGATATTCGGCTACCGCGGCGCGGACCAGCCCATCGACCTTTACGATGACTTCCCGCCGGGCAAGCGCAAGATCTTCGTGACCGACTATCAGGCCGGGCCCTACATACTGGATCCGTTCTTTCTGGCCGCGTCGCGGTCGGTCGCGCCCGGGCTGTATCGGCTGCGCGATCTGGCCCCGGACCGGTTTTATCAGGGCGAATACTTTCGCAGTTACTATGTGCGCACCGGCCTGGCCGAAGAAATCGCCTATTTCGTCACCCTGCCAGACCAATCGACCATGACACTGTCGCTGATGCGGGCAGAAAAGCCGTTCTCGCAGAAAGAGTTCGCAGCCCTTGCGGCGGTGTTTCCCTTTGTCGCCGCAACGTCGCGGCGGCATTGGCCGGGACTGGACCAGAAGCTGGACAAGAGGGACAGCGCGTTGCAGCGGCAACAGCAGCAGATGAGCTATGATCTGGGCAATTTCGGCGCGGGCGTGCTGACCCCGCGCGAGCGCGAGGTGGCCGAGTTCACGCTCAAGGGTCATTCGGCCGAATCCACCGGGCAAATCCTGGGAATCGCGGCGGGAACCGTGCGCATCCACCGGCGCAACATCTATTCCAAGCTGAACATCAATTCACAGGGCGAGCTGTTTTCGCGTTTCCTCAGCACCCTGGTGGACCCCGCATGAAACTGGCCATCCGGGCATGAACCGGCGCGCGATGGCGCGAAATCAGCGCCGGCCGCCATCGCGGATCCAGCGGAATCCGGGCCGGTCATCAGGGTCGATGCGGCCGGAAAATCAGGCCGTTGCCCCTTCGAAAATCTCGAATCCGGTATCTATGGTGATCTTGGTCCTGGGCCGTTCGGGGGCAAGCAGGATCGCTTCGATCGCCTTCTGACCGATCAGAAACCGGTTGGATCGCACGGTCGACAAGGGCTGCGGCAATTCGCGGCCGATATCCAGCCCGTTGAAACCGAAGATCGCCAGCTGATCCGGCAGGCTTATCCCCGCGCCCATGCAGTAAAACACCCCGCCCACCGCCATGTCGTCGTTGGAGTAGACCGCCACATCCACCTTGGCCATCCGGCAAAGCTGTTCGGTCTGGCTGCGTCCGGTGGCCACCGAGCTTGGCCCGTCGTCGATGGCATGGGCAGTGATCGCTATTCCCGCCTCCGACAGCGCCTCGCACAGGCCGTCATAGCGCAGCCGCGCCCTGCGGTCGGACCGCCAGTCATGGCCGACATAGCCGAATCGGCGATAGCCCCTGGCGATCAGGTATTGGCCGGCCGCATAACCGGCCCGCCGGTGCGACATGCCCACCGCCACGTCGATCGGAGCCGAGTCGATATCCATCATCTCGACCACGCGCACGCCGCTTTGGTCCAGCATCCGCCGCGTCGCCATGGTGTGATCGAACCCGGTGATCAGGATCGCCGCGGGTTGCCAGGCCAGAATCCCGCGGACCAGTGATTCCTCACGGTCGATGTCGTAATCGCTGATACTGATGACCGCCTGATAATTGCTGGCCTTCAGACCCGCATTGATGCCCCGCAGCACCTCGGGAAACACGATGTTCGACAGGCTCGGCACCACCACGCCCACCAGCCTGGAATCCATCGAGGCGAGGGATCCGGCAATGCGGTTCGGCACATAGCCAAGCGCGCGCACGCTTTCCATGACCAGGGCGCGGGTCGCTTCGGCCACCAGACCCTCGTTGCGCATGATGCGCGAAACGGTGGACTCGCTCACCCCGGCATGGGCGGCAACCTCGTGGATGGTGATCCTGCTTTTCCTGTCTTGCAGTCGCTGCTTGCTCTTGGCCACCAAAGTCCCCTCAGTGCTGCGCAATCCGACGGGCGCTGCGCCTGAAATCCGTGAAGCCACGGCCTTGGCGCCGTTTTATATCGGTTTGCCCGACCGGGGCAACACAACCCGTGTCGCCCCGGTCGGTCAGATCAGACTTTCACATAGTTCCGCCACGGATGCGCTTCCCTGAAGCCCAGCACCTCGCGGATCTTGCGATTGGAAAGCGGGGCTTCATCCTTGCCCATGGGCCGGGTGATCGGCGTGTTGGGCGCGTGTTTCGCCAGAAATTCCGCCGTGGGCATGTTCGCGGTGATGGTGTCATTCACCGCATTGAACACCTGATAGCCAAGCCCGTCCTTTTGCAGGCAGAGATGCACGATTTCACCCAGATCGCGGGCGTCGATGTAGCTCCATGCGTTGCGCTTGCGGCTCATCGGGTTGGCCAGGTAGGCCGGAAAGTTGGCATATTCATGCGGCTCGATGACGTTGCCGATGCGCAGCGCGTAAATATCGGCACCATAGCGCATGGCAAAGGCACGGCCGGTCTTTTCATTGACCACTTTCGACAGGCCGTAGCTGTCCATCGGATCGGAGTCGTAATCCTCTTCCAGTGGGAAGGAATGATAATCCCGGTCGCCTTCGGCAAAGCAGACGCCATAGGTGGTTTCCGAACTGGCAAAGACCACCTTGCGCACGCCCAGCTTCATCGCAGCTTCGAGCACGTTGTAGGTGCCGATGGTGTTCTGCGCGAAGGTGACGTTGTCGGGGTTGATCATCACCCGCGGCACGGCGGCGAAATGCACGATGGCGTCGGGGGCTTTCGGCGGGGCGCCGTCGTCATACCCGTCAAAGCCGAAATGGGTGGTGAAGGCGTTGAAGACCTGGCCGCTGTCGGTGATGTCGGTGATCAGCGTGTTCACCCCCGCAAGATCCAGCGGCTTGAGATCGACGTTCAGGATCTTGTAACCCTTCGCCAGCAAATGCGGCACGGCATGGCGACCGGCCTTGCCGGTGCCGCCGGTAAAAATGATGCGTTTGGTCATGACACTCTCCGTTTGCTTGAATTCGCCCGATGGTCCTGCCTAGCCCGTCGCGGCCAGCATCACCCGCTCCTGCGTGGCGTCGGCGCGAGAAAGCACCCCGGTGATGCGGCCTTCCTTCAGCACCACCACCCGGTCGCTCATGGCAAGCACTTCCGGCAGGTCCGACGACACCACGATGATCGACATGCCCTCGGAGGCCAGCCTGTTCAACAGCATGTGCACTTCGGCCTTGGCCCCCACGTCGATGCCGCGCGTCGGTTCATCGACAATCAGAATGCGTGGCCGCCGCGCCACCCATTTGGCAA
>JAKALB010000016.1 GCA_021813365.1 Pseudomonadota bacterium | reverse complement strand
GCACGGCGAGAGCGCCTACAACATGTAAAGCCCCGGGGCCGGGGGGGGCACGCCCCCGTCAAGCTCTCCGGCCCCTGACGAACGGCCCGCGCGACCTCCCCGCGCGGGCCGTTTCCATCACCCTAGCCGGCCAGCGAAATCAGGGCCGTCCCCGCCACCGCCAGCACCGCCCCCGCCCAGGCCAGAGGCGGCGGCACCTTGCGGCTGGTGGCCCACAGCATTGGCAGAATCAGGATCGGCGTCGTTGAACTCAGGGTCGACACGATCCCCACATCCCCCAGGCTCAGCGCCGCCATCAGCAGCACCATGCCCACGACCATCCCGGTCAGGGCAGAGGCCGCGACCAGACCCAGATCCCGCCGCAGCGCCGGGCGCGGGCTGCGCGCCCAGGGCAGCACCATCAGCGCCAGGAAGAACAGAAACCCAAGCCCGGCGCGGATCGCCATCGCGGTGAACGGCTCGGCGCCGCTGGCCATCGCCGGCCGCGCCAGCAGGCTGCCGGTCGCCTGCCCCAGACTGGTGATGACACCCAGCGCCACACCCAGGCCCAACCGCCCGGGCAGGGGGCCCGCAGCCTGCCCGCGTTCGGCCAGGATGGCCAGCACGATGCCCGCCAGGATCAGCCCGATCCCGCCCAGCTGCCCCGCGCTCAGCCTCTCGCCCAGAAACACCCAGCCCAGCCCCACCGCAAAGGGCGAGGCCAGCGAAAACAGCACCGCCGAAATCCGCGGCCCCGCGGCCTGGATCGCCGCCAGATAGGTCGAGGATGCCAGCATGATCCCTACCGCCGACGATCCCGCCAGCAACCCGAACTGCCGCCCCGTGATCCCGGCCCAGCCACCCGTCAGGGCCGAGGCCGCGGCCAGCACCGCGACCGCAATCCCCATCTGCCAGCGCGCCAGCTGAAACACCGCCATCCGCCCGCCGGTGGCCGCGACGAACATGGCCGACAGCGCAAAAGCCGCCGCCGCACCCAGTGACAGAAGCACAGCGATCATCCCGGCCCGCCCATCAGGGCAGGGTCCGCCGTCACGGCCAGCCCCTGCCTTCACCTTGCCTCAAATATCCCACGGGGGCTCCGGGGGTGTGAAACCCCCGGCGCGTCACGCCAGACCTAGGCGGCCAAGACCCGCGCAACCGCCGCCGCCAGCACCGGCACGGTCCGCGCGTTCAGTCCGGCGATGTTGATCCGGCTGTCGCCCACCATATAGATCCCCGCCTCGTCGCGCAGCCGCTGCACCTGGGCCTCGCTCAGCCCCAACCGGCTGAACATGCCGCGATGCCGGGCCACGAAATCGAACCGGCCGGAATTGGTCGCCTGCCGCAGCGCATTGGCCAGCTGTCGCCGCAGATCCAGCATCGACCGCCGCACCTCTTCCAGCTCGGCCTTCCAAGCCGCCGTCAGCGCCGGATCCCCCAGGATCATCGTCACCAGCCGCGCGCCATGATCCGGCGGGAAGGAATAATTCTGCCGGTTCAGCCAGGCCAGGTTGCCCTGCACCACCGCCTTGCGCGCCGGATCACCCAGCGCGATCAGGATCCCCGTCCGCTCACGGTAAATCCCGAAGTTCTTGCTGCACGAGGCCGCAATCACCACCTCGTCAAACGCCCCGGCTATCAGCCGCGTGGCCGCCGCGTCTTCTTCTAGCCCGTCGCCGAAGCCCTGATAGGCCAGATCGACGAACGGCACAGCACCACGGGCCTGCAGGACCTGTACCACCCGGCCCCACTGCTCCATGGTCAGGTTCGCCCCGGTCGGGTTGTGGCAGCACCCATGCAGCAGCACCACATCGCCCCGGGCCACCCGGCCCAGATCCTCGATCAGGCCGTCGAAATCCACGTCGCAGGTCGCCGCATCGAAATAGCGATACTCGGCCAGCTTCATGCCCAGATACCGGATGATCGAAGGATGGTTCGGCCAGGTCGGCGCGGACACCCACACCGTCGCCCCCGGCGCGGCCATCTTCACCAGTTCCAGCCCCTGCCGGATCGCGCCGGTCCCACCCGGTGTCGCCACGCTCGCCGTCCGGTCCGCCAGGCCCGGGCCCAGGATCATCGCGGCCAGCGCCGCATTGAACGCAGGCTCACCCGCCAGGCCGGTATAGGTCTTGGTCGTCTCGACCTCCCACAACCGTCTTTCCGCCGCCTTCACCGCCCGCATCACCGGCGTGAGGCCGGTGGCGTCCCTGTAGACGCCGACGCCCAGGTCGATCTTGCCCGGGCGCGGATCATCGCGGAACATCGCGATCAGCTGCAGGATCTTGTCCTGCGGCTGGGGAGACAGCACTTCCAGCATCATTCAGCCTTTCTGCACGGGCAGGTCGTCATACATGCCCCATTCCGCCCAGGACCCGTCATAGAGCGCATGGTTGCGATGCCCGATCCGCTCCAGTGCCAGGTTCAGGATCGCCGCGGTCACACCCGAGCCGCAACTGGTGATCGCCGGCCGGTTCAGATTGACACCCGCCGCCTCGAACACCGCGCGCAACTCGGCGGGGGGCTTCATCGTGCCGTCGCCATTCAGCATGGAGGCATAGGGCACGCTCTTCGACCCCGGGATATGCCCACTGCGCAACCCCGGCCGCGGTTCCGGCGCCTCGCCGCGGAACCGCGCTGCCGACCGCGCATCCAGGATTTCGGCCTCGCCCAGCTTGGCCGCATGAGCCACCTGCGTCACATCCTTGACCAGCTGGTTCTGCCGGCTGACCGTCATGTGCCGATCGCGCACGACCGGCGGCATGTCCTCGATCTCGCGCCCCTCGGCCTTCCACTTCGGCAAACCGCCGTCCAGCACCGCCACATCGGTCTTGCCCATCAGCCGGAAGGTCCACCAGACCCGCGCCGCACTGAAGAGCCCCGCGCCGTCATAGATCACCACCTGATGGCCGTCGCCCACACCCATCGCCCGCATCCGGCTGATGAACTTCTCGGGTGGTGGCGCCATGTGCGGCAGATTCGAGCGCTGGTCGGAAATCTCGTCCAGATCGAAGAACCGCGCGCCGGGAATGTGGCCGGCCTGATACTCGGCCCTCGCATCGCGCTTCTGGTCGGGCAGATACCAGCTGGCATCCAGAATCCGCAGATCGGGGTCCCCCAGATGGCTTGCAAGCCATGCCGTGGAAACAAGCGTCTTCGGATCATCCTGCGCCATGAAAGGTCCCTCAAGCCCGATCCTTCACCTAGCCCCGTGCCCCCTCGCGCGCAAGGGGCAGCCCCGACGGGCCTGGGTGCCGCAGATCACGGCCGCAGAAGGGGGGCCAGCCCCCCGCTTCGCTCCCCCCGGGATATTTGAAGCAAGATGAAGGCCCATTTCACCTTGCCGCAAATATCCCCGCCGGAGGCGAACCGGAGCCGGTTGTGCCGCAGGCACAGAGGCGACAGGAAAGGCCGCGCCGAAGGCGCTCTGCCGGTTCTGCGCAACGTCCTGGCAGCCCCCGGCAAAGCGCGCCCGGTCGGCTGGGGGAAAGGACCACCGCGGATCGGCGAGATCCGCCTCGTGCCGAAACGCCCGCGCGTTCCGTGCCTGTCGTCTCAGCCGCGCGCGCCCTGTTTCAACAGGCGTGCCTTCTGGCGGTCCCAATCCCGCTTGGCCGAAGTCTCGCGCTTGTCGGCCAGCTTCTTGCCCTTGGCCACGCCGAGCTTCAGTTTCACCATGCCGCGGTCGTTGAAATACATCCGGATCGGCACGATCGTCATGCCTTCGCGCGCCGTGGCATTCCATAGCCGCGACAGTTCCTTGCGGCTGACCAGCAGCTTCCGGCGGCGGCGCTCTTCGTGCCCCCAGGTCCTGGCCTGCAGATAGGGCGCGATATAGCCGTTGATCAGCCACAGTTCGCCCCCTTCGACCGAGGCATAGCTTTCCGCAATGTTCGCCCCGCCCTGGCGCAGCGATTTCACTTCGCTGCCCAGCAGCATGATCCCGGCTTCCAAGTCCCATTCGATGTGATAATCGAACCGTGCACGGCGGTTTTCCGCGATGAGTTTGGAATTGGGATCGGATTTCACGGCCATGATCGCGCTGAGATAGGCGAGCGCGGGTCTCAAGTCCAGCATGAGGGCATTATGGTCTTGCAGATTGCCTGTGGCACGGGGCTCTTGCTGGTCAACATCCTGTTGGCTGCGCTGGCCGCCTTCATCCTGGAACTGGTCTTCCAGCGCTTGCACCCCTGGTTTCTGCGCGAACCGCACGGACCGAAGCTGGTCCTGCTGGTTGCCTCGGTTTCGCTCTGGGTGCTTGGGGTCATCACCGCCGGGCTTTGGATCTGGGCGCTGGCCTTCTACGGACTTGGCGCCTTTCCCGATCTGGAGACTTCGGTCTATTTCTCGCTGGTGGCCTATACCACGCTGGGTCTGGGCGACGTGATCCTGCCGCAGGAATGGCGCCTGCTGGCCGGGATGGAGGCGGCGAACGGTTTTCTGAATTTCGGCCTTCTGACCGCGATGCTGATCGAAGGGCTGCGCCAGGTCCGGCTGCGCCAGGAGGAGAACCGCCGCCGCGCCAGCCGCTAGCCCGCCCGCCCGGGCAACGGCACAATCAGCCCGCCGCCGATCCGTCGGGTCAGATCAGGCCCGCGAACTGCATGGCCGCCCTGATCCGCGCCTTGGTCGGCTCGGTCAGGGTCACCAGTGGCAGGCGCACCTCTTCCCGGCACAGGCCCAGCAGCGACAGGCCATATTTCGCCCCGGCCAGGCCGGGCTCCAGGAAGATCGCCTCATGCAGCGGCATCAGCCTGTCCTGATAGTCCAGCGCGGTCTTGTAATCGCCGCGCAGCGTGGCCTGCTGGAATTCGGCGCAGAGTTTCGGCGCGACGTTGGCCGTGACCGAGATGCAGCCGACCCCGCCATGTGCGTTGAAACCCAGCGCGGTCGCATCCTCGCCCGACAGCTGGATGAAATCCGCACCGCAGGTGGCGCGCTGCATCGACACGCGCTCGATCTTGCCGGTGGCATCCTTGACCCCGATGATCCGCGGCAGCTTGGCCAGCTCACCCATCGTGGCGGGCGTCATGTCCACGACCGACCGACCGGGGATGTTGTAGATGATGATGGGCAGGTCGCAGCAGTCATGCAGCGCGGTGTAATGCGCGATCATGCCGGCCTGGGTCGGCTTGTTGTAATAGGGTGTCACGACCAGTGCCGCATCGGCGCCCGACTTCTGCGCGTGGCGCATCAGGTCGATGGCTTCCAGCGTGTTGTTCGACCCCGCCCCCGCGATCACCGGCACGCGGCCCTTGGCGGCCTTTACCACGGTTTCCACCACCAGATGATGTTCATCATGGCTCAAGGTCGGGCTTTCGCCGGTCGTGCCCACTGGCACCAGCCCGGTCGAGCCCTGCGCGATCTGCCATTCCACCAGGTCTTTGAGCGCGTCCAGATCCAGATCACCGTTCTTGAACGGCGTCACCAGGGCAGGAATGGACCCCTTGATCATGACACGTCTCCTCTGGTCTGGCGGTTTGGCGGGACTCAATGCCTTTGGCCCCGCATGAAAACGCGCCTGTCTTATGCGAGCGCCGGCCCCTTGCCAAGCAAAGAACCGCCCGGCCAGACCGAAGCCATGGCCGATAGCGCCGGCCCGGGTTGCCCTGTGTTTCCGCCTGAGGCAGACTCCGGCCATGCGACCCTCCCTGATTTGCCTCCGCCCGCTTGCGACCCTGGCTGTTGCCCTGGGTCTCGTGCTGTCCCCCCTGTCCGCCCCCGCCGGGGAAAAGCAGGAAATCGCCGCCTTCGCCGCCGCGCTGGACGCCGCCAGGGCGGGCGACTGGGCCGCGGCCACGGCACAGGCCCGGGCAGCCGGCGCCGTGGCCGCCGATGTCATCGAATGGCAGCGCCTGCGTGCCGGGCAGGGCAGCCTTGGCGATTACGAAACCTTTCTGGCCCGCCGCCCCGACTGGCCCGGCCTGCCGCTGCTGAAGGAAAAGGGTGAACCGCAACTGGCCGGCGCCGAGGCGGCGCGGGTCATCGCCTATTTCGGTGCCGACCTGCCGCGCACCGCGCAGGGCTCGCTGGCGCTGATCCGTGCGCTGGATGCCTCCGGCCAGGCCGACCGCGCCCGGGCCGAGGCGCTGCGGGGCTGGACCGAGCTGAAATTCACCCCCGAGGAGGAGGAGGCCCTGCTGGCCCGGCACCCCGAGGTCGAGGCGGCAGGCAACATCGCCCGTCTGGACGCGATCTTGTGGGATGGCAACCGGACCGGCGAGGCCGAACGCATGTTGCCCCGCGTCGGCGCCGACTGGAAGGCCCTGGCTGCGGCGCGGATGGCGCTGCGGGCGAATGCCGACGATGCCGCCAGCTATCTGAAGGCCGTGCCGGCCAGCCTGGCCGCTGATCCGGGCCTGGCCTATGAACGGTTCATCTGGCGGATGCGGCGCGATCTTTACCCTGACGCGACCAGGATGATCCTGCAGGCCTCCGATTCTGCCCGGTCCCTGGGTGACCCCCAGGCCTGGTCGGACCGGCGGCTGACGCTGGCGCGCTACCTGATGCGGACGGGCGACCCGAAGGACGCCTACCGCGTGGCCGCGCGGCACTGGTTGCGGCCGGACCAGGACAATTACAACGACCTTGAATTCCTGGCGGGTTTCATCGCGCTGCGGCGCCTGGACGATCCGGCCCGGGCGCTGACCCATTTTCAGAACCTGCCCCAGACCGGCACACCGATCACCACCTCGCGCCGCGCCTACTGGATGGGCCGCGCCTACGAGGCGCTGGGCCAGACCGAACAGGCCCGCGCCGCCTATCAGCTGGGTGCGAAAAACCAGAGCGCCTATTATGGCCTTCTGTCGGCGCAAAAGCTGAACCAGAAGATCGACGCCGACCTCTTGTCCTACGCCTGGCCCGATGGTTCGATCGAGGGCACCAGACTGGCGAAGTCTTCGGTGCTGGAGGCCGGCATCCGCCTGGCCAGGGCCGGTGACGAGCAGCTTTCGGGCCGCTTCCTGGTGCATCTGTGCGCCAGCCTGACTCCGGAGGAGATGGGCCGCATCGCCGGCCTGTCGCTGGAAATGGGCGAGTTCCGCAACGCGATCCTGGTGGCCAAGGCCGCCGCCGAACGCGGCGTCATCTTTCCCGGCGCCTATTACCCGATTCCCGACGTGGTGCCCTACGAACTGCCGGTCAGCCGCGCCCTTGCCCTGTCGATCGCCCGCCGGGAAAGCGAGTTCAACCCAGAGGCCACCTCGGCAGCGGGCGCGCTGGGCCTGATGCAGGTGATGCCCGAAACCGCCCGCGCCCAGGCCAGGGAACTGGGCGTGGAATTCGACCAGTCCCGGCTGACCAGCGACCCGGCCTACAACCTGCTGATCGGCTCGGAATATCTGAAGGGCCTGGTCGACCAGTTCGGCCCCGCCATCCCGCTGATCGCCGTTGGCTACAACGCCGGGCCGCGACGGGCGTCAGACTGGCTGCGGTCGATCGGCGATCTGCGGTCGGGCGCGGTGGACCCGGTGGATTGGGTCGAGACGATCCCCTTCAACGAAACCCGGACCTATGTGATGCGGGTGACCGAAAGCGTGGTGATCTATCGCGCCAAGCTGAAGGGCAAGGTCGTGCCGGTGGACATCCTGACGGAACTGACGGGGAACTAGGCCCGGCACCGGAGACGGGCATGAAGCCCATCCCGAATACCTCCTATCGGCGGGCTCTGGCCCTTGCATATTGCCGCCAGAGGGTGAACAGGCCTGCCGCCACCACCAGTGCCGCGCCAATGGCCACGTTGGGCCGCAAGACCTCGCCGAACAGCGTGACCCCCAGGATGGAAATCCAGACCAGTTGCAGATAGGCGAAGGGCTGGATCGTCGCCGCCTCGGCCGCGGCATAGGCCTTGATCAGGAACCAGTGCCCGGCGGCGGAAAACACGCACAGCACGGCCATCAGTGCCCAATCCGCCGGCGTCATCGGCTGCCAGTAGTAGAATCCGACCGCCGTCATGGCCAGCGCACCCACCGTGCCGGTGAAGAAGAAACTGGTGCCAGAGGAATCGCGGTCCGAAACATAGCGCGTCAGCAGCACGTAAAGCGCGAACAGGAAGGCGCTCAGGAAGGGCAGCAGGGCCCAGGGCGAAAAGACGCCAAACCCCGGCTCCAGGATGATCAGCTCGCCCGCGAAGCCCACCGCCACCGCGAGCCAGCGCCGCCAGCCCACCCTCTCGCCCAGGATCGGGCCGGACAGCGCGGTCACGATCAGCGGATACACCGTGGCCACCGCATGCGACGGAATCAGACCCAGCTTCACGAAAGCCAGGCTCATCAGACAGATCTGCGTCACCAGCACCAATCCGCGAACGACCTGCAACCCGGGATAATGGCTGCGGGCCGCGGCGCGGATGCCGCCCGGGCCGCGCGCGGCCAGCACCAGCGTGAAGGCCCCGAAGAACCAGAAGCGGATCATCACCACCATGACCGGCGAATATTCGGTGGCCAGGTGGCGCGTGATCCCGTCCTGTGCGGCAAAGATCATGGTCGAGGCAACGATGAAGCCGATGCCACGCCTTGGATTGCGCTCTCTCACCGCCTTGCCTCGCGCCGGGCCAGGATCAGGGCCAGGAGGCCGGCCCCGCAGACGATTGCCCCGCCCAGCGCCACCAGCGGCTCCAGCCGTTCGTCAAAAACGGTCAGCCCGACCAGGACAGAGAAAACCGACAGCAGATAGGCGAAGGGTTGCAGGACCGAGGCCTCGGCCGCCTCGTATGCCTTGGTCAACAGCCAGTTCCCCAGGATCGCCACCCCGGCATAGCCCAGCAGCAGTGCCCAGTCATCCTCTGCCACCGGGCGCCAGTTCCAGATGCCCAGGGGCAGCAGGATCACCGCGCCCAGCACGGCCGGCCAGAAGACGGCAGGAAAGGCCGGTTCGTCGCGCGTCGTGGCCCGGGTCAGCACCGAGTAAAGCCCCCACATCATCGCTGCGCCCAGCGGCATCAGCGCCCCCAGCGAAAACACCTCGGCCCCCGGCCGCAGGATGATCAGCACGCCCACCAGCCCCAGAACCACCGCGCCCCAGCGCGCCAGGCCGATCCTTTCGCCCAGGAAGGGCCCCGACATGGCCATGACCAGCAAGGGGCAGACCGCAAAGACCGCATGGCTCTGCACCAGGCCGATCACCGTGAAAGCCTGCACCATCAACAGGATGTCGGCAATCATCACCAGGGCCCGCAGCCCGTGGACCCCCAGTCGCCGGCTGCCTATCGCCGCGCGGAACCCTTCCGGGCGCCGCGCCGCATGTCCCAGGACGAACAGCGCGAAGATCCAGTAGCGGAAGGCCACGACCATCAGCGTGTTGTAGTCTCCGGCAAGCTTGCGCGAAAATCCGTCCTGCACCGCCAGCGCGGCCGAAGCCGCGATCATCAGCCAGATGCCCTTCAGCGGCGATGCCTTCATGGCAGATACCCCCTGGTCATGTGCCGCTTGCGGCCAAAGCCGGGCACGCGCTCCACCACAAAGCCCGCCGCCTGCAACGACCGCCGGACCGCACCGGCCGCCGTATAGGTGGCAAAGCTGCCACCCGGCGCGGTGTGGCGTGCGACTTCGACCATCAGCACATCCGACCAGAGTTCGGGATTCCTGGCCGGGGCAAAGCCGTCCAGGAACCAGGCATCCGCCCGGCCGTCCCAGGCCGGCAGGGTCAGCCGCGCGTCGCCCTCGATCACGCGGACTCGCAGGCCGCCCAGGGTGAAGGCGCGCGCACCCTGACCCCACAGGTCCAGCAATTGCGTCGACAGGTCGGCCAGGCCGGGAAGGGCCGCATGGGCCCGCGCCATTTCCTCGGGCGACAGGGGGAATGCCTCGAAACTGGTGAATGTGATTCCGCCGGGCCGGCCCAGGCCCCGCCACAGCGCCACCGTGGCCAGCAGATTCAGCCCGGTGCCGAATCCGGTTTCGGCGATCCGGAACCCGTCGCACAGCCGCGAAGCCAGATCATTGCCGTGGTGAAAGACATGCCCTGTCTCGGCCAACCCGCCTTCCAGCGAAAAGAACGGGTCGCCAAACCGACGCGACACGGGCACGCCGCCCGCAC
The DNA here is from genome assembly GCA_021813365.1 of Pseudomonadota bacterium. Classification (GTDB taxonomy): domain Bacteria; phylum Pseudomonadota; class Alphaproteobacteria; order Rhodobacterales; family Rhodobacteraceae; genus Stagnihabitans. Next base: position 23,726 of record JAKALB010000016.1, on the reverse strand, counting down.
GCCAATCCAGGCCATGCCCGGCCTGGGTCGTCGGTCCCTGTTCATCGGTCTGCATCTGCCCTAATCCTTCGGCGGCGGACCATGGGCAAGGGCAGGGGCAATGGCAAGGGTCGATCTCACGGTCAGGGGCGGTGGCGTGACCGGCCTGGCGCTGGCCTGGGAAGCCGCGCGCCGCGGCGCCCGCGTCCGCCTGATCGAAAGGTTCCGGCTGGGCGCCGGTGCCTCGGGCGGCCTGGTGGGCGCGCTGGCCCCGCATGCCCCCGAGCAATGGACCGAGGCCAAGCAATTCCAGCTCGAGAGCCTGCTCGCCGCCCCTGCCTTCTGGGCCGGGGTCGAGCAGGCCTCCGGCCTTCCCACGGGCTTTGCCCGCACCCACCGCTGGCAGGCCCTGGCCGATGCCGCCGCCGTGGCCCTGGCCGAAACCCGCGCCCGGGCGTCGGAAACCCTATGGCGCGGCCGGGCGCGGTGGCATGTGATCCCCCGCCCCGACCATGCCTTCGCCCCGGTCTCGCCCACTGGCCTTCTGATCGAAGACACCCTGACCGCCCGCCTTCACCCCCGCCTGGCTCTTGCCGCGCTGGCCGGAGCGGTCCGTGCCAGGGGCGGCGAGATCGTGCTGGGCGATGGCCAGGACGAGGGCCGGGTGATCCACGCCACCGGCGTGGCGGGCCTCGAGGCCCTGTCCCGGGCGACCGGACAGCCCGCCGGCCAGGGAGTGAAAGGCCAGGCCGCCAGCTTCCACTGCCCCGGCTTCGAAACCGCTCCGCAATTCTATGCCCCCGGCCTGCACATCGTGCCGCATGCCGATGGCAGCGTGGCCATCGGTTCCACGAGCGAAACCACATGGACCGACCCCGAGGCGACCGATGCCCGACTCGACGCCCTGATCGCAAGGGCCCGGGCCACGCTGCCGATCCTGGCCAATGCTCCGGTCCTGCACCGCTGGGCCGGCCTGCGCCCCCGCGCCAGATCCCGCCTGCCGCTGATCGGCCCCTGGCCCGACCGCCCCGGCCATTACCTGGCCAATGGCGGCTTCAAGATCGGCTTCGGCATCGCGCCTGGCCTGGCCCACTGCCTGATCGACCTGGTTCTCGAAGGCAGGGATGCGATCCCCATCCCGTTCCGCCCCTGACCGGCGCGATCCATCCGGCGGCCGTCATCATTCTGGGGGGCATCATGCTGGGGGGTTTCACACCCCCCAGACCCCCGGTGGGATATTTGCGGCAAGATGAAAGCCGCGATCCGTCCTGCCTTTCATCTTGCCACAAATATCCCGGGGGGCGGCGAAGCCGGGGGGCAGAGCCCCCCTCGCCGGCCGGAGGTGTCGCCGCAGGCGGCCGCCGGAGACCGCCGGTCGGGGCGCGTGATCAGGGGCTGAAGAACTTGCCCGCGGGCGAAGCGGTGAAGATTTCGCAGCCCGTCGCGGTGACCCCCACCGAATGTTCATATTGCGCCGACAGGCTCCTGTCGCGGGTGATCGCGGTCCAGTCGTCGGACAGGATCCTGGTCTCGGGCCGGCCGAGGTTCACCATCGGTTCGATGGTGAAGAACATGCCTTCCTCCAGCACCGCGCCCGTTCCAGGGCGGCCATAATGCAGCACGTTCGGCGGGGCGTGGAACACCCGGCCCAGACCATGGCCACAGAAATCGCGGACAACGGACATCCGGTTCGCTTCGACGAAACTCTGGATCGCATGGCCGATGTCGCCGAAGGTGTTGCCCGGCTTCACCGCAGCGATGCCGCGCATCAGGGCCTCGTGGGTCACGCGGATCAGCCGGTCGGCGAAGGGCTTGGCCGTGCCGGCCACATACATCCGGCTTGAATCGCCAAACCAGCCATCCACGATCACCGTGACATCGATGTTCAGGATATCCGTCTCCTGCAGCACATCCGACGACCGGCCCGGAATCTTGGCCCCCGGAATTCCATGGCAGACCACATGGTTGACGGAGATGCAGGAGGCATGCTGATAGCCCTTGTAGCCGATCGTGGCCGATACCGCGCCCTTCCGGGCCACGGCCTCGCGGATGAAATCGTCGATCTGGCCGGTCGTGGCGCCGGGTTTCACCAGCGCCCCCACTTCGTCGAGGATTTCCGCCGCGATCCGGCCCGCGGCGCGCATCCCCTCCAAATCCGCATCCTCGTAGATGCGAATGCCATCCCGGGTCACCCGTCCGCGTGTATCGTCCATCACCCTCTCCATTCGACCCCTACTTAGGCGATGGATGGGCCCTTGGCCAGAGCCTGCAACCCGGCCATGATGCGCGCGCAAGAGGAGATGACGATGCCAAATCCCACCGCCGCCATGCTGGTGATCGGCGACGAGATCCTGTCTGGGCGCACCCGCGACAGCAACATGCACCATCTGGCCAAGGCCCTGACCGAACGCGGGATTATCCTGCGCGAAGCACGCTTTGTGGCTGATGACCATGGCGCAATCGTCACGGCGATCCGGGCCTTGAAGGCGGGGCACGACCATCTGTTCACCTCTGGCGGGATCGGCCCGACGCATGACGACATCACCGCCGATGCCGTGGCGGATGCCTGTGGGGTCGGCATCAGCCACCGCCCCGATGCCATGGCGCTGTTGCAGGCCCATTACGACCGGCAGGGTCTGCCGTTCAACGAGGCGCGGCAGCGGATGGCGCGCATCCCCGACACTGCCATCCTGATCGACAACCCGATCTCGGTCGCCCCCGGATTTTCGGTGGGCAATGTGCATGTCATGGCCGGTGTGCCCGCCATCTTCGAGGCGATGCTGGCCGGCCTTCTGCCTCGGCTGACCGGCGGCGCGCCGCTGTTGTCACGGTCCCTGCGTGTCCTGCGCGGCGAAGGCGACATTGCCGAGAGCTTTGCCGCGCTGGCGGCGGAATATCCCGATCTGTCGATGGGATCCTATCCGTTCCACAGTCAGGGCCGGATGGGCACCAACCTGGTGGTGCGCGGCACCGATCCGGCCCGGCTGGACCAGGCCTTCACCCGGCTGGAGCAGCTGTTCGCATGACGCCCGAGGCGCTGTTGCAGGCGATGGAAGCCACCTGGCCCCCTGCGCACCGGCAGATGCTGGGGCCGGTCGTGCTGCGCCAGGGGCGGGGCGGAGGCAAGCGCGTCTCGGCGGCCTCTGTCCTGGGCAGCTGGACCCCGGCCGACCTGGACCTGGCCGAAGCGGCCGCGCGCCAAATGGGCCAGTCACCGCTGTTTCAGGTGTTGCCGGCGCAGGCGACGCTGGACAAAGCCCTTGCCGCCCGGGGCTATGCGCTGATCGATCCGGTGCTGGGCTATGCCGCGCCGGTCGAAACTCTGGCCCGCCCCATCCCGCCGCTGGCCGCATTTGCACATTGGCCGCCCATGCAGATCGCCCGCGACATCTGGGCTGAGGCCGGGATCGGCGACGGGCGGCTGGCGGTGATGGAGCGGGTGCAGCACCCCAAGGCCGTGATCCTGGCCCGTGCCGCCGACCGCCCGGCAGGCGTGGCCTTCGTGGCAGCGGCCGGACCCCATGCCATGCTGCATGCCCTGAACATCCGGCCGGACTTCCGCCGCAAGGGAGCGGCCGCGCACCTGGTGCGCGCGGCGGCCCTGTGGGCGGGCGAACAGGGCGCCAGCCACCTTGGCCTGGTGGTGACCCGCGCCAATGCACCAGCCCGTGCCCTGTACGAGAAGCTGTGCATGGACCCCGTGGCCGGGTATCACTACCGCGAACTGCCCCGTTAACGAAAGCGCCGCATGGCTGTCAGACTTTCCCTCGGCACTGGCCTGATCCTGGTGCTGGCCTCGTTGCCGCCGAGCGCCCTGGCCGAACCCCTGACGCTGGACCTGCCGCAGCCGGCGCACCAGACCGCCGCGCCTGCCGTGGCGACCGGCGATCTGCTGCTGCCGTCCGGCCCCTGGTCCGAAGGCAGAGTGCCGGGCGCATATCTGTCGGGTCGGGTCAGCCAGACTGCCTGGCGCATCGAACAGCCCCTGGCCACGGCAGACCTGATGAGTCGCCTGCGCGCCAATGTCTTGGCCGCCGGTTTCACCCTGACCTACGAATGCGCGACCACGGCCTGCGGCGGTTTCGACTTCCGCTATGCCATTCCGGTGCTGCCCGAGCCCGACATGCATGTGGACCTGGGCGATTTCCGCTATCTGGCCGCCCGCAGGACGGGTGAGGGCGTGACGCTGCTGGTCAGCCGTTCGACTCAGGCGGCCTATGTGCAGATCACCCTGGTCGGCCCGCAGCCTGCCGCCCCGGTGGCCCAGGCGGCGGCGACTGGCAATGCCGGGGCGGATGCCTCGACCCTGCCCGATGCACAGCCGGCCGCCGGGGCAAGCCAGGCCGAACCATCGGGCAACCTGGTCGACAGGTTGCTCGCGCAGGGCAGCGCACCTCTGGACGACCTGGCCTTCGCCTCGGGCAAGGCCGATCTGCAGCCCGGAGACTATGGCTCGCTGGCGGAACTGGCCGCCTGGCTGATGGCGCATCCCGACATGACCGTGGTCCTTGTGGGCCACAGCGACGCCACCGGCGGTGCTGCGGGCAATCTGGCGCTGTCGAGGGCGCGCGCGCAGTCGGCGCGGCAGGCGCTGATCGCGCTGGGGGTTGCGGCCGATCAGGTGGCGGCCGATGGCGTGGGCTTCCTGGCGCCGCGCACCACCAACCTGACCGAGGAAGGCCGAGCCAGAAACAGATGGGTCGAGGTGGTTCTCACCTCGACCCAGTTGCCTTCCGCCACACCTTAGAACCACTCACTCGGAAACCCGTCGTATCAAAGCATCGCCGAGGCCTCGCCAGCCGGGGCTTCACCAGTTGTCGGGGCCCTTGTCGAGGAACCGCCTTGCCAGGAAATCGATGAAGGCGCGCACCTTGGGCTGGGTGAACCGACCCGGCGGATAGACCGCATAGATGCCCTGCACTTCGCAAGGCAGGCCGGGGATCGCCTCTTCGACTTCGCCGCGGCGCATCGAATCGGCATAGAGAAACGAGGGCAGGTAGGCGATGCCCAGGCCCGAGATCGCCGCGTTCAGCAGCGACTGGCCATCGTTGACCGTCAGCCAGCCCGCCGTGCGGATCTGCCGCTTTTCGCCCGAGGGCGCGGTGACCTTCCACACATTGCCATTGGCCTGGTTGGAGTAATGCAGCAGCTTGTGATCGTTCAGATCGTCGATCTTCATCGGTCGGCCGAACTTCTGGAAATAGGCTGGCGAGCCGATCATCTTCTTCGTCGTCTCGGCCAGTTTCCGGGCTCGCAGCGACGAATCTTCCAGCTCTCCGACCCGGATCGCCATGTCGAAACCCTCGCTGATCAGCTCGACATAGCGGTTGTTCAACACCATGTTGACGGTGATGTCCGGGTATTCCAGCAGGAAATCGCCCAGAATCGGCGACAAGAGGTTGACCCCGAAATCGGTGGCCACACTGATCCGCAGCAGGCCCGAGGGCGCGGATTGCATGGATGTCACCAGCGCATCCGCCTCGCCGGCGTCGTTCAGCACCCTGCGGGCGCGGTCATAGTAGGCAAGCCCGATTTCGGTGGGCGAAACCCGGCGCGTCGTGCGGTTCAGAAGGCGGGCCCCCAAGCGCGCCTCCAGTGCCGACACGTGTTTGGACACGGCCGATTTCGAAATTCCCATCTTCTTCGCGGCGTCCGTGAAGCCACCCTGGTCCACGACCGTGGCAAAGGCTTCCATTTCGGTCAGACGATCCATTGTTTTCCCCAAGCAGGCAGTGCGGGTTGATGGAGAAGGATTGATCGCAAATTCGGGCAGGATCGCGGCAGGTCGGGGACACAGTGGCGGTATTGTCGGGGATCGTTGAAGGCAAAGAAACGCCTGGCCGACGCCTTCGGTCGCGGATTAGGCCAGAATTTTCAATGGACTGCGAATTCCTGGATAACTTCCTGCCTGCCGCGAAACAGCCTTGATCCCGAGGCTCCGCCCCGGATCTGGGCCCAGGACGCCGGTTGGCCGGCCAGGAGCCTGGGTCTCGCAGCCTGTCACCCGCAGCATTTCGGCCGATGCCACGGCGCCGCCGATTCCGGTGGCAAATTCATCGGCCGAGGCGTCAGGCGGTTTCCAGACAATGCCGGCGGAAGGCGCGTTTCAACATGTCGAGCTCGGCGCGCAGCAGGTCGATCTCGGCCCGGATGTCATCCTCGAGCGCCACGCCGGTGACAACCGTGAAATGCGCCAGCGTTTCATTCGCGACCTTGTCACGGATCAGAAAGGTCTGGACGCCGTCATTCAGCGCCTCGGCCGGAATCGGCACCTTGACCAGCCAGTGGCCGGGCCGGTCCGGCACCGGCTGGAGGCTGACGCCGGGCAGGGGGCGTTCCAGCAGCGTCACCTCCAGCGCCGGCTGGGCCGTGGCGCCGCCCAGCACGCCTTCCCAGACCCCGGCCCGGATGCGCGTCTTGGTCAGAGTCATTGCGGCCATGATGTCCTCACAATTCCGAACGCGGACGACGGATGAAGGTCACGTCGTGCAGGATGATCTGGTTCATCTCGGGCCCTTCGAAGATCAGATCGACCCACAGCCTCTCCACCCGCTTTTCATTCATCTTGGAATAGGCCAGGTCGAATTCGACCATCACTTCTTCCTGGTTCAGCGGCAGTTCGCGCACGATCTGCTCGACGTTCGGCCCATGCTTGATGTTCAGCCGGGCGAAGATTTCCAGCGGCTTTTCCATTTCCACGACAACATCCAGCCGCAGCACATGTCGCAGCTTCAGCCCCTGCGCCGCCTCGTCCGGCAATTCCAGCACCAGGCTCAGGAACGACCCGTCGAAGCGGAACACGTCCATCCGAAAGCCGAAGGGTGCAATGTCGGTGGATCGGGTGTTGCGGATCTGGCGGAAGGTCAGTTCCGACCGAAGGCAGTCGTGAAAGATCGTGGCGCCGGGGCAGACCTCGGTCTTGGCCTGAACCGAACTCTGGCCGGGCACCGCGATCGGGCCGCGCCACAGCTCAGGGCGCCAGGCCCAGTCGGTGCCCATCGGCCGGCGGATCGGGTTGGGGCCGATGACCGGCAGCGCCAGCCGGTGGTCGCCTTCGTGGATCACCTGGTCCAGCACCCGGCGCAGGCTGCGCGCCTGCGCACGGATATGGCGCAGGTCTTCCAGTTCGGCGGTTCGGGCGGATTCGGCCGCGCGGGTCCAGCGGCGCAGGCTGGCACGCTGCGCCACGCCGTCCAACCACTGCCTCAGACCCAAAGCCATTGCGACCCTCTTGCGGAACTGCCGCCCCAACCTGCGTTTGTTGCGTCAATGGAAACGATTCGTTCAATAGCTGGAAAAGGTAAAGAGGTCATCGCGACCCGCTCCATCCGGCAGCCGGCCGGCCCGGCGGTCGCTGCGTCGCGCCTTCCGGCAAGATCGGCGGCACCACAGCCGCGACGACCGCCGGGTTGGCCGCCTGCATTGCCTGCAGCGTGTGGGTCACGGCTTTCAGGCTGGCCGTCGAGGCCAGCACCACCCTGCCGGTGCCCTGGGCCGAAACGGTGATCAGCCGCCCGTTCAGCCCCAGGATCGCGCGCCAGTAATCCCCGGCCTCGATATCCTGCAGGTGCATCAGGAAGACATCGCCCTGGGCCCTGGTCTCGATCACGCTGACATCCTGCGGCCGACCCGACCGGGCCAGCAACGCCCGCCCCTCGGATGTGGCAAAGAAATCCGCCAGCGCCTCGGCCCCGGCAACCAGCACACCCGAGGATCCCGCCGCGCCGACCGACACGGTGATCACGGCGGGCGCCACCAGCCCGGTGGCCAGGCAACGGCCGATCAGCACGACCGCAGTATCCTGGCTTTCCTCGACCGTGCCCGGCCCGACGCAATAGCCCGAGGGCGCGGCGACCGTCACCGCCCCGTCCAGAACCGGAACCCGGGCCGCGCCCATCAGTCCGTCCAGCGTGGCGCAGGCCGATACCGCCAAGAGTAGGCCCGCGCTCAGCGCGACGCGAAAACCGATGGCGCGATGGGACAGGGGCAGCGGCAACATCCGGGCAGAAAGGGCAGGAAAGGCGGGGACCGACCCCATGCCTAGTGCGCCCGCCCGCCTGCGTCCAGCGGCCTGTCGCGCGCGGACAGAGATTGCAACCGCCTTGATGCATGGTTAGCACTGCGCCATGCCGCAAGATCCCTTTCCTGCCCTGACCCGGTTCGCTGCCCCCGCCCGCGCCCGGCCCGAACTCTGGCGGGTCCTGGCCACATTGGTCGTGGGCGGCATCGCCTTCGGCATCCTGATGCAGTCCAGCCTCCTGGTCCTGCACCTGCTGACGGGTCCGTTCTGGTCGGCGGCGATCCTGCGCGCGATGGAGGGCGGACGCACCGAAATCGGCGTGATTGGCATCCTGGCCAGCTTCATTCCACTTGCCTTTGGCCTGGCGCTGGCGATCCGCGTCCTGCATGACCGCAGCTGGATCAGCCTGTTCGGCCCGGCCCGGCTGACCCGTCACACCCTGTTCCGGGTCGGCGGCGGCGTTCTGGCGGTGCAGGCGGTGCTGCTGCCGATCCAGGCCTTGTCGCCCCAGGTGGGCAGCCACCTGAGCCTGGGCCAGCAATTGCCCTGGCTGATGCCCGCCCTGATCGGCATCCTGGTGCAGTCGGCCACGGAAGAGGCGCTGTTCCGCGGCTATCTGCTGCAACAGATGGCAGTGCAAAGCCGGTCGCGCCTGGCCTGGATGGTTGCGCCCTCGGTGCTGTTCGCGCTCTTGCACATCGACCCGACGGATGACCTGCCCCAGATGCTCTGGACCGGCAGCACCGCGATGCTGTTCGGCCTGGCCGCCGCCGACATCACCGCGCGGACCGGCACGCTGGGCCCCGCGATCGGGATGCACATGGCATCGAACATCAGCGGATTGCTGCTGGTGGGGCTCTATGGCCGGATGGACGGGCTGGCGCTGTTCAACCTGGTGCTGAACCCGATGCGGCCCTGGGACGGCCTGCCCTACATGGCCATCGATCTGCTGGGCATCGTTGTCGCATGGCTGGTGGCGCGGCTGATCCTGCGGGTCTGACACCGCCGCCCCCACCGCCGCCCGCCCCCGCCCCGATTGCAATTCGCGCCTTCGCGGCCTATCTGAAGCCAACGGCACGCGACCCAACCTGAAGGCCAGCCCGGCATGAACTGGATAACCAACTACGTCCGCCCGAAGATAAACTCGCTCTTCTCGCGGCGCGAAGTGCCCGACAATCTGTGGACCAAGTGCCCGGAATGCGGGACCATGCTGTTCCATCGGGAAATGGCCGAAAACCTGAACGTCTGCACGAATTGCCAGCATCACATGGCGATCAGCCCGCGCAAACGCTTCAACGCGCTGTTCGACGGCGGCGTCTTCACCGAGGTGAAGGTGCCCGAGGCCACGGTCGACCCGCTGCATTTCCGCGACCAGAAGAAATACCCCGATCGTCTGAAGGCGGCGCAGAAGGCGAGCGGCGAAAAAGAGGCGGTGCTGGTGGCCGAAGGCGACATCCAGCGCACGCCGGTCGTGGCCGTGGCGCAGGATTTCAGCTTCATGGCCGGGTCGATGGGCATGTATGTCGGCAATGCGATCATCGCCGCCGCCCAGACCGCGGTGAAGCACCGCCGCCCGATGGTGCTGTTTTCCGCCGCGGGCGGCGCGCGCATGCAGGAAGGCATCCTGTCGCTGATGCAGATGCCGCGCACCACGATCGCCGTGCAGATGCTGAAAGAGGCGGGCCTGCCCTATGTCGTCGTGCTGACCCATCCCACCACCGGCGGCGTCACTGCCAGCTATGCGATGCTGGGCGATGTGCAGATTGCCGAGCCCAACGCGCTGATCTGCTTTGCCGGCTCGCGCGTCATCGAACAGACCATCCGCGAAAAGCTGCCCGAGGGCTTCCAGCGCGCCGAATATCTGCTGGATCACGGCATGCTGGACCGTGTCGTGCCGCGCAAACAATTGCGCGACGAACTGGTCACGATCCTGCGGATGCTGTCCGGCCTGCCCCCCGCCGTGAAAGGCGACCTGCCCGCCCCCGCGGCCTGACATGACGCCGTCCGACATGACCTCGTCCGACCGCCTGCTGCAGCGGATGATGACGCTGCATCCCAAGATCATCGACCTGACACTGGGGCGGGTCGAACGCCTGCTGGGCGAATTGCAGCACCCCGAACATTCTCTGCCCCCGGTGATCCATATCGCCGGCACCAACGGCAAGGGCTCGACCCAGGCGATGATCCGCGCCGGGCTGGAGGCCTGTGGCGAGAAGGTCCACGCCTATACCTCGCCCCACCTGGCGCGGTTCCACGAACGAATCCGCCTGGCGGGCCAGCTGATTTCCGAGGATTTTCTGTCCGAGTTGCTGGACGAATGCCTTGAAGCGAATGGCCCGGGCGAGATCACCTTCTTCGAAATCACCACCTGCGCGGCCTTCCTGGCCTTTTCGCGCACTCCGGCGGACTGGACCTTGCTGGAGGTGGGCCTGGGGGGCCGTCTGGATGCCACGAATGTGGTCGACCGCCCGGCGCTGTGCATCATCACTCCGGTCAGCCTGGATCACCAGCAATATCTGGGCGACACGGTCGCCGCGATAGCCGGCGAAAAGGCCGGGATCATCAAGCCGGGTGTGCCGGTCGTGGTCGGCCCGCAGACGGCCGAGGGTCTGCATGTGATCGAGGCACAGGCCCGCGGGAAGGGCGCGCCGGTGCTGGCCTTCGGGCGGCAATGGGACGCCTGGGAAGAGCGTGGCCGCATGGTGTTTCAGGATGAAAACGGCCTGCTGGACCTGCCCCTGCCCAACCTGCTGGGCCCGCACCAGATCCAGAATGCCGGCGCCGCCGTGGCCGCCCTGCGCCACCTGGGCAAGGGGCATGACGCTTGCGAGGCCGCCGTGACCCGCGCCGAATGGCCCGCCCGCATGCAGCGCCTGCGCCGTGGCCCCCTGCCCGAAGCCGCGCCGGGCGTGGAGCTTTGGCTGGACGGCGGGCACAACCCCGCCGGTGGCGAGGCGGTGGCCGCAACCCTGGCCCGGATGCCGAAACGCCCGACACATCTGATCTGCGGCATGTTGAACACCAAGGACGTGGCCGGCTACATGCGGCCGCTGGCCGGCCAGGTCACGCGGCTTTACGCCGTGTCGATCCCCGGCGAGGCGAACACCCTTCCGGCCGAGGCGACCCGCGATGCCGCTCTGTCTGCCGGCCTGGATGCCGTGACCGCGCCTTCGGTGGCCGAGGCGCTGGCCACGATCGTCGCCCAGGCGCCTGAGGCCCGCGTGCTGATCTGCGGCTCGCTGTATCTGGCCGGATCGGTGTTGCGCGAAAACGGCTGAGCGCCGCAAAGGCCCGATGCTCCTCCCGATGCTGCCACGGCCCGGCGGGCGGATGCGCAGGATGCGCGATGCCCGCGCACCAGGATCCCGACCTCCGGCACCTGGCGCAGGGCAAATTCGGGTCAGGCCGCGTTCAGGGCGGCGATCAGCTTGTCGATGTCGCCACCATTCTGGTCCAGCATGGACTGAACTTCGGTCCGTTCCGAGATCATCATGTCCACGCCCTCGATGATGAGGTTGAAAAACAGCAGGCGGCCGGATTTGTCGGACACGTCCCACAGCACCTGGAACGGTGCCTCGCCCTGCAGGTAGACCGTCGAATCCACTTCGTAGAAGCTTTTCACCGGCCGGGCACCCTTGACCTCGATCCTGCCGCCGATGAACTCGCGGAAGCGGCGGCCGTACTTCCGGCTGATATAGCCCTGAAAGGCCTTGGTGAAAGCGGCCTGCTGCGCCGGGGTGGCCGTGCCATAGGCCGGCCCGAGCGCCTTGCGGCCCACCACCGGCACATCGGCATAGGTGGCAAAGACCTTTTCGAAGGCATCCAGCATCTGCGCTTCGGAGGCGCCCGAGCTGATGATGGCATTCACCTCGGCCACGACCTTGTCGATCAGTGCCCTGGCCTGGTCGACCGTCAGCGCGCGCACCGGCAGGGCCATGGCAAGAAAGCCGGCTCCGGCGGCAAGGCCCGCGCCAAACGCGCGGCGGGTCAGGAACAACGGGTCACTCGGCATAGGGATCCTCGACGCTATCACTGCCTGTGGTCTGGCCCAGTTCAAAGCGGCGATTCTGCAGATACAGGATCCGCGCCTGGGCATAGCCATCCGCACTGTCATATAGGATCGAATCGACGGTTTCGGAATAGCGTCCGCGATCACCAATCCTTGCAGCCAGCTTGGCCAGGATGCTGGCATTGGTCCCGTTGCCTGGCACCAGCAGCCGCACGGGATTCATCGCCAGGTCCACCACGGTGCCCAGCAGGTCGCGGTCGGTGGTGGGCCCGATCACGGGCATTTCGATATAGGCGCCTTCCGGCATGCCCCAGACATGCAGCGTCTCGCCGAAGTCGGTGGGCTCTTCCGGAATGCCCAGCTTCGTGGCCGGGTCGAACAGCCCTCCGATGCCGATCGTGGTGTTGATCGCAAAGCGCAGCGTGTTCTGCACGCCGTGGCCCAGTTGCAGCTGCAACAGGTCATTCACCACCTCGCCCGGCAGATCCAGGTTGTCGGCAAAGTTCGACACCCCGACCGCCACGGGCTGCGGTACGATCTTCACATAGGCCTGACCGGCGGGCCGCAGGATGTGCCTGTCGAGATCGACGTTGAAGTCATGGAAGCCGCGGTTCTGCGCCTCGCGCGGATCGTAGATCCCTTCGGGCGCCGGCGCCGGGCCGCAGGCGGCCAGCGTCAGGGCCGAGGCAAGGAACAGGCTTGCCAGACCTGCGTTCACGGGCTGGAAACGAGATTTGACCATATTCACGATAATCGACATGGATATTCCGGCAAAGGGCGACGAGGCGCTTTCGCGTCGGGCCTTCCTCCCATATGCTGCCGGGCGAGGCAAGGCAACGACCCGAAGCGCCGGATGCAGCATGACCAGAGAAAACGCGCCGAGATCGGGCAGGCACAAGGGTTTTGGCCATGAGCCAGGTTGAGGTCAGGCGCGGAGAGGCCGAACTGGCCGCAGTCCGGCGCGAGCAGCGGCCGCTTCTTGTATCGGCCTTCATCTTTTCGATCTTCGTCAACGCGCTGAACCTGACCGGTTCGCTCTACATGCTGCAGGTCTATGACCGCGTGCTGGGCGCCCGGTCGGAACACACGTTGCTGGCGCTGTCGATCCTGGTGGCCTTCCTGTTTCTGGCCATGGGGCTGATCGACCATTCCCGCAGCCGGGTCATGGCCAGAATCGGCGCGCGAATGCAGGAACGGCTGGACCGCAGGGTGTTTTCGGCGGCCCTGCGGCGATTGTCGGTGGCGCCGGGCGACCTTGCCGCCACGGCCGCACAGCGCGATCTGGAATCGATCCAGCGGCTGTGGTCCTCGCCCGTGCTGGCGGCCGTGTTCGACATTCCCTGGACGCCGCTGTATTTCATCGCGATCTTCATTTTCCATCCGTGGCTGGGCTGGCTGTCCGTCGCGGGGGGGGTGATCCTGATCGCGCTGACCGTGCTGAACCAGCGCGCCACGAAAGAGCCCCTGGCGCGCACCAATGCGGCCACGCTGCGGGCCGAGATGATGTCGGACGCCATCAAGCAGGAGGCCGAGGCCGTGCAGGCCCTGGGCATGGCCCAGGCCGCCTTCGACCGCTGGCAGACGGCGCGCAGCGTGGCCCTGGCGCAGGGCATTGCGGCGTCGGACCAGGCCGGATCCTACACCGCGGCCTCGCGCACCTTCCGGCTGTTCCTGCAATCGGCCATGCTGGGCCTGGGCGCCTATTTCGTGCTGCAGAACGAATTGAGTTCTGGCGCGATGATCGCCAGTTCCATCCTGATGGGGCGCGCGCTGGCGCCGGTCGAACAGGCCATCGGCCAGTGGTCGCTGATCACCCGTGCCCAGGAAGGGCGGGCCCGCCTGGCCGACCTGCTGTCGAAGGTTCCGCCCGAACAGCATCTGACCGCCCTGCCGCGCCCGCGCGCGATCGTCGAGGCGCAGAACCTGACGGTCGTCCCGCCGGGCGAAACCACTGCCGTGCTGCGCATGGTGAATTTCAAGCTGGAGCCGGGCCAGGCCCTGGGCGTCATCGGGCCATCGGGTGCCGGCAAGTCCACGCTCGCCCGTGCCATCATCGGCGCGTGGAAGCCGGCAGGCGGCAAGGTGCGGCTGGATGGGGCCACGCTGGATCAATACGACCCCGACGTTCTGGGCAGCTATATCGGCTATCTGCCGCAGCGGATCACGCTGTTCGACGGCACCATCGCCGAGAACATCGCCCGCCTGCAAGGCGTGCGGAACGATGCCGCCATCGTGGCCGCAGCCCAAAGGGCCGCCGCGCACGAGATGATCCTGAAGCTGCCCGACGGCTATGACACCCGCGTGGCCGCCCTGGGTGGGCGGCTCTCGGGTGGGCAGATCCAGCGCATCGGCCTGGCGCGCGCCATGTATGGCGACCCGGTGCTTCTGGTGCTGGACGAGCCGAATTCGAACCTGGACAACGACGGCTCTATGGCGCTGAACCTGGCGATCCGCTCCATGAAGGAAATGGGCCGCGCGGTGATGATCATGGCCCACCGACCGGCCGCCATCCAGGAATGCGACCTGCTGATGGTGCTGGAGGACGGCACCCGGCGCGCCTTCGGCCCGCGCGACGCCGTATTGCGCGAAATGGTCAAGAACCACACCGAGATCGTGCGCTCGACCGGGCCGGGGGGCGTGTCATGACGACGCCTGCAACCAGACGGACCCCGTCGCAGTCTTGGTCGGCCCGGCGCCCGCTGCTGGTGGGCTTCGGCACGATCGCCGCGCTTGTGTTCGGTTTTGGCGGCTGGTCGATGCTGACCACGATCGATGGGGCCGTGGTCTCGCCCGGGGTGATCGAGGTGGATCAGAACCGCCAGGTGGTGGAACATCCCGATGGCGGCGTGGTGGCCGAGATCAATGTGGCCGAAGCGCAGCATGTGCAGGCCGGCGATCTGCTGATCCGCCTGGACGGCAGCCTTCTGCAATCGGAACTGGCCATCGTGGAGGGCCAGCTGTTTGATGCCATGGCGCGCAAGACCCGGCTCGAGGCAGAGCGCGACGGGCTGGATGCCCCGGTGTTCAGCGGCGAAATCCTCGAACTGGCCAAGACCCGCCCCGATGTGGCCGAACTGATCGAAGGCCAGAAGAAGCTGTTCACGGCCCGGATCGAAACCTTCCGCGCCCAGCAGGATCAGCTCAGCCGCCGGGCCGAGGAGGCCGCCGCCCAGGTGGGCGGCATCAAGGCCCAGATCGAGGCAACCAGGGCGCAACTGGCGATCCTGGAGCCGGAAATCGCCGCCCAGCGCAAGTTGCTGGCCCAGGGCCTGACCCAGAGCGTGAAGGTGCGTGATCTGGAAAGCCAGGAAGCCTCGCTGAAGGGCAATCTGGGCGAATTGCAGGCCAATCAGGCCCAGGCCGAAGGCCGTGCGACCGAAGTGGAGTTGCAGAAGCTGCAACTGGCCTCAACCCGGCGCGAAGATGCCAATACCCAGCTGCGCGAACTGGGGCCGCAAGCCCTGGGCATGGCCGAAAAGCGCCGGGCGCTGGCCGAGCAGATCAGCCGCCTTGAGGTGCGCGCGCCGGTGTCGGGCATCGTGCTGGGCCTGCAGGTCACGGCGCCGCGGTCGGTGATCCGCCCCGCCGAACCGATCCTCTATGTCGTGCCGCAGGACCGGCCGCTGGTCATCGTGGCCCAGGTCTCGCCGATCCATGTCGATGAAATCCAGGTGGGCCAGCCGGTGCGGGTAACCTTTCCGGCCTTTCCGGCACGCACCACGCCGCAACTGGCGGGCAAGCTGGTGAACATCTCGGCCGATGCGCTGTCTGACAGCAAGTCGGGGGCAACCTTCTACCGCGCCGAGATTTCGCTGGACGATGGCGAAATGGCCCGGCTGGGCGACAAGGTGCTGATCCCCGGAATGCCGGTGCTGGCCTTCATCGAAACGGAAGAACGGACCCCCATGGCCTATCTTCTGAAGCCCTTCACCGATTACTTCCGCCTCGCCTTCCGCGAAAGCTGACAGGAGCCTTCCCCATGACCGATGTCGAAACCCGCCTGGCCACGCTGGGCCTGAGCCTGCCCGATGCCCCCGCCCCGGCGGCGAATTACGTGCCCTATGTCATCAGCGGCAGTCACGTCTGGATTTCCGGCCAGATCAGCCGCGATGCGCAGGGCGGGCTGATCACCGGCAAGCTGGGCGCCGAACTGGACGTGGCGCAGGGCGCGGCGGCGGCGCAGGCCTGCGCTCTGGCGATTCTGGCGCAGTTGCGGGCAGCGGTCGGCGGCGACTGGTCCAGGGTGGCACGGGCCGTGAAACTGGTGGGTTTCGTGAATTCGACCGCCGATTTCACCGACCAGCCCAAGGTGGTCAACGGCGCGTCCGACCTGCTGGTGGCGGCGCTGGGCGATGCGGGGCGCCATGCGCGCTCTGCCGTATCGGCGGTGTCGCTGCCTCTGGGCGTCGCCGTGGAAGCGGAAGCGGTTTTCGAACTGAAATGACCCTGGTTCCCTTGCCGCAGGCCTTCTTTCGCGCGCCCATCGCGCACCGGGCGCTGCATGACCGCCGCCAGGGCCGGATCGAGAATTCGCCCGCCGCCGTGCGCGCCGCGCTGGCGGCGGGCTATGCGATCGAGATCGACCTGCAACTCTCTGGAGACGGCGTTGCGATGGTGTTCCACGACGAGGAACTGGATCGGCTGACCGGCCGGCCCGGCTGGGTCAGGGACCATTCCAGCGCCGAGTTGCGCTCGATCCGGCTGAAGGACAGCACCGACACGATCCCCAGCTTTGCCGAGGTATTGGCCCTGGTCGGCGGCCGCGTTCCCCTGCTGGTCGAGTTGAAGGACCAGACCCTGACCATGACCGAAACCGATGGCCGCCTGGAGGCCGCCGTTGCCCGGGATGTGGCCCGCTATTCCGGACCGCTGGCCTTCATGTCCTTCAACCCGCATTCCGTGGCAAGGATGGCGGCGCTGTGCCCCGGGATTCCGCGCGGTCTGACCACCTCGGCCTTTGACCCGGACGACTGGGCGCCGCTGCCGCCCGCCACTTGCGATGCGCTGCGCGCGATCCCTGACTACGACCGCACGCAATCGAGCTTCATCAGCCACGAGGCCGCCGACCTGGACCGCCCCCGCGTGGCCGAGCTGAAAGCCGCCGGGGCCGCCGTTCTGTGCTGGACGATCCGTTCGCCGCAGGCCGAAGCCGAGGCGCGCAAGGTGGCGCAGAACATCACCTTCGAAGGCTATCTGGCGGCCTTTCCGGCTTGACCGGCGGGGCGGGGTCCGGTGCATGTTGATGCGTCTCGTGGGGGGCTGTCTGCCCCCCACGCCCCCCGAGGATATTTGCGGCAAGATGAAGGGGCGACATGGGATTTGAGATTCGCCTCCTGGATGGCATGGCCGCGATCGCCGCGGCCGATTGGGACCGGCTGGCCGCCCCCGAGGCGGCAGATGGCGGGCGGCCCCGGGATCCGTTCACCACGCATCGCTTTCTGCTGGCGCTGGATCGGTCGCGCAGCACGGGCAAGGGCACAGGCTGGCAGGCGCGGCCGCTGGTGCTGACCGAGGCGGACCGGCCCGTGGCTGCCATGCCCCTGTATGTGAAGACCAACAGCCAGGGGGAATACATCTTTGACCATGGCTGGGCCGAGGCATTCGAACGGGCGGGGGGGCGCTATTACCCCAAGTTGCAGGTCGCCGTGCCCTTCACCCCGGCCACGGGCCGGCGATTTCTGGGGGATGAGGCCTATCGCCGGCCGCTGATGCAGGCAGCCATCGGCCTGACCCGGGACAACCGGCTGTCCTCGCTGCACGTCACCTTCTGCACCGAGGCGGAAGCGCTTGACCTTGCCGGGTTCGACGGCACGCTGCACCGCGTGAGCGAACAGTTTCACTGGGAAAACCGCGGTTACGCCAGCCACGAGGATTTCCTGGCCGAACTGTCCAGCCGCAAACGCAAGGCGATCCGCAAGGAGCGGGCGGTGGCGCAGGGCCATGGTCTGACGATTCGGGCGCTGACCGGAGGCCAGATTGCCCCCGCCCATTGGGATGCGATCTGGGCCTTCTATCAGGATACCGGCAGCCGCAAATGGGGCCGGCCCTATCTGACGCGGGCCTTTTTCCACGAGTTGCACGACACGATGCGCAATGACGTGCTGCTGATCCTGGCCTTCGATGGCGACCGGGCGGTGGCGGGCGCGTTGAACTTCATCGGGCGCGACACGCTTTATGGCCGCTACTGGGGCTGCACGCGCGACTATCCCTGCCTGCATTTCGAACTGTGCTATCATCAGGCGATCGACTGGGCGATTGCGAACGGGTTGCGCCGCGTCGAGGCGGGGGCCCAGGGCGAACACAAGCTGGCGCGCGGCTATCTGCCCGTCGCCTGCCATTCGCTGCACTGGATTGCCGATCCGGCCTTCCGCACTGCCGTGTCCCGCTATCTGGACAGTGAACGGCAGGCGGTGGGACAAGAGATCGAAGTCCTGACCAGCTATGGCCCGTTCCGGCGTGGCGCGGTGCAGGAAAGGGATTGAGTGCGCCGGGCTGTGAACCAGCCCGGTGGTGCCCGGCAGGCAGGCGCGCGGCTGACCGGCCGGACCGGGCCAGGACATGAACACTGCCGGGCACGGCTGGCCAGCCGGCCGGTCGGGGCCCGGCGCAACGCGCGGGACGATGCGCTGATCCGAAGGAGATGACCACATGGCACAATTGTTGAACGAAGCCGCCCGCTCTGCCGCCTTGCCGGGGCTGGGCGAGACCGGCTGGTCGGCCGTGGCCGGGCGGGATGCGATCCGCAAGGTCTGGAATTTCAAGAGCTTTTCCGAGGCCTGGGGCTTCATGTCGCGTGCCGCGCTGGTGGCGGAGAAGCTGAACCATCACCCGGAATGGGCGAACCGCTACAACGTGGTGGACGTGACGCTGACCACCCACGCCGCGCATGGTCTGACCGATCTGGACCTGCGGCTGGCCCGCGCCATGGACGACCTCGCCCCCGATGCCGAAGTGCAGCGCGACCTGAGCCAACCCATCGCCTGCCTGTGCGAGATCCATCACCGCTAGGGTCGGGGCATTCCTGCCGATCGTCGCGATGGCCCACATGCGGGATGGGCGCCACCCCCATCCCGCGGCATGCGGCTCAGATCTGCGCCAGCAGGGTCTCACCGCCCGAAACTTCGCAGGCGGCGGTTTCCTGGCCGTGGTTGAAGACCTTCACCACGCCATCCTCGGCATAAAGCGCATAGCGCCTGGACCGGTCGATGAAGCCCACCCTGGGGTTGGAATACTCCATGCCGATCGCCTTGGTGAAGCTCGAGTTCGGGTCGCCCAGCAGCGTCAGCCCCGCCCTGGTGGCCCCCGTCGCCTCGCCCCAGGCCTTCATCACCCAGGCGTCATTGACGGCGATGCAGATGATCTCGTCCACGCCCTTGGCGTCAAAACCCGGCTTGGTCCGCATGAAACTGGGCACATGGCTGGTGGTGCAAGTGCCTGTAAAGGCGCCCGGCAGGCCGAAGATCACCACCTTGCGGCCTTTCAGCCTGTCGCCCAGAGCCACCGGCTCGCAGCCGTTCGCACCCAGTTGCACCAGCGTGGCATCCGGCAGCCTGTCGCCAACGGAAATCGTCATGAGTCGTCATCCTCGCGCGTTGCGTTTCCTGTGAACACGGCTATAGGGTCCGACCTCAGTTCCTACCAGAGGGGGCAGCCGGATGCGGAAAATCGTGATCATCGGCGCGGGGCAGGCCGGGGCCGCGCTGGCGGCCAAGCTGCGCAGCCTGGGCTTTGACGGGTCGATCACCATGATCGGTGCCGAACCCGCCCCTCCCTATCAGCGCCCGCCGCTCAGCAAGGCCTATCTGCTGGGCGAGATGGAGGAAGAGCGACTCTGGCTGCGCGCGCCGGAATTCTGGGCCGAACAGAACATCACCCTGCGCCTGGGACAGGCCGCCACCGCGATCGACACCGCAGCCCGGACGGTGGCCCTGGGCGACGAGGTCATCCCCTATGACGAACTGGCCCTGACCACCGGATCGACTCCGCGTCGTCTGCCCGCGGCCATCGGCGGCGAGTTGCACTCGGTCTACACTGTCCGCACCCAGGCCGATGTCGATGCCATGCGGATCGAGTTTCAGCCAGGTCGCAGGTTGGTCATCGTGGGCGGCGGCTATATCGGGCTGGAGGCGGCGGCGGTGGCGGCCAAGCTGGGGCTGGATGTGACGGTGCTGGAAATGGCTCCGCGCATCCTGCAACGTGTCGCAGCGCCGCAGACCAGCGCCTATTTCCGCAAGCTGCATGCCGATCACGGCGTGAAGATTCTGGAAGAGACCGGGCTGGACCGTATTCTGGGCGATGATCGGGTCGATGGCGTGCGGCTGAAGGACGGCCGTGTGCTTCCCGCCGATTTTGTCATCGTCGGCGTCGGCATCGCCCCCAACAGCCAGTTGGCCGAGCAGGCCGGTCTGAAGATCGAGAACGGCATCTGGACCGACGCCAAGGGCCATTGCAGCGCCGAAGCGGTCTGGGCTGCCGGCGACTGCGCCAGTTTCCCCTGGAGGGGCACGCAGATGCGCCTTGAATCGGTTGGCAATGCCATTGATCAGGCCGAACTGGTGGCCGCCAACATGCTGGGTGCAGACAAGGATTATGTGCCCGCGCCGTGGTTCTGGTCGGACCAGTATGATTGCAAACTGCAGATCGCCGGTCTGAACATCGGCTATGACCGGATCGTGACGCGCGGTCCCGATGGCGATGCCGTCAGCTTCTGGTATTATCAGGGCGATCGGCTGCTGGCCGTCGATGCGATGAACGACAGCCGGGCCTATATGGTGGGCAAGCGTCTGATCGAGGCCGGCAAGAGCCCCGATCCGGCCCGGATCGCCGATCCGGCCACCGACATGAAGGCTTTGCTGAAGGCCTGATTCCATGCGCATCATTGGCGGCAAGTTCCGGGGCACGGCCCTTGCGCCCCTGGGCGAGGGCGACCCGACGGCGCATCTGCGTCCCACGTCCGACCGCGTGCGCGAAGCGATCTTCAACCTGCTGGTCAACGGCGGCCATGGTGACCCGGTGACCGGCGCCCGCGTGCTGGACCTGTTCGCGGGCACCGGTGCCCTCGGGCTCGAGGCGCTGTCTCGCGGTGCGGCCCGGGTGGCCTTTGTCGATGACGGCCTGACCGCCCGGGCGTTGCTGCGGCGGAATATCGAGATTACCCGCACGATGGGCGTGACCGACGTCTGGCGCCGCGATGCCACGCGGCTGGGCGACAACCGCGGCCCCGGCTATGGCCTGGTCTTCCTTGACCCGCCCTATGGCAAGGCGCTTGGCGAACAGGCCCTGTCCTCGGCCGTCGCCGGCCATTGGCTGGACCCCGGCGCCCTGGTCGTGTGGGAGGAAGGCACCACCCCGCTGCCACCCCCGGGCTTTGATCTGCTCGACCGGCGCAAATACGGCGACACCGTCGTCACGATCCTGCGGGCGCCGGAATGAGCGCCGGGTCGCGTCCGGCCGCGGTGATCTTCGATTGCGACGGTGTCGTGGTCGACAGCGAGCCAGTGGCTCTCGCGCTACTGGCCGACGAGCTGGCTGCCCATGGTCTGCACCTGTCGCGTGCCGAAATGGAACGGCAACTGCTGGGGTTGACCATGGCCAATGTCCGCCGCCGCGCGGTAGACCTTGGCGCAGCCCTGCCCGCGGACTGGGTGGCGTCGTTCTACACCAGGCTTTACGCCGCCCTGGCGCAGGGCGTGGCGCTGATACCCGGAATCCTCACCGTGCTGGATCGGCTGGATGCGGCGGGCATTCCCTATGCGATGGGCTCGAACGGCAGCCGCCAGAAGATGGACATCTCGCTTGGCCAGCATCCCGGCCTGCAGGCGCGATTCAAGGGCGGGATCTGGTCGGGGCAAGAGATGCCACAGCCGAAACCCTGGCCCGACCTCTATCTGCATGTCGCCGCCGCAATGGGCGTGGCACCCGCCGACTGCGTGGTGGTCGAAGACAGCCCCACCGGCGCCCAGGCCGCGCGCGCCGCCGGGATGCGCTGCTTTGGCCTGTCGGCCACACAGGACCCGGCCCTGCGCGCCGCCGGTGCCATTCTGATCCCGCGGCTGACAGACCTGGTGCCGCGCCTGGGCCTGTAGCCGCCAGATCCGGCCGCAAGGATTTGCAGGGCCAATGCCGGCCATTGCGGCACCGTGAACCCCAGACGCGGCTTGGGCGCCGCCGCCGCCTGGTCGGGGCCCGGACTTTTCCGCCAACCTGGGCGAACGGCGGCCGCGTGGGCGCAACATCTTGGGGATAAGCGCCGGCCTGGCCCGATAGGCAGGTCCAATCCGTTGACTCGTCTAGTCCGAAAGTCGAGGATACGGCCCCGGAATCGAGGCATGCATGCGGTTTTCCAGGCTTCGGCTGAACGGCTTCAAAAGCTTTGTCGACCCCACGGATCTGGTGATCCACGAGGGGCTGACCGGCATTGTCGGGCCAAACGGCTGCGGCAAATCCAACCTTCTGGAGGCCCTGCGCTGGGTGATGGGCGAAAACCGTCCCTCGGCCATGCGCGGCGGGGGGATGGAGGATGTGATCTTCAACGGCGCCGCGACCCGCCCCGCCCGGCATTTCGCCGAAGTCGCCCTGATCATCGACAATGCCGACCGCCTGGCTCCTGCCGGCTTCAACGACGCCGACCAGATCGAGATCGTCCGCCGGATCACCCGCGATGCCGGCTCGGCCTACCGTGCCAACGCCCGGGAAGTGCGCGCGCGCGACGTGCAGATGCTGTTCGCCGATGCCTCGACCGGGGCACACAGCCCGGCCCTGGTGCGACAGGGCCAGATCACCGAACTGATCAACGCCAAGCCCAAGGCGCGGCGGATGATCCTTGAAGAGGCGGCGGGGATTTCCGGCCTTTACCAGCGCCGCCACGAAGCGGAACTGCGCCTGAATGCCGCCGAACAGAACCTGACCCGTGTCGATGACGTGCTGGAGTCACTGGCCCAACAGCTCTCGGCCCTGAACCGTCAGGCCAAGCAGGCGGCCCGCTATCGCGAGATCGGCGAGGAACTGCGCCGCGACGAGGCGATGGCGCTCTACCGCCGCTGGCGCGAGGCCGAGGCGACGCGGGCCGAGGCCGAGATGGACCTGCGCCAGCGCCTGTCCGCCGCCGCCCAGGCCGAGGCCGCCTCTCACCGCGCCCGCAGCGCCCGCGAAGCCGCCGACGATGCTCTGCCACCGTTGCGTGAAGAAGCGGCGATTGCCGGGGCGGTCCTGCAACGTCTGACCTTGCAGATGGGCAGCCTGGCCGAGGAAGAGGCCCGCGCCCGCGACACGATCGACGGCCTGACGGCCCGGATCGCCCAACTGGCCAGGGATCTGGAGCGCGAGGCCGGGCTGAACCGGGATGCGGGCGAAATGATCGCGCGGCTCGATTGGGAAATTGACCAGTTGACCCGCGCCGGCGAGGGCCATGACGACCGTCTGGCCGCCGCAGCCGAAGCCGCCCGCGCCGCCTCGTCGGACCTGACCGCCCTCGAGGAACGCCTGTCCGAGGCGACCGAAGACGCCGCGCGGCTGTCGGCCCGCCACCAGTCGGCACAGCGACTGCTGGCCGACACCCGCACGAATGTCGCCCGGGCTCAGGGCGAGGTGGCCCGCGCCGAAGCCGCCGTTCTGGCCGCCCGGACCACGCTGACCGGTGCCGACGCCGCCCTGGCCCTGGCCGAAGCCGCCCGGGCCGAGGCCAGCCGCGCGGCCCTGGCCGCCGAAGCCGCGCTGACC
>JAKALB010000143.1 GCA_021813365.1 Pseudomonadota bacterium | reverse complement strand
GTGGTGGGACGGCTGGTCTACGAACGCATGGCCGAGCGACCCGATCGGCTGTATGGCGCGGGAATCGCGTCAAACTATCAGGGCCAGGGGCTGAAGCTGGCCAAGCAGTTCCGCGCCTGAGCCGGGACGCCGGGTGAACCAACCCGCCCGGGTGGTGGCAGGCCCATGGCGGGCCGTGGCATGGACATGCGGCCCCTTGCCGGGATCAGACCACTTCCGATTCCAGCACTCGCCGCCCGTCCAGCAGGCGCGTCACCGACAGGTCCGACAGATCCAGACTTTGCCAGTCGCCCGTCAGGATATGCTCGGCCAGACCGCGCCCGATCGCCGGGCTTTGCTGTAGCCCGTGGCCGGAAAAGCCGTTCATGAAATACAGGTTGGGCACCGCCGGCAACGGCCCCAGCAGGGCGTTCTGGTCGAAGACGTTGTAATCGTACTGGCCCACCCAGTGCCGCACCACCTTGACCGCATCGAACCCCGGCGCGCGATTGTAGAGTTCGGGCCAGATCGAGTCCTCGAACAGGTGAAGATCAGGCTCGAAGTCATCGACATCGCAGGGTCCGTCGTCCACAGGCACCGTGGCTGTGATCCAGTGCCCGCGCTCGGGCCGCAGGTAATAGCCCTGGTCGATCAGCAGGGGTGCTTCGGGATGACGGGCGTTCGGTGCGTCGATGACAAAGACCGTGCGCTTGCGCGGCTCGACCGGCAGGGCTATTCCGGCCCAGGCGGCCAGGCGCGAAGCCCGGGTGCCCGCCGCATTGGCCAGCACCCCGCAGGCCACGCGCCCGGCCCCGGCCAGGTCGACCGAGACCACCCTCCCGCCCTTCAGTTGCAGGCCGGTCACTTCGTCGGTCACGAAACGCGCGCCCTGCGCCCTGGCCGCCATGCGAAAGCCGTTCAGCAAACCCATGTTGTCGAACCAGCCTTCGTCCCTGGCGCCATAGCTGGCGGCCACGACATCGTGCACCTGCAGCCAGGGAAACAGCGCCTGCACCCCCGCTGCGTCCAGCACCTGCGTCACCGCGCCCAGATCGCGCTGCATGGCCGCCATCTCGCGCAATGTCGCCGCGCCCGCAGCGGTGCGCGACAGAAACAGATAGCCGTTCTCGATCAGCCCCAGCGATCCGGCTTCGGGCTGGCCGATGCGGTCGGCAAAATTCCGGATGAAGTCGATGCCGAACCGGCTGATCGCCACATTGGTCGGCGTGGAGAACTGCATCCGGATCGAGGCGACCGACAGCGCCGTGGCCGCCTGCGCAAAGCTGGGGTCACGCTCCACCACCAGCACGCGCAACCCGGGCTGCATCCGGGTCAGCCAGAAGGCCAGCGAGGATCCCATGACCGCGCCCCCGGCAATCACCACGTCAAAGTTCTGCATCGCTGCCCCCGACATCGCCGCGCCCCGACCTTTTGATCAAACAGCTAAAGCAGCGGCGCGGAAATGGAAAGTGCCGCGCAGTCCGGCGGGTCGGTGGAGATGATAGTCCGGCATGGGTGCAGAGGCGCGGGCGTTCCGGCCGTAGCAAAGGGCAAAGCAGAAGGGCCGGGGTTTCCCCCCGGCCCCCTTGGCAGTCAGGCAAGGAAGGGCTCAGCCCTGGACCATCTTGGCCACTTCGGCGGCGAAGTCTTCTTCCTTCTTTTCCACGCCTTCCCCAACCATCACGCGGGCATAGCCGGTGATCTCGACGCCGGCTTCACTGGCGGCCTGGGCCACGGTGACATCGGGGTTGATCACGAACTGCTGACCGAGCAGGGTGTTTTCGGCGAAGAACTTCTTCATCCGGCCCGGGATGATGTTGTTGTGAATAACCTGCTCGGGCTTGGGCTTGGCCGAGGTGGCGTTTTCTTCCAGCGCCTTGGCGGTCTGCACGGCCAGTTCACGCTCCACCACGGCGGGGTCCAGCGTGGCTTCCGACAGCGACAGCGGGGCCGTGGCGGCAATATGCATCGCGAACTGCTTGCCGATCGCCTCGGCCTTGGCGGGATTGCCCTTCAGCGCAACCAGCACACCGATCTTGCCCATGCCTTCGGCTGCGGCGTTGTGCACATAGGACACCACGGTTTCGCCTTCCAGCACATGCATGCGGCGGAAGGTCATGTTTTCGCCGATGCGGGCCACGGCCTCGGCGATGACGTCGTTCACCGTCTTGCCGTTCAGCGCCGCGCCGCGCACCACGTCGATTTCATCGCCGGTTTCCAGCGCCACGCGGGTCACATCGCGCACCAGGGCCTGGAAGTCGGCATTCTTGGCGACGAAATCGGTTTCCGAGTTGATTTCGACGGCAACGCCGCGACCGTTCGACACGGCCACGCCCACCAGCCCTTCGGCGGCGACCCGGTCGGCCTTCTTGGCGGCCTTGGCCAGGCCCTTCGTGCGCAGCCAGTCGACGGCGGCTTCCATGTCGCCGTTGGTCTCGGTCAGGGCCTTCTTGGCATCCATCATGCCTGCGCCGGTGGAATCGCGCAGTTCCTTCACCATCGAAGCGGTGATCGTCATGTCATCTCTCCTGCAAACGCCGCGCCCGGCGGTATCGCATCGCCGGGCAACCATTCCGTGACGGGGCCGGATCAGGCGCCGGCAGCTTCCTCGGTCGATTCCTCGGCCGGGGCCTCTTCCAGCGCGCCCAGGTCGATACCGGCAGCGCCCATCTGGGCCGACATGCCGTCCAGCGCCGCACGCGACACCAGATCGCAATAGAGCGCAATGGCGCGCGCCGCATCGTCATTGCCCGGGATCACGTGGTTGACGCCCTTGGGCGAGCAGTTGGTGTCCACGACGCCCACGACCGGGATGCCCAGTTTCTGCGCTTCCTGGATGGCCAGGGCCTCCTTGCCAACGTCGATGATGAACAAGAGATCCGGAGTGCCGCCCATTTCCCGGATCCCGCCCAGCGAAGCCTGCAGCTTGGCCTGGTCGCGCTCCATGTTCAGCCTTTCCTTCTTGGTCAGGCCTTCGGCGCCGCTCGCCAGGATCTCGTCGATCTGCTTCAGTCGCTGGATCGAGTTCGAGATCGTCTTCCAGTTGGTCAGCGTGCCGCCCAGCCAGCGGTGGTTCATGTAGTATTGCGCGCATTTTTCGGCGGCTTCGGCGATGGGCTTCTGGGCCTGACGCTTGGTGCCGACAAACAGGATGCGCCCACCCTTGGCCACGGTGTCGCGCACCACCTTCAGCGCCTGATCCAGCAGGGGCACGGTCTGGGTCAGGTCGATGATGTGAATGCCATTGCGTTCGCCATAGATGAACTCGCCCATGCGGGGGTTCCAGCGCGCGGTCTGGTGGCCATAGTGAACGCCAGCTTCCAGCAACTGGCGCATGGAGAACTCGGGAAGAGCCATGCTCGTATCCTTTTCCGGTTTGAACCTTGATGCGGCCGTCTTCAGGGTTTCCCCCAACCGGCGGACGTGACGGGATTTCTCCCCGCCAGGCCCAAGCCGCACCTGTGAAGTGGCGCGCGTATACGCGGGATCGCGGCAGGACGCAAGGGGGCGCACGGGGGGCGCACGGGGGGCGCACGGGGCCGCGCGAGTCAGACCCAGGTGGCCACGGCCGCGATATGGCGGGTATCGGCGCCGCAGCACCCGCCGATGATCTTCAGATTGGGCAGGCGGCGGGCGACATCGGCATTCAGCACGCCGAATTCCAGCGGATCGCCGTCATCCAGTTCGGCGATCGCGTCCAGCACCTTATGGCTTTGCGCCGAGGCATTGGCCCGGATCAGCCCGATCCGCGACAGCCAGGCGCCGCGCAGCCGATCCAGGAAATGCGTCGGGTGGGCGCAGTTGATCCCGTAGAACAACGGCGCACCGCCGGTGGCATCGTCCACTTCGGCAATGGCATCGGCCAGGGTCTGGCCCACCGGAAGGCGGCCGTCGAGCTCCACCGTGAAAGACAGCGCGACCGGCAGGCCCAGGCTTTGCGCCCGCCGTGCAATGCCGATCGCTTCGCCCGTATGGGTCAAGGTCAGCGCAGTCACCATCTCGACCGCTTCCTCGGCCAGCGTCTCCAGTTGCGCAGCATGCAGTTCGCCGGCCGTTTCGGGAGACAGGATCTTGCCGGGGCCATAACCATCCCCCGCAGGGCCCAGACAGCCGTTGATGACGATCTGATCCGACCAGGCCCGGCGTGATTTCAGATCGCGCGCCAACGCCGCGGCCAATCGGTTGGCCTGCCGGATATCTGCCTCGGCCAGGCCCAACCGGGCCGCCCAACCCAGATTGGCCCGCCATGTCGCCGTATCCAGCACGAAACCGCGGTCGCGCGTCTCGGCCAGGTCGAGATACCGGTTGTAATACCGGCTCAGTGCCGCCTGCCCCATCTCGTCGAACAGCAGCACGAAGGCCGAGAACTGCGGCAGATCGAAGTGATCGTGATGGATCAATTCGGTTTCGATTCCGCCGTCCGTCAGAAACGGAACCTTCGTCAAGATCAGCTGGTCTAGTGTCGTCATCCCGCCGACTTTCCAACCCAAGTTGACCAACTTCTACTTCAGAATGCCGGGACCGTCCCCTGTCCAAAGGACAGGTTGCCCCCGGCGCGGCCGACGGGCGATTTCGCCCACGATCCGGCCCACCCGGACATCCGGATGTTCCACCCTCTGCGCTCTGGATGGCGGCTTGCGATGCCGCGGCCCGGGACGCGGACGGACGAGGCCATGCCGCAACTGCGCCCCTTGCGAGCGGCCCGGAAGCTCACCCCCGAACGGTCGGGCGCCGAGGCCCTGCCGCAGGCGGCGGGCTCCCCGCCCGGCGCCCGTGACCGGGCCGGCGGGGTCGCGCAGCCAGCCTGCCAGACAGGGCGACAGTGCACCCGGCCCCACCCCGCCGGATCGCCTTGGCGATGCCCGGCCTCACGGCCATGGCCCTGTGCGCCAAGGGCAGGTTGCATTTCGAGAGTGCGGCGGGGGTCAGGTCTGAGCGATGGGATTGCAGGCAGGCGCGTGGGCGACCGAAGCGGCCGGCGCAGCCCCGGCAGGGGCAGCACCCTTTCGCGGCAGCGGCCCCCGACCGGGGTCATCGCCGGGTCCGCGCCGCGCCCCGCCCGATGCGCCACACACCGGCCGCGGCGGTCGCTGGCTCGCAGAGCGGCACGTCGCCCCACCGTCCTGCCCGAGGCTTCCCGGAATGCCATGACCCCTCCGCCGCCAGGCAGTGTAACGCAACTTCCGTGGGAAGTCAGCGCATATTGCCCGACGGTCCGGCCCGCCCTGCCGTTCAATTCCAGGTTGAGAATTTCCGTCCGGCGCCCGGCCTCGGCCAAGCCCGCCGAGAATCGCCCGACGCGCGCCCGGTGCTCGCCCGACGCTTGCCCTTGTCCCCCGCTTGGGCAAAGGTCTGCCCATGACGACGGATATCCTCTGCATCGGCGCGACCCTGTGGGACATCATCGGGCGCACATCCCGGACAATGGCCAAGGGAGACGATCTGCCTGGCAGGATCACCCGGACGCCCGGCGGCGTCGCCATGAACATCGCGGCGGCTCTGGCCGGCCTGGGCTGGCGCCCTTCGATCCTGACGGCGATCGGCCAGGATGCCGAGGGTGAGGCGTTGATCGGCCAGATCCGGGCCATGGGTGTGCGGACCGACCACGTTCACCGCTGCCCCACCCCGACCGACCGCTACATGGCAATCGAGGATGGCGCGGGCCTGATGGCCGCCATCGCCGATGCCCATTCGCTCGAGGCCGCCGGCTCGGCCATCCTGGCCCCGCTGGCCGATGGCCGCCTGGGCTCGGCCGCCGCGCCGTGGTCGGGGCCGGTGGCGCTGGATGGCAATCTGACAACCGACCTGCTGGCCGAAATTGCCGCCTCCCCCCTGTTTGCCCGCGCCGATCTGCGGATCGCCCCGGCCGCACCGGGCAAGGCCGAACGCCTGGCGCCGCTGCTGCGGCATCCGGGTGCGACGCTGTATCTGAACCTCCACGAGGCCAATATCCTCTCTGGCCATCAGGACGACCAGGCCGCCGCCGCCGCCGCGCGTCTGCTGGATCAGGGGGCCGAGCGGGTGCTGGTCACGGATGGTGCCCGGGCCTGCGCCGAAGGCCGCCGCGGTGCGGGGGTGATCCATGGCCAGCCGGCGCCAGTCCCGGTCAGGCGCATCACCGGTGCCGGCGACACATTCATGGCCGCGCATCTGACCGCCGAACACCGCGGTGCCGACCGGCACGCGGCCCTGCAAGCGGCGCTGAGCGCTGCCGCGCGTTTCATCGTTTCCGGAGATTGACATGCCCCTTCCCCTGCGGCTCTCGACCGAAGTGGCCGCGGCCCTGGCCGCCCGACGCCCGATCGTGGCGCTGGAATCCACCATCATCACCCATGGCATGCCCTGGCCGCAGAACGTCGAGACCGCCCGCCGGGTCGAGGCCGAGGTCCGCGCGGCCGGGGCCGTGCCCGCGACGATCGCCGTGATGGCGGGTGAAATCCGGGCCGGGCTGGAACCGTCGGAACTGGAGGCGCTGGGACAGGCCCAAGGCGTGGCAAAGCTCAGCCGCGCCGATCTGGCGGTCTGCCTGGCGCAGGGCAGCCTCGGAGCCACCACCGTCGCCGCCACGATGATCTGCGCCCATCTGGCGGGGATCCAGGTCTTTGCCACCGGCGGAATTGGCGGCGTGCACCGCGGGGCCGAGTCGAGCTTTGACATCTCGGCCGATCTGACCGAACTTTCCCGGACCCCGGTCAGCGTGGTCGCCGCCGGGGCCAAGGCCATTCTCGACCTGCCCAAGACCCTGGAAGTGCTGGAAACCCAGGGCGTGCCCGTCATTGCCTTCGGTCAGGACGAATTCCCGGCCTTCTGGTCACGCTCGTCCGGCCTGAAGGCGCCCCTGCGGCTGGACAGCGCCGCCGCCATCGCGGCCGCGCACCGGATGCGCGCCCGCCTGGGCCTGCCCGGCGGCCAGCTGATCGCAAACCCGATCCCGGCCGAGGCCGAAATTCCGAGGACGGCGATCCTGCCGGTGATCGAAGCCGCGCTGGAAGAGGCTGCGGCGCAAGGCATCGCCGGCAAGGCGGTGACACCCTTCCTGCTGCAACGCATCTTCGAGATGACCGAAGGCCAGTCGCTGCAATCCAACATTGCCCTGGTTCTGAACAACGCCCGCCTGGGCGCGGCCATCGCGGCGGAACTGGCCGGCTGATGCCTTGTGAACCACGCCGGCTGGCCTTACCTTCGGTTGCGCATCATCACAGCGGACCTCGCGCATGATCGAGCCCCCGGCCCCGCCTCCGCCCCGTCGCCGCAGCCTGTGGGCGGCGCTGCGCGCCTCGTTCCTGACGGGGCTGGTCGTGCTGCTGCCGATCGGCCTGACCGTCTATCTGATCTGGTCGGTGGTGGGCTGGCTGGACGGCTGGTTCCTGCCGCTGATCCCCGAGGCCTACCACCCGACCGAGATGCTGCAACACTATTTCGGTCCCGGTGTGACCGTGACGAAGCGCGTCACGTCGAAGTCGTGCCAGATGTAGCTGACGTTCGCATTCAGATAGAGCCGCGTGTCGCCCCACGAGACGTAGGCGCCGACTTCCATGCTGTCGATGTCGGCGGTGTCGGGCAGACCGTCGAACTCGATGTTCGAGGTCGTCCACTGCGCCGCAAGACCC
>JAKALB010000142.1 GCA_021813365.1 Pseudomonadota bacterium | reverse complement strand
TCCGACTTGCTGACGGCGCTGAAAGAGGGTTGGCGCGACCGTCCGGGCGAACTGAAGCTCAAGGACCTGCAGCGCGACCTGGAGCCGGACTGGTTCCAGCGCCCCGACATGGCGGGCTATGTGTTCTATATCGACCGGTTCGCCGGCACGCTGAGGGGTGTGCTGGACAGACTGGATTATCTGGAAGACCTGGGGATCACCTATGTCCATTTCATGCCCTGCCTGAAGCCCCGCCCGGGCGACAGCGACGGCGGTTATTCGGTGATGGACTACAGGGCAATCAACCCGGCCTATGGCACGATGGAGGATTTCGAGGCGGTCACCTCCACGCTGCGGTCACGCGGCATCTCGGTCTGCATCGATCTGGTCTTGAACCATACCGCCAAGGAACATGCCTGGGCCAGAGCGGCGCGCAGGGGCGATGCGAAATACCAGGACTATTACCTGATGTTCGACGATCCTGCCGTTCCAAAGCGGTATGAAGAAACCCTGATCGAGGTCTTTCCCGACAATGCGCCCGGAAATTTCACCCATTACCCCGATATCGGCAAATGGGTCTGGACGACATTCCACGAACACCAGTGGGATCTGAACTGGGCCAATCCGCAGGTGTTTCTGGAAATCACCAGGGTGATGCTGTTCCTGGCGAACAAGGGAGTGGACGTGCTGCGCCTGGATGCCGTGGCCTTCATGTGGAAGCGGATGGGCACACGCTGCCAGTCCGAACCAGAGGTGCACATGCTGCTGCAAGCCCTGCGCGCCTGTTGCCGGATCGCCTGCCCGGCGGTGATCCACCTGGCAGAGGCGATCGTCGCCCCGACCGAGATGCTGCCCTATCTGGGCCGGGGCCGGCATGATGGCCGCGAGGCCAACCTCGCCTATCACAACAGCCTGATGGTGCAGTTCTGGGGCGCGCTGGCCAGCCGCGACACGCGGCTGATGACGCATGTGCTGAAAACCCATTTTCCCGATCGGCTGACCAATGCAACCTATGCCACCTATATTCGCTGCCACGACGACATCGGCTGGGCCGTCACCGACGAGGATGCCGCCGCCCTGCACATCTCGGGCCGTGGCCACCGCGCCT
Source organism: Pseudomonadota bacterium (assembly GCA_021813365.1). Taxonomy (GTDB): domain Bacteria; phylum Pseudomonadota; class Alphaproteobacteria; order Rhodobacterales; family Rhodobacteraceae; genus Stagnihabitans. The sequence continues at coordinate 6,542 of JAKALB010000142.1, read as the reverse complement.
TCCTGTCGGATTTCTACGAGGGCACGTTTCCCGGCAGTTTTGCCCGCGGCATGCTGTTCCAGGTGAATCAGGCGACCGGAGACAAGCGGATTTCGGGGTCGTTCGCCTCGCTGGCAGGGCTGGAAAAGGCACAGGCAGAGGGCGATGCAGCCGGTATGGATCTGGCGGTGCAGCGCATCCTTCTGGGCCATGCGCTGATCGCCGCCTTTGGCGGGATTCCCCTGATCTACATGGGAGACGAACTGGCGGCGCTGAACGATTATTCCTATCGGGATCGGCCTGAGCACGCGCATGACAGCCGATGGATCCACCGGCCGCAGATGGACTGGCACCTGGCGCAGTTCCGGCATTCCGATCCCGGGCCGGCAGGTCAGGTCTTTGCCGGGACCAAGCATATCCTGGCCCGGCGCAAGGCCGTGCCGGCGCTGCATGGCGCGCATCCGGTGCAGGTGGTCGATCTGGGCCAGCCGGGCCTCTTTGCCTTTCGCCGCGTGGCGCCGACCGGGGTGCTGCTGGGCCTGTTCAACCTGACCGAGGGCTGGAAACATCTGAGCGAACAGCAGGCGCGCGAACTGGGTGTGACCCGGATGCATGATGCCCTTTCGGATGCGCCGGTGGAAACCCATTACGGTCAGATCGCCCTGCCGCCCTATGCCCGAGTCTGGCTCATGTGACCCGCGCGTGGCCCGCGCGCGCGCCCCACATGTGAGGGCATTGTGGCAGCCTGAAATTTCAATGGCTTGGCCGACGGGATTCACCGGGCGTTAGGATTTCCCGCGCTGACCGGCGGGCTGGGCGGCAGCACCTGCCCCGCCCCGGCGGCGCGGCGGGCGGGCGCCACTCCCCGTCACCCGGCCGCATAGGCGCGTGCACCGAAGATCGCCGAGCCCACCCGGACATGCGTCGCGCCCTCGGCAATGGCAGCTTCGAAATCGCCGCTCATCCCCATCGACAGACATGCCAGGCCATTGCGCGCCGCCATTGCGGCCAGCATGCGGAAATGTGGCACCGGGTCTGCGCCCTCGGGCGGGATGCACATCAGGCCAAGCGGTGCCAGATCCAGCCCCCGCACCCGGAGCAGGAAACCGTCCAGCGCCTCGGGCAGGATGCCGGCCTTCTGCGGCTCGGCTCCGGTGTTGACCTGGATGAACAGCTCGGGACAGGCACCCCGGCTCTGGGCCAGTCGCGCCAGTTTTTCGGCCAGCGACACGCGATCCAGCGTGTGGATCGCATCGAACAGCTCGACCGCCTGTTTGGCCTTGTTGGTCTGCAACGGGCCGATCATGTGCAATTCCACCCCCGGGAACTGCGCTCGCCAGGCGGGCCATTTGCCCGCCGCCTCTTGCACGTAATTCTCGCCAAAGACCCGTTGGCCCTGTTGCAGCACTTGGGCCACGCGATCCGCCGGCTGCACCTTGCTGACGGCAATCAGCGTCACCGAACCCGGTGGCCGCCCCGCCGCCGCCGTGGCCGCCGCGATCCGGGCCTGAATCTCTGCCAGTGCCATGTCATCCCCGCCTTTGCGCGGCAATCCATCACAGGACCGGCGAAATGAAAAGGGGCGGCCCGCCGTCTTGGACGGCCGGTCATGGACGGCCGAAAACGAAAAGAGCGGGCCGAAGCCCGCTCTTCCGCAGATCCGATCCGGAAGGATCAGAAGGACATCTTCGCGCCGACCATCACGTCGCCGGTGTAGTTGGTGCCGGCTTCCAGCGACATGCCGCCGCCCAGGTCGTAACCACCGGTCACGGTCCACATGGCGAAACCGTTGCCGGCGGTATCGGTCACGTCGTCGACCGACACGTTGACCGACATCGGGCCCGAAGCGTAGCCGGCGGCCACGTCGATGGCGCCCGACGGGGTGTTGTACTTGGCCGAGGCCGAGATGCCATTGGCCGAGTAGGCCAGTTCGACCGACGAGTTCGAGGATTCGTCGGTGGCAGCGGTCGCGGTGATCGAGCCCATGGTGTAGGAGGCCGACACATTCCACAGGTTGTAGGTGTCGGCATTGGCCGACAGCGAAACGCCGGCAACCGTGTAGCTGGCCGAAACCGAAGCGTCGCCGGTGTCAACGTCGGCGATCAGGCCGACGCCGAAGCCGCCGAAGGTGCCGTCGTACTTCACATCGCCGCCACCATTGGTGTCATCGAAGAAGTCGTAGTTGTCCGAGTTGAACGACAGCTTGCCGAAGTCGCCCGAAACCCAGATTTCCGCGTCATCCAGCGTGGCGCCACCAACGTCGAAACCGTCGTCAGAAGCCAGGCCATACGAACGGCCGGCGCTGATGCCGGTCGAGGCGCCGAACGACAGACCCGAGTCGGTCTGGCCCGAAGCGGTGACGTTCAGCGTGAAGGACGAATAGCTGTGGAACGCGTCATCCGAAAGGCCCGAGGTGTTCGGGTCGGCGCTGCCGCCGTTCGAGGTGCCGTTCTTCGCGACGCCGGCCGAAGCCGAACCCGAGAAGGTGATTTCGGCCGAAGCGACGCCGGCCGTCATGGCCAGGATCGAAGCGGCGATCAGAAGATGCTTCATGGTTTTCCCTCGTTGTCTCAAGGTGTGGGCCCAACTCAGGGAAATCCGAATTGGGTATGGCCACTATTTCTACCCTTGAACCGTCCTTTGCAACCGCTGCGCCCGGCCGGTGGGCACAGCGGGAGAGGTTTGGTGCAGCTTTGCCACAGTGCAGCGAGTCTGCGGCCCTGTCGCGCATTCCAGCCATATTTGGCACGCGCGAGAAGGGCTTGGCCGAAGCCCTGCCGGCCGGGTCGGCAGGGGGTCCGGGGTGTTTCCGGCACCAAGCGGCCGGGCGGGCGGGTGGCCGGCACCCGCATGTGCACCTGCCATGGCAGAGAATCGCCGCGCCGCCCCCGCCGGGCGAACAGAATCGTCGGGAAAGGCCTTGAGGGGCCTATTGCCCTCGGCTATGCAGGCAGCAACGGGGGATGAATGCGGCTGATGCGCCCAAAGATGCGTCTTGCAACACCGGCACTGCTGCTGGCCTGCGCGGGCCTGCTGGCTGCGTGCAGCGGCGGGATCGGGTCATCCGGCGGCGGGTTGTTTGCACCCTCTGCGGCCGCCGATGCCGCCGCCGACCCGCAGGCTGCCGCGGTGGCCGATGGCCAGTCGTATCTGGATGCGCAGAACGCGGCCCAGGGTGCGGCTCAGGCGCGGCGCTCGACGATCTGGGATCTGTTCTCGAACGCGAATGACCCGAACACGACGGTCGAGGTGAACAAGTACATCTGGCGCGCAAGCCTGGAGGTGCTGGATTTCCTGCCCATCGAATCGGTGGACCCGTTCACGGGCGTCATCGTGACGGGTTATGGCACGCCGCCCGGCGGTGGCCGGGCCTATCGCGCCACGATCTATATCCAGGATCCGGCGCTGGATGCGCGCAGCCTGCATGTGGCGCTGCAGATCAGGGGCGGTGGCCCGGTCAGTGCCGAGACGCAGCGCGCGATCGAGGATGCGATCCTCAATCGCGCCCGGCAGTTGAGAATCGCCGACGCCGGGCTGTAGGCCGGGGTGCAGTGGGGGCGCTGCCCCCGGCTTCGCCTCCCCCGGGATATTTCCGGCAAGATGAAACCGGCTTTCGTCTGGACCTTTGGCGGGGGACGGGTGTAATTCGGCGCGGATTTCACGAAGGGCAGGACGATGTCGCGTTACGAACCGGCGCAGATCGAGGCGAAGTGGCAGAAGGCCTGGGACGAGGCCGGGGTCTTCAAGGCCGTGCGCGACCCGGCCAGGCCGAAGTATTACGTGCTGGAGATGTTCCCCTACCCTTCGGGCCGCATCCACATGGGCCATGTGCGCAACTACACGATGGGCGACGTGGTGGCGCGCACGAAGAAGGCGCAAGGCTACAGCGTGCTGCATCCGATGGGCTGGGACGCTTTCGGCATGCCGGCCGAGAATGCGGCGATGGAGCGCGGCGGTCATCCCAGGGACTGGACCTATGGCAACATCGCCGACATGAAGATGCAGATGAAGCCGCTGGGCCTGTCGATCGACTGGAGTCGGGAACTGGCGACCTGCGATCCGGAATATTACGGTCAGCAGCAGGCGATGTTCTTGGACATGTATGCCGCCGGGCTGGTCTACCGGAAGGCGGCCGTCGTGAACTGGGACCCGGTCGACATGACGGTTCTGGCCAATGAACAGGTGATCGACGGGCGCGGCTGGCGATCGAACGCATTGGTCGAACGGCGCGAGCTGACGCAGTGGTTCTTCAGGATCAGCGATTATTCCGCGGAGCTGCTGGCCGCCCTGGACGGTCTGACCGAATGGCCGGAAAAGGTGCGGCTGATGCAGGCCAACTGGATCGGTCAGTCGCGCGGGTTGCAGTTTGCCTTCCAGACGGTGGGCGCCCCGGCCGGGTTCGACCGGCTCGAGGTCTACACGACACGCCCCGACACGCTGATGGGCGCCTCGTTCGCGGCGATCAGCCCGGATCACCCGCTGGCCAAGGCGCTGGAGACGGACCCCGAGGTCGCGGCCTTCATCGCGCTGTGCCGCAAGGGTGGCACCAGCGCCGAGGAAATCGAAACCGCCGAGAAGATCGGCTTCGACACCGGCGTGCGGGTCAGGCATCCGCTGGACCCCGCCTGGGAACTGCCGGTCTGGATCGCCAATTTCATCCTGATGGATTACGGCACCGGCGCGATCTTCGGCTGTCCGGCGCATGATGCCAGGGACTTCGAATTCGCGACGAAATACGACCTGCCGATCCGGCCGGTCTTTGTGGCGGAAGGCGGCACCGATGCGGCCCTGACCGAACCCTTCGTGCCGATGAAATCCGAACGCGTCACCTATGTCCGCGGCTTTGCGGGCGCGACGGTGCAGACCGCAGACGAGGCGATCGCCGCCGCCATCGCCCATGCCGAGGCGCATGGCTACGGCAGGGGCGTCACCAACTATCGCCTGCGCGACTGGGGGATCTCGCGCCAGCGTTACTGGGGCTGCCCGATTCCGGTGGTGCATTGCGCCACCTGCGGCGTGGTGCCCGAGAAGAAGGAGAACCTGCCGATCGAGTTGCCCTATGACGTGAAGTTCGACGTGCCCGGCAATCCCCTGGACCGGCACCCGACCTGGCGCAACTGCACCTGCCCCGCCTGCGGCGCTCCGGCCCGGCGCGAGACCGACACGATGGACACATTCGTCGATTCGTCGTGGTATTTTGCCCGTTTCACCAACCCGCGCGCCAGCACGCCGACCGTGGCCGAGGATGCCGCCTACTGGATGAACGTCGACCAGTATATCGGCGGCATCGAACATGCGATCCTGCACCTGCTCTACTCGCGCTTCTTCGCCCGGGCGATGCACAAGACCGGCCATCTGCCGGCCAAGGCGATCGAACCCTTCAACGCGCTGTTCACCCAGGGCATGGTGACGCATGAAATCTACAAGACCACGGATGCCAATGGCCGCCCGGTCTATCATCTGCCCGAGGAGGTGATCCGCACCGAAGCCGGCGCCCGGCTGAAGGACGGGACGGCGGTCGAGATCATCCCCTCGGCCAAGATGTCGAAGTCGAAGAAGAACGTCGTCGACCCGATGAACATCATCGCGGCCTTTGGCGCCGATACTGCGCGCTGGTTCGTCATGTCGGACAGCCCGCCCGAACGGGACGTCGAATGGACCGCCGCCGGTGTCGAGGCCACATTCAGGCACCTGTCGCGGGTCTGGGCACTGTCGGCGCGGATCGCGGAAATGCCCCGCGATTTCAAGGGCCAGGGCGATGACGATCTGGTCCGTGCCACGCATCGCGCCATTCACGAAGTCACGCAGGGCATCGAGGGTTTTGCCTTCAACAAGGCGATCGCCAAGCTTCATGAATTCACCAACACGATCCACCGCGCGGCCGCCTCGACCCCGGTCATGGCGCTGGCGATCCGCATGCTGGCCAAGCTGATGTCGCCCATGACCCCGCACCTGGCCGAGGAAATCTGGGCGTTGCACGGCGGCGAGGGCCTGTGCGTCAACGCCGCCTGGCCCAAGGCCGATCCGGCGATGCTGGAGGATGACAGCGTGACCCTGCCGATCCAGATCAACGGCAAGCGGCGCGGCGAAATCACCGTGCCCAAGGCGATGGCCGCGGCAGAGGTTGAAAAACTGGCGCTGGCCAACGAGGATGTCATCAAGTTCCTGGCCGGTCAGACGGTCAGGAAGCTGATCGTCGTCCCGGGCCGGATCGTCAATGTCGTGGTGTGATCGCCGCAGCTTCCTGCTGATGCCTCTGGCGCTGGCCGCCTGCGGCTTTTCCCCCACGCTTGCCCCCGGCAGCGCGGCCGCCGGCTTGCAGGGCAAGGTCCGCGTGGCTGATCCGGGCGACAAGAACGGCTTCGACTTCGTGCAGCGGATGGAGGAGCGGCTGGGCCGGCCCAACGATCCGGTCTATGAGCTGACCTATGCGATCACCACCCGGGCGGTGGGTGTCGGCATCACGCCTGAGGGTGCGATCCTGCGCTACAACCTGACCGGCTCGGTGGACTGGACGCTGAGCCGACGGGCCGACGGGATGCGCGTCACGGGCGGGCGGGTGG
>JAKALB010000141.1 GCA_021813365.1 Pseudomonadota bacterium | reverse complement strand
TCCGATCTTGGCCGGCCGGCCGGCCCGTCTCAGCAGGCCGGGTATCGCCCGATACCGCCCAACCGGCTGGCGCAGGACCGCAACGCCATGCAACCTCGCAGCCATCCAGGGCGCAGGAGGCGCCCGACCAGCCCCGATGTCGGGCGTAGTGACCGGAGGAGTGGAATGCGCAACGTCACCATCGACAATGTTACCGATGTCGTCATCGCCTCGCTGGGCAAGAGCGAGCCGGTGCCGGCCCGCCAGCGTGAGATCATGGAAAGCCTGATCCGTCACCTGCATGGGTTTTGCAGGGATGTCCGCCTGACGCACCAGGAATTTCTTCAGGCCTGCGATTTCCTGGCCCGTGCCGGCGCCGTCTGCTCGGACAAGCGGCAGGAATTCATCCTGCTGGCCGACATTCTCGGGGTCGAGGTGCTGGTCGACATGCTGTCCAATCCGGTCGGCGGCAATGAAACCGTTTCGACCGTGCTGGGCCCCTTCTTCCGCGAGAATGCCCCGGTGATGCCCAAGGGGGCCTCGACGGTTCAGAAGGCTTTCGACACCCAGCAGACCGTCTATGTCGAGGGCCATGTCCGCGACACCGAGGGCAATCCCGTGCAGGGCGCCGTCATCGACGTCTGGGAAGACGCGCCGAACGGACTTTACGAAAATCACGATCCCGACCAGCCCGACTATAACCTGCGCGGCCGGTTCGAGACCGACGCGGCGGGCCACTATGCCTTCCGGGCCATCCGTCCGGTGCCTTATCCGATTCCGGGGGACGAAACCGCGGGTGAGCTGATCCGCTACATGGGCCACCACTGCATGCGGCCGGGCCATCTGCACATCATCATCAACCGTGACGGCTACCGCCCGCTGATTTCGCAGATCTACGATTCGGAAAGTCCGCACCTGGACGACGACTCGGTCTTTGCGGTCAAGGAGGAACTGATCGGCGAGTTTCGCAAGGCTCCGCAAGGTGCCGATACCGATCTGGTTCTGCGGTTCGATTTCGTCCTGCCGCGCACCTCGCGCCAGCAGGTTGCGGCCGCATGAACGCCGAATGAACGCGAACCGGCCTTGCCTGCCCTTCCGGTTGGCGGGCAAAGCCCGGCCTGCCGCAGACCGATCCGATGACCCAGAAAGGAAAGTGCCATGAACAAGCCGGGCCAGGCTGTGTCTGACCGATCGGTCATGGCCGATTTTGCGCGGCCCGGCCGCGAGATCGCAGCCATCGAAACGCTGATTGTCGATTGCCCGACCACCCGCCGGCACCGGCTGTCGAATACCGAGATCAGCCTTCAGTCCTGCGTGATCGTGAAGGCGATGCTGAAGGACGGCACCCTGGGGCTTGGCGAGGCCGCCACCCTGGGGGGGCCGCGCTGGGCCGAGGAAAGTGTCGAGGCGATCAAGGCCAATATCGACACCTATCTGGCGCCCGGCCTGCTGGGACGCAACGCGCTGGATTTCGAACGGAATGCCGCGGCCATGGTCAAGGCCGCCCATCGCAACAACGCGGCGCGCGGCGCCGTGGAAAGCGCCCTGTTCGATGCGGCGGGCAAGTCGCTGGGTCTGCCCGTCAGCCAGTTCCTGGGGGGGGCCGTGCGCGACCGGATCGAGGTGTTGTGGGCGCTGGCCTCGGGCGATGCCGAACAGGAAATCGAGGAAGCCAGGGCCAAGCTTGCTGCGCGTGAACATCGCCGTTTCAAGATCAAGCTCGGCTTTCATTCGCCGGCCCAGGACATGGCCCGCCTGATCCGCATCGCCGAGGCGCTGCCGGGTTGCGAGCTGATCTGCGATGTCAATCAGGGCTGGTCCGAGGCCACGGCGATCCGCTACCTGCCCCGGCTGGCCGAACTGGGTATCGCGCTGATCGAACAGCCGCTGCGGCCTGGCCTTCTGGCCGCGACCGCCCGGGTGGCCCGACGCAGTGCGGTGCCGGTGATGATCGACGAGGCGGCCTTTACCGGCCCCGAGATCGTGGCGAATGCCACGGCGGCCGCGGGCAGCGTCTATTCGCTGAAGCTGGTGAAAAGCGGTGGCCTTCTGGAGTTGAAGCGCGCCGCCGGCGTAGCGCAGGCCTGTGGGCTGGAACTCTACGGTGGATGTCTGCTGGAAACCGGCATCGGAGCGGCCGCACATCTGGCGGTGTTCTCGACCTTGCCCAGGCTCGAATGGGGCTGCGAGCATTTCGGGCCAAGGATCCTCAAGACCGATCTGACCAACGGCGAGATCGTCTTTCGTGATTTCCACATCCACTGCCCGCAGGGCCCCGGTCTGGGCATCGGGCTGAACGAGGATGCGGTGCGGGCAATGCGGCGGAAAGCCTGATCCCATGGTGTTGGTGCTGCACTGGTCGCCCCGGTCGCCCTATGTCCGCAAGGTCATGGTCGCCCTGCATGAATGCGGTCTGGCCCATGCGGTGCAACTGGTGCGCACCCATGCCGATCCGATGATTCCGCACAAGGGCCTGATGCAGGTGAATCCCCTGTCCAAGATTCCGACGCTGGAACTCGAGGATGGGCGGGTCCTGTTCGACAGTCATGTGATCTGCCGCTGGATCGACGGGCAGGGCACTGCGGGGCCGCGTCTGTTTCCGGCGGGGGCCAGTGCGCTGGATGCCGAACGCGACGAGGCGCTGGGCGGCGGCCTGCTGGATGTCGCGCTGTCCTGGCTGGTCGAAGCCCGGTTGCGTCCCCTGGAGCAAAGGTCGGCCGCGCTGATCGAAACCTACCGCACCAAGCTGCATTCGGTGGCCGACTGGCTGGAACGGCATGTGCCTGTCCTGCATGGCCGCCCCTTCGACATCGGCCATCTGACCATCGGTGTGGCCCTGTGTTATCTTGATTTCCGTTTCGAGGCGGAGGATTGGCGCAAGAATCGCCCGCGGCTTGCCGGCTGGCACCGGGATTTCTGCATGCGGCCCTCGGTGCGGGCCACCGCCTTTCACGACGACGCGCGGCCGTCCGCCTGACCTTTTCGCGCGAATTTACGGGTGATTTCCAGGAAGTTCATCACCTGTGGCGCCCGGTTGTCCAGTCGGGCGTGAACCGTCAGTGCCGTGCCGGGATTGTGGCCGATATAGGGGCGGTAGATCACCCCCGGCCTTTGCGTGCGCGCCACCGATTCCGGCACCACCGAAAGGCCGACACCGACCGACACCAGACTGATCGCGCTCTGGAAATCCTGGGTCAGTTCCAGCGCGGCGGGCTTGAAGCCCTCGCGCTCGCAGATGCCCAGCACCACGTCGGCATAGCTTGGGCGCGGACGGCGCGGATAGAGCACGAAGGTCTGGTCCCCCAGATCGGCCAGCCGCACCTGATCCTGCGCCGCAAAGCGCGAATTGTCCGGCAGCGCCAGGATCAGCCGCTCGCGGCACAGGGGTTCGCGCCTGAACTCCTCGTCCCTCAGCTCGGGTCGCGCCACAGCGATGTCGATCTCGCGGCTGACCAGCGCACGCTGCAATTCGGCATTGTTCATCGAAGACAGCGCCAGTTCGACCTCGGGATAGAACGAACGATAGGATTTGATCAGGGTCGGCAGCAACCCATGCGAGGCCGAGCCGACAAAGGCGATGCGCAGTCGCCCGGCTCCGCCCGATCCGACCAGCTTGGTTTCGCGGTAGGCCACATCCAGCCGGTCAAGCAGCTGTCTTGCATGGTCCTGCAGCACCAGGCCGGCCTGGGTCAGCCGGATCTGGCTGCGGCTGCGGTCGAAAAGCTGCACCCCAAGATCGGCCTCCAGCGCGGCGATCTGGCGCGACAGCGGCGGCTGCGCCATGTCAAGCCGGGTGGCCGCGCGGCCGAAGTGCAATTCATCGGCGACCGCCAGGAAATACTTCAGGCGCCTGAACTCCATGGCCGCCCCTCTCATCCGACTGACCTGCGTCCATCATATGCGAAATGGCGATACCTTTCAGGTATCAGGCCACACATTGCCGCGCATCGCAGCGCAGCGCCATAGTCTGCCGCCATGGCATGGCAATGGGGCAGGGCAGGGGCGGGGCAATGGTGATGATCAGATCGGGCGGCCTTGGTCTGCATGTCCGGGCGGACGGCCCCGAACAGGCCCCGGCGCTGCTCTTGCTCAATTCGCTGGGGACCGATCTGCACATGTGGGATGGGCTGGTGGCGTCGCTGGCGGGTGAGTTCCGCATCATCCGGTTTGACAAGCCCGGCCATGGCCGATCGGAAACCGCGCCGCGCCCCTATGACATGGCCGGGCTTGCTGCTCATGCGCTTGCGGCGCTCGACAGGTTTGGCGTGGCAAGCGCCCATGTGCTCGGCCTGTCGATCGGAGGCCAGATCGCCATGGCACTGGCGGCCGCGCAGCCTGGGCGCGTGAACCGGCTGGTGTTGTCGAATACCGCAGCGCGCATCGGATCCGGCGCGATCTGGGCCGACCGGATCGGTGCGCTGGAGCGCGGCGGCATCGACGCCATCGCCGATGCGGTGATGGCGCGCTGGTTTTCCCGGCGGTGGCGGCTGGCCAATCCCCGGGCCCTGGCGGGGTGGCGCAACATGCTCTGCCAAAGCGATCTGACGGGCTATCTTGGCTGTTGCGATGCGCTGGCCGCCGCCGATCTGAGCGAGACCTGCCGCCAGCTCTGCCAGCGCACCCTTGTCATCGCCGGCGGTGAGGACGGGGCAACCCCACCAGAAGCCGTGCGTGCAACGGCCTCTCTGATCTCTGGCGCGGAATTTGTCGTCATCGACGGGGTCGGCCATCTGCCCTGCATCGAAGATCCGGCACGCTATCTTGTGCTGCTGCGGGATTTCCTTGCAACCGACCGGGCGTGAGCGGGCGCCTTGCCCTGCGGACGGGCTGCCGCCGGCCCGGCGGGCCCCGAAACCGCATCTGCCCGGCGCGGGGCAGGGCAGGGCAGGGTATCGCAGCATACCTCCTGCGCCATTGCCCAATATCAGCGGCCTGCCTCTTATCCACGGGTCGGGCCCGCTTGGGTTCTGGAGCGATGATGCAATCAGCCGCCGCGGGCCGCCTGGCCGTCGGATTGGCATCAGGGGAGGGAGAGCAGATGACCGATTTCACCACCACCAGCGCCGCCGCCGCGGCCGCGCAGCGTCCAGTCCTGGGCCGGATCAACCGGCGCCAGCTTGGACAGGGTTTTCTGGCCTTCGGGGCCGCCGCGGCCCTGCCGCCGATGGTCCGCGCCGCGGAACGGACCATCCGCATCGGCTTTGTCTCACCGCAAACCGGGCCGCTGGCGGTCTTTGCCGAACCCGATGCTTTCGTGCTCGACCAGTTCCGCAAGGGTCTGGAAAACGGGCTGGAGATCAACGGCGAAACCTGGGCGGTCGAGATCATCGTCAAGGACAGCCAGTCAAACTCGAACCGTGCCGCCTCGGTCGCGCAGGAACTGATCCTTGACCACGAAGTGCATGTTCTGACCGCCACATCCACGCCCGACACCACCAATCCGGTGGCCGACCAGGCGGAGTTGAACGGCGTGCCCTGCGTCACCAATGACACGCCCTGGCAGCCGCACTTCTTCGGCCGGGGGGGCAATCCTGAAACCGGCTTTGAGTGGACCAACCATTTCTTCTGGGGGCTGGAGGATGTGATCGCCACCTTCACCGGCATCTGGGACAGGGGCGCGACCAACAAGGTCGTCGGCGCCCTCTGGCCCAATGATCCGGATGGCAATGCCTGGGGCGATGCCAAGATCGGCTTCCCCAAGGTGCTGGCCGAAAAGGGCTATACCCTGGTCGATCCGGGCCGCTATCAGGTGCTGGCCGACGATTTCACCGCCCAGATCACCGCCTTCAGGAATGCCGGGGTTGAAATTCTGACCGGCGTGGTGCCGCCGCCCGATTTCACCGCCTTCTGGAGCCAGGCCGCCCAGCAGGGCTTTGCTCCCAAGATCGTCACCTTCGGCAAGGCGCTGGAGTTTCCGCAGGTCATCGGTGGGCTGGGTGCGCGTGGCGACGGCCTGTCCGTCGAGGTCTGGTGGAGCCCGAACCACCCGTTCCGATCCGGCTTCACCGGCCAGAGCTCGCAGGAACTGGCTGCGGCCTATGAGGCCGCCACCGGCAACCCCTGGACCATGCCGCTTGCCTTCAAGCATTCGCTGTTCGAGGTGGTGATCGACGCACTGAAACGCTGTGGTGATCCGACCGACCCGGCCGCGATCCGCGATGCGATCCGCGCAACGGATTACGACTCGATCACCGGCCGGGTGAACTTCACCACGGGCCCGGTCCCCGGCATTTCCAAGACGCCACTGGTGGGCGGGCAATGGTCGGTGGTCGATGGCAAGCCGCAGCTTGCGGTGATCGAGAATGGTGCACATCCCGAAATTGCCACCAGCGGCGAATTGCGCCTGATCGGGGCCTGAACCGGCGGGGTGGTGCCCGAAGGCGCCGCCCGGCCTGCGCCAGAAACGAGGCGATGATGCTCTTGCAAGTGAGCGGCCTGACGAAATCCTACGGCCGGATCAAGGTGACTGACGATCTGTCGCTGGCGGTCGATGCCGGCGATGCCCTGGGCATCATCGGCCCGAACGGCGCAGGAAAATCGACCCTGCTGAACCTGATCGCGGGATCGGTTGAGCCGACTGCGGGCAGCATCCGGCTTGCCGGGCGCGACATCACCGGTCTGTCGGCGGCGGCGCGCTGCCGGGCCGGGATCGGCCGCAGTTTCCAGATACCGCGGCCCTGGGCGGGATTGACCGTCTATGAAAACCTGCTGGTCGCCGCCGAATTCGGCGCGGGCGAAACCGGGGCCGAGGCGGGACGGGATTGCCTGCGCATCCTGGAGCGGGTCGGGCTGGCGGCGCAGGCCGATGCCCCCGCGGGCCGGTTGCGCCTGCTGGAGCGCAAGCGGCTGGAACTGGCACGCGGGCTTGCAACCCGGCCAAGGCTGCTGCTGCTGGATGAAATCGCCGGCGGTTTGACCGATCTCGAATGCGAAAGCCTGATCGAGACCATCCGCGACATCCGCCGCGAGGGGGTGGCGATCGTCTGGATCGAACATGTGGTCCATGCCCTTTTCGCGGTGGTGGAGCGGCTGGCCGTGATTTCATTCGGGGCCAAGATCGCCGAGGGCGATCCGAAAGAGGTCTTCGCCAGCCGCCAGGTGCAGGACATCTACCTGGGGGTTCCGGCATGAATGCCCTGCTGTCGGTTCACGGTCTGAACGCCTTCTACGGCGATTTCCAGGCCCTGTTCGGCGTCGACCTGGCGGTGGCGTCCGGCGAGGTGGTGGCGCTGGTCGGTGCCAATGGCGCGGGCAAATCCACGCTGCTGCGCTGCATCACCGGCCTGCTGCCCGGCTCGACAGGTTCGATCCTGCTGCGCGGCGAGAATATCGCCGGTCTTGCCGCCCATCGCATCGCGCGGGCCGGTGTCGCCCTGGCGCCGGAAGGGCGGCGGCTGTTTGCCTCGCTGAGTGTCGAGGAGAACCTGAAACTCGGGGCCACCGCCGGTCGCAGGGGCTACTGGACCCTGGCCAGCGTTCAGGCCCTGTTCCCCATCCTGCACGACAAGCGCAGGCAAGGCGCGACCGATCTGTCCGGGGGCCAGCAACAGATGGTTGCCGTGGCCCGCGCCCTGATGGCCAACCCCGATCTGCTGTTGCTGGACGAGGTCAGCCTTGGGCTTGCCCCCAGCGTGGTCAGGGACATCTACGCCAGCCTGCCTGTCATACGAGATCGGAA
>JAKALB010000140.1 GCA_021813365.1 Pseudomonadota bacterium | reverse complement strand
GTGACCGCCAAGACGCCCAAGCCCGGCCAGGATTTCTTCCCCCTGACCGTGCACTATCAGGAAAAATACTATGCCGCGGGCAAGATTCCCGGCGGCTTCTTCAAGCGTGAAGCGCGGCCATCCGAAAAGGAAACCCTGGTTTCCCGCCTGATCGACCGCCCCTGCCGCCCGCTGTTCGTCGAAGGCTTCAAGAACGAAGTGCTGGTGATGGCGACGGTGCTGTCCTGCGACCTGGTCAACGATCCCGATATCGTGGCGATGATCGCGTCCTCGGCGGCGCTGACCATTTCGGGCGTGCCCTTCATGGGCCCGATCGGCGCGGCGCGTGTCGGCTTCAGCCATGGCAAATACGTCCTGAACCCGACCATGGACGACATGACCAACCTGCGCGGCAACCCGGAACAGCGCCTGGACCTGGTCATCGCCGGCACCAAGGATGCCGTGATGATGGTGGAATCGGAGGCCTATGAGCTGACCGAGGATGAAATGCTGGGCGCGGTGAAGTTCGGCCATGCCGCGATGCAGCCGGTGATCGACCTGATCATCGACTTCGCCGAAGATTGCGCCAGGGAGCCCTTCGACTTCTCGCCTCCCGACATCTCGGCCCTCTATGCCAGGGTGAAGGCAGCCGGCGAAGCCCAGATGCGCGCCGCTTTCGCGATTCGCGACAAGCAGGAGCGCACCAATGCGATCGCCGCCGCGGCGGATGCGATCGTGGCGTCGCTGTCGGAGGAAGACCAGAAGGACGCCAACCTGGGCGCGGCGATCAAGAAGCTGGAAAGCGCGATCCTGCGCGGCGACATCATCTCGGGCGGTGCCCGGATCGACGGCCGCGACAACAAGACCGTGCGCCCGATCACCTGCGAAACCGGCATCCTGCCGCGCACGCATGGCTCGGCCCTGTTCACCCGGGGTGAAACGCAGGGCCTGGTCGTCACCACGCTGGGCACCGGCGAAGACGAGCAGATCATCGACGCGCTGAACGGCAACTTCCGGTCCAACTTCCTGCTGCACTATAACTTCCCGCCCTATTCGGTCGGCGAAGTGGGTCGGGTCGGCAGCCCGGGCCGGCGTGAAATCGGCCATGGCAAGCTGGCCTGGCGCGCCCTGCAGGCGGTCCTGCCGCCCGCGACCGAGTTTCCCTACACCATTCGCGTGGTGTCCGAGATCACCGAATCCAACGGCTCGTCGTCGATGGCATCGGTTTGCGGCGGGTCGCTGTCGATGATGGATGCGGGCGTTCCGCTGAAGGCGCCGGTCGCCGGCGTGGCCATGGGACTGATCCTGGAAGACGATGGACGCTGGGCCGTGCTGACCGACATCCTGGGTGACGAAGACCACCTGGGCGACATGGACTTCAAGGTCGCGGGCACCACCAACGGCATCACCAGCCTGCAGATGGACATCAAGGTCGCCGGCATCACGCCGGAAATCATGGAGCAAGCTCTGGCGCAGGCCAGGGACGGCCGTCTGCACATCCTTGGCGAAATGGCCAAGGCGCTGACCTCGGCGCAAGCCTTCAGCCAGTATGCGCCCAAGATCGAGACGATGAGCATCCCGACCGACAAGATCCGGGAAGTCATCGGTTCGGGCGGCAAGGTGATCCGCGAGATCGTGGAAACCTCGGGCGCCAAGGTCGACATCAACGACGATGGCACGATCAAGATCGCGTCGAACGACCAGAAGGCCATCAAGAAGGCCTATGACATGATCTATTCGATCGTGGCAGAGCCGGAGGAGGGCCATATCTACACCGGCCGCGTGGTGAAACTGGTCGACTTTGGCGCCTTCGTGAACTTCTTCGGCAAGCGTGACGGCCTGGTGCATGTGTCCCAGATCGCCAACAAGCGCCTGAACCACCCCAACGAGCTGTTGAAGGAAGGTCAGGAAGTGAAGGTGAAACTGCTGGGCTTTGACGAGCGCGGCAAGGTTCGCCTGGGCATGAAGATGGTCGATCAGGAAACCGGCGAGGAAATCGTGCCGGAAAAGGAAAAGAAGGAAGAATCGGCCGAAGGCTGATCCATTTCCGACCCAGACAAAGGCCCCGGCGGTTTCGCCGGGGCCTTTGCTTTTGGCGGGGCGCCGCCCGCCCGATCCGGGTCTTGGCACCGCCGGCGCCGCATGGTCAGATGGGCGGATGTCGCTCCCTCTGCTGCTGACACCGGTGCTGGCGCTTTGCCTTTTCCTGTATCTGGCCTTTCTGGCCGGACAGCGCTCGGATGCGGCCGGTTCGTCCGGGCCCAGCCGCCCTGGTGCGATGAAGGGGATGCTGCGGTCGCTGCTGGGCAGTGCGGTCGGGCTGATTCTGGGTGCGGTGCCCTTCCTGGTGCTGCACCGGACCGCCGGGACCGAGGGGCCCACCGTCGCCTTCATCGCCTGGTTCTTTCTGGGGCCGGCATTCTGCCTGATCGGGCTGCCGGTGGTCTTCATGTGGCGCACCCCGCTGCCGCCCCGGCCGCCGAGGCAGGCCGCCAGGGGCGGCGGTTCGCGGCAGGGGCTGATCATCGGCGGTGCCGCGGCGCTGGCGGCGGTGCTGGCTGTGGCAACGGGCGGCACGCCAGGCGAAGCGGTGGCCGCCATGCTGTTTCCCCCGGCGCTGTGGCTTGGATGGAAGATCTATGGACGGCTGATGCGGCCCGGATGAGGCGGCTGTGCCGAAAGATCATCCTGCCGCTGGCCGGATATGGTGAAGAATATTCGTAGAAATCAGGAAATCTAGCAAGGATCGTGCGGAAATTCCGCATGATGGTGTAGAAATACCCAAGAAATCCCGGCGCTCTGACCCTACATATCGGCCATTCCGTTTGGCAGGAGCGAATGATGCGCGTGGTGATTCTGGGCGCCGGTGTGATCGGTGTGACGACGGCCTGGTATCTGGCCAGGGCGGGACATGTCGTGACCGTCATCGACCGGCAGGATGGCCCGGCGCTGGAAACCTCCTTTGCCAACGCGGGCGAGATTTCGCCCGGCTATGCCAGCCCCTGGGCGGCGCCGGGGATTCCGACCAAGGCGCTGAAATGGCTGTTCATGCGCCACGCGCCGCTGATCATCCAGCCCAGGCCCGATCTGGCCGGACTGAAATGGATGGCGCAGATGCTGTCCAACTGCACGCCCGCGGCCTATGCGGTGAACAAGAGCCGGATGCTGCGGCTGGCGGAATATTCGCGCGATTGTCTGAGGGATCTGCGCAGTGCCACGGAGATTCGCTATGACGAAGGCACGCGGGGCACGTTGCAACTGTTCCGCACGACGAAGCAGGTCGACGCGGCGGAAAAGGACATCGCGGTGCTTCAGGCCGACGGCGTGCCGTTCGAAGTGCTGACCGCAGAGCAATGTGTCGCGGCCGAGCCGGGCCTGGCCCCCAATATCGACAAGATCGCGGGCGGGCTGCGGCTGCCGGGGGATGAGACCGGCGATTGCTTCAAGTTCACCAACCGCCTGGCCGAGAAGGCGGCGGCAGCCGGCGTGACCTTTCGGTTTGGCGTGACGGTTCACGGCATCGACCGGCAGGGCGACCGGATCACCGGGGTCGAGACCAGCGCGGGCCGTTGGGAGGCGGATGCCTATGTGCTGGCGCTGGGCAGCTATTCTCGGCATCTGGCGCGGCCGCTGGGCCTGGACCTGCCGGTCTATCCGGTGAAGGGCTATTCGATCACCGTGCCGATCGTGGACGAGATGCGGGCGCCGGTTTCGACCGTGATGGACGAAACCTACAAGATCGCGATCACCCGGCTGGGCGACCGGATCCGCGTGGGTGGCATGGCGGAAATCGCCGGCTTTGATGCCGGGCTGAACCCGCGGCGGCAGGCAACCCTGACGCTCTCGGTCGAGGATCTGTTCGGCGGCGCCGGCGATCAGACCCGGGCGCAATTCTGGTGCGGTTTCCGGCCGATGACGCCGGATGGCACGCCGATCGTCGGCCGGTCGCGCCTGTCGAACCTGTGGCTGAACACTGGTCATGGCACTCTGGGCTGGACGATGGCGGCGGGCTCGGGCAAAGTTCTGGCCGATCAGATCTCGGGCCGGGCGACCGAGATCGACGCATCGGATCTGGGCCTGAACCGCTATGCCGCGGCGCGGCGGAGGCGGGGCGCCGCGGCGGCCCTACAACCCAGGGCGGCGTGATCGCCGGGGCCTTGACAGGCCTTGCCCGGCCCTGTTGAAGCGGGGGCAGAGCCAGCCGGGGAGGCCGCCATGTATCTGGAAGCGGTGCGCGATCTCCTCCGCAAGCAGAAGCTGGTCGAGGCACTGGTCAAGAGCCAGACCGCGCCGCATCAGCCGCTGGTCGAAACCGTGGTGGAACGCCAGCATCTGAGCGAGCTGGAGGCCTTCATGGCCAAGCTGGCCGTGGCCGATATCGTCGACATCCTTGGGGCGCTGACCCCGGAAGAGGCCGCGATGCTGTGGCCGCGGGTGCCGGCGGGGCGGTCGACCGACGTGCTGTGGGAAGTCTCGGACGACCTGCGCGACCGGCTGGAAGAGCTGGCCGGCCCGCGCCTGGCCGAAACCAGGGTCTCCATCTTTGAACTGGTGGATGGGCGGGTGCGGCAAAGCCCGATCAAGTCGCGCAAGGATCTGGAGGGGCGCAAGCCGCTGTGGGTCGACCTGCTGAACGCCTCGCCGACGCAACGCGCCTATATCGGCGAATTCTACCGGCTGGACCTGCCCGATCCTGGGGACCAGACCGACCTGGAAGTGTCGAACCGGTTCCATATCGATGAGGGCGGGGCGCTGAACCTGCATTCCAACTTCCTGCTGGATCGGGGCGGCAAGAGCCGCAGCGTGCCCGTGGCCTTCATCCTGAAGCGCGACATCCTGTTTTCGCTGCGCAACGAGGATCTGCCGGTGTTCCGCCTGCAGCGCCGCCGCGCGGAAACCGTGCCGGGCCATGCCAGCGACTGCTTTGATCTGCTGATCAACCTGTATGGCTCGGACGTGGAATATTCCGCCGACAGCCTGGAGGACATCTACAAGACGCTGAGCCGGGTCGGCAGGCATGTGCTGAGCGAGACGATGACCGACGAGGAGGCGGCCTCGGTCCTGGCCGACATCGCGGAAGAGGAAGACCTGAACGGGCGCATCCGATCCAACATCATGGACACGCAGCGCGCCATCGTCTTCCTGATGCAGACCCGCAAGCTCAGCGAGGACCACGTGGCCGATGCCAAGCAGGTTCTGCGCAACATCGACAGCCTCAACAGCCACACGGCCTTTCTGTTCGACAAGATCAACTTCCTGATGGATGCGACCATCGGTTTCATCAACATCAACCAGAACCGCCGGGTGACGCAGCTGACCATGCTGAGCCTGGTGTTCCTGCCCATCAACATCCTGGCCGGGATGGGTGGCATGTCGGAATATTCGATGATGACGGCAGGGATACCCTGGCCGGTTTCCTATGCGGCCTTTGCGCTGGGGTCGGGCGGGCTGGGCTGGCTGACCTATCGCTTCGTCCGCCGGGTCGATCTGAAGAAATCGCGCCGCGCGCAGCAGAAATAGGGCCGGCCCCCGGCGGGACCGGCCCGAAGCCGCTCAGGCCGGGGCCTTGGCAAAGCGCAGGTAGGGCAGCTTGATGTCCAGCGTGCCGTATTTTTCCCTGGCCTGGTCATCGGTCAGGGCCAGTCCGACGATCACGTCCTGGCCGGGCTGCCAGTTGGCCGGGGTGGCCAGCGGCACGCCGTCGGTCATCCGCACCGCATCCAGCGCGCGCAGGATCTCGGCAAAGTTGCGGCCCACCGACATCGGATAGGTCATCATCAGCTTCACCTTCTTGTCGGGGCCGATGATGTAGACGGTGCGCACCGTGGCCGAATGCGCCGGGGTGCGGCCCTCGGACGGCAGGTAGTATTCCGCCGGCAGCATGTCATAAAGCTTGGCCACGGTCAGCGAGGTGTCGTCGATGATCGGGAAATCGGCCGGCGCACCGCCGAAGGCCTCGATGTCGCGCTTCCATTTCTGGTGGTCCTGCACCGAATCGACCGAGACGCCGATGACCTTCGTGCCGCGCCTGGCGAATTCGCCTGCCAACTGCGCCACGGCACCGAACTCGGTGGTGCAGACCGGCGTGAAATCGCGTGGGTGCGAGAAGATGATACCATAGCTGTCGCCCAGCCACTGATGGAAGCGGATTTCTCCGGCAGTGGACTGGGCGGTGAAATCGGGGGCAATGTCATTGATGCGGAGTGCCATGGTCGAACCCTTCAAGCCTCTGGATGGGCAGAAACCTAATGTTTCGGAAGGAAACTTCATCCCCCTGCGACATTTGGTGGTCAATTAAGGCGGATTTCCCATGGTGCAGCGCAAGGCAGGACGTTTGTTTCCGGGGCCCGCGCCGGGCATCGCCTCGGTCATGCTGTCGGAATTTGATCAAATATGTCGTGCGTGTCCTTGATCCCCGGACCCGCCTGCGTCAGTCTGCATGCAAGGATCAGGAGGCCCGGATGATCATTCGCCGCGAGTTCTATATCGACGGGGCCTGGGTGGCCCCGGCCGCACCCCGTGACTGCCCCGTCATCGACCCGTCGACGGAAGAGACCTGCGCCATCATCACGCTGGGGTCCGAGGCCGACACCAACGCCGCCGTCGCTGCCGCCAAGGCCGCATTTCCCGGCTGGGCGGCCACGCCCAGGGCCGAACGCCGCGCCGTGGTCGAGCGCATCCTGCGGCAATACGAAGCCCGGGTCGAGGATCTGGCGCAGGCGATCTCGATGGAAATGGGCTCGCCCATCGACCATGCGCGGGGGTCGCAGGCGCCCTGCCTGCCCTGGCATCTGACGAATTTCCTGACCGCCTTCGACCAGATCGAATGGCTGCGGCCGCTGGGCCCGCATGCCCCCGACAACATGATTGCGCTGGAGCCGATCGGGGTGGCGGGGCTGATCACGCCATGGAACTGGCCGATGAACCAGATCGCGCTCAAGGTGATTCCGGCGCTGCTGGCCGGCTGCACCTGCGTGCTGAAACCCTCAGAGGAATCGCCGCTGAATGCGATGATCTTTGCCGAATTCTGCCATGACGCCGGCGTGCCGCCCGGCGTGTTCAACCTGGTGAACGGGGACGGGCCGGGGGTGGGGTCGCAACTGTCGGCCCATCCCGATGTGGCGATGATCTCCTTCACCGGCTCGACCCGCGCGGGCAGGGCGATCAGCAAGGCCGCCGCCGACACGTTGAAGCGGGTCACGCTGGAACTGGGCGGCAAGGGGGCGAACATCATCTTCGCCGATGCCGACGACAAGGCCGTGGAACGCGGTGTGCGGCACATGATGGACAACTCGGGCCAGTCCTGCAACGCGCCGTCGCGGATGCTGGTGCAGCGCGCTGTCTATGATCGTGCGGTTCAGGTGGCGGCCGAGGTGGCGGCCGGGATCAGGGTCGACAGCGCGCATCTGCCCGGCAAGCACATCGGCCCGGTGGTGAACAAGCGGCAGTGGGATCAGATCCAGGGCTACATCCAGAAGGGCATCGACGAAGGCGCGCGACTGGTGGCCGGTGGGCCCGGCCTGCCCGAAGGGAAGAACCGCGGGTTCTATGTGAAGCCCACGGTCTTTGCCGATGTGCGGCCCGGCATGACCATCGAACGCGAGGAAATCTTCGGCCCGGTGCTGTGCATGATCCCGTTCGAGACCGAGGCCGAGGCGGTGGCCATCGCCAATGACACGCACTATGGCCTGACCAA
>JAKALB010000015.1 GCA_021813365.1 Pseudomonadota bacterium | reverse complement strand
CCGGCGCAGATAGGTCAGGGCGACGCGCAGCAGTTCCTTGCCGGATCGCGCGGTCAGGCCCAGCCGCATTTCGGCGGTTTCGATTCCGTGCAGGTGGCAACAGACCAGCAGCACCAGATCATCCAGCGGATGGGTCAGGCATTTCAGCGCCGCCTGCACCCGGTCGCGCGCCGCACGCGGGCCTTCGGCCAGGCCGCTGTCACCGCGAAAATTGCCGCGGTCCGACACGGTCAGGAACCGGTCCCAGTTCTGCGCCACGCGCGGCCCGCCCATCTGCGCCACTTCGAAATCCTCGCGCAGCCGTTCCGCCGCGCCCACCAGATCGGCCGACAGAAAGGGCTGGCCCGTCTTGTCGCGCCGGCGGCCCAGCACCTGCACCGGGCTTTCGGTCAGGTTCACCCGGGCCTTGCGCCGCCCGTCCGCATCGTGGAACTCGCGCTCCTCCATCACGCGGTGCTGGGCGGCAAAGGGGCTTTGCGCTTCGGCCAGGCCAGGCCGCGCGCCCTCCTCGGCCTCGACCATCCGGCGCAGCGCCGACCGGCCCGCCTGGGTCACTTCATAGCGGGAAATCCGCCCCGGCCGCGTGCAGGCAATCCAGTCCTTCAGGGCAAAGGCCTGGGCCACGCGGCGCTCCATCGTGGTGGTCGTGACCGGCTGCGCGCCGCCGATCGCCCGCATCACCGCGGCCTTCTCCATATCGGGGGCGATGGCCAGGAAGGCCCCCGGCTCGGTCAGACGGCGCAGCACGCGGCGGCCCTCGCGCTGCAGGGTGGCTTCATCGACAGGTCGAAACGGAACGGTCATGGCGGGATCCTTGTCTGGGTCATGCAGGAGAGGGAAATCCGGTGAATGCGGCCGGCGCGACACTTCGGCCAGTTCGGTCAGCGCCTGATCCAGCAGCAGATCGTCCCGCCGCCCCTCATAGCGGCGCACCAGCCGCAACACCGTCGAGGCATTGCAGCCCTCGCGCCGCGCCAGGGCGCGCAGCGACAATCCGCCGACCACATGGTCGAGATACAGTCGCACGGCGCGCGGCAGCCATTCCGGGTGCGGGGCCCACAAGGCGGGATCGTTCGGAAAGTTCATCGTCCCCGACAAGGGATACCTCGCTGCGTCAACCGGCTCAACCGATGGTAGAGTTGGTTAATCGAGGGTTAATTTCCTCGATACTGCTTAGCATTGTGCAGGTTTCTTAAACCAATTCTTAAGCAGCGCGCGCCGTTTTCCGCATTCGTGCAACGGCGGTTTGCATCATGCAATGCTGCTTTTACAACCTGAGGGCGATTCACATGACCGACTTCCGCAGCTTGCTTTCCGACCTCCGCCGTCCGGCCCTGCTGATCCGGGCCGCGCGTTTCGGCCTGGCCGATTATCGCCGTGACCGCGACCTGCGCCGGCTGATCGACACCGACCTGCCGCCCGACCGTGCCCTGTGGCGCCTTCTGGAAGTGGAACAGCGGATCGAACAAACCCGGCGATCGGGCGATGCCGCCTACTCGATCAACCGTCATGTCGACGTGCTGATCGCCGTCCTTGGCGAGGCGCGCATGCTCCCGCGCGAGCCGATGCGGCTGGTCTGAATGGCAAAGGCCCCGCCGATCCGGCGGGGCCTTCCGATCTTCCGGCGAGCCGGATCAGATGAATGCGTCCGGCATCGAGGCCTTGCGGCGGGCCACAAAATCCGCCAGCCCTTCGGCAATGCCTTCGTCCAGCGCCGGCTGCTGGTAATCTGCCAAGAGCTTCTTCACCCGTTCGCTGGCCAACTGCATCGTGTCGCGACCGCCCTCTTCCGCCCAGGTCTCGAAGGGCTTGTAGTCCAGAAGGTCGGTGCGCCAGAAGGCCGACTTGAAGTTCGCCTGAGTATGCGCGCACCCCAGGTAATGGCCGCCCGGGCCCACTTCGCGGATCGCGTCCATCGCCTGGCCGTTCTCGTCGATGGCCACGCCCTGGGCCAGGTGATGCAGGATACCCAGCTGATCGGCATCCATCACGAACTTCTCGAAGGACGAGACCAGCCCGCCTTCCAGCCAGCCGCAGGCATGCAGCATGAAGTTGACACCCGAAAGAAGCCCCATGTTCAGGCTGTTGGCACTTTCATATGCCGCCTGCGCATCGGGCAGTTTCGAGCCGCAGAAAGCCCCGGCCGAACGGTAGGGCAGCCCCAGGCGCCGCACCAGTTGGCCCGCGCCATAGGTGATGTGGCTCGCCTCGGGCGTGCCGAAGGTCGGCGCCCCCGAATTCATGTCGATCGAGGTCACGAAAGCCCCGGCGATCACCGGCGCGCCCTTGCGCACCAGCTGGCTGTAGGCCACACCGGCCAGAACCTCGGCCAGCACCTGCGTCAGCGTGCCCGCCACCGTCACCGGCGCCATGGCCCCGCCCACGATGAAGGGCGACACGATCGCTGCCTGGTTCGCCCGGGCATAGACCTCCAGCGCACCCATCATGATGCCGTCAAAGGTCATGGGGCTGTTGATGTTGACCAGGCTGGTCATCACCGTGTTCCGGTCGACGAAATCCGCACCGAACAGGATCTTCGCCATCGCCACCGAATCCTCGGCCCGCTCCGGCGCCGTGACCGAGCCCATGAAGGGCTTGTCGCTCAACGTCATATGCGCCATCAGCATGTCGAGATGGCGCTTGTTGACCGGAATGTCGGTCGGCTCGCAGACCGTGCCACCCGAATGGTGCAGCCACTTCGACATGTAGCCCAGCTTCACGAACTTCCGGAAATCCTCCAGCGTGGCATAGCGGCGGCCGCCCTCCATGTCGCGCACGAAGGGCGGGCCGTATACCGGCGCCAGTACCAGGTTGCGCCCGCCGATTTCCACGCTGCGAGCCGGGTTGCGGGCGTGCTGCGTGAAGGCCCGCGGTGCGCTGGCACAAAGCTGCCGGGCCAGACCGCGCGGAATGTGCACCCTTTCGCCCTGCACATCGGCGCCCGCCTCGCGCCAGCGCCGCAGGGCCTCGGGATTCTCCACGAAGTTCACCCCGATCTCTTCCAGAACGGTCTCCGCGTTCCTTTCGATGATCTGCAACGCTTCCTCGTTCAGGATCTCGAAATTCGGGATGTTGCGCTCGATGAAACGCGCGGTCTCGAAACTGACCGCCGTCCGCTCGGCCCGGCGCGTCGCCCCGCCCCCGCCCCGCGCGCGCCGTCCTGCCACCTGATCGTTCATCATCGCCTCCAAAGCCTTTTGTCGCCTTATGCGCCGTTTGGTCCCGGCCTCGCCCGGCAAATGCGGCGCTTGGGGCACGAAAGCGACATCACTCCGCGTCGCTTCCAAACCCTTTCATCTTGCCCCAAATATCCCACGGGGGTCCGGGGGTGTGAAACCCCCGGCGCTGGCCCCTTGCGATTCCCGCGCCCAAAAGCTACGCGGGCGCATGACCCATCATGACCGCCTTCTGATCATCGACTTCGGCAGCCAGGTGACGCAGCTGATCGCCCGCCGCCTGCGCGAGCTGAACGTCTATTGCGAAATCCACCCGTTCAATCGGGTGGACGAGGCCTTTCTCAAGGCCTTCGCCCCCAAGGCCATCATCTTCTCGGGTGGGCCGGCCTCGGTCTACAGCGAAGGCGCGCCGATGCCGCCCCGAGGCGTGTTCGATCTGGGCGTGCCGATCCTGGGCATCTGCTATGGCCAGCAGGTGATGATGCACATGCTGGGCGGCAAGGTCGAGGGCGGCCATGGCACTGCCGAATTCGGCAAGGCCCATGTCACCCCCACCGGCGAGCGGCTGCCGTTGCTGGAGGGCTGGTTCACCACCGGGGACGAACAGGTCTGGATGAGCCACGGCGACCATGTGTCCAAAATCGCCCCCGGCTTTCGGGTCTATGGCACATCGCCCAACGCGCCCTTCGCCATCACCGCCGATCCCGCCCGCCGCTTCTATGCCGTGCAGTTCCATCCCGAAGTGCACCACACCCCCAAGGGCGCGCAGCTTTACGAGAATTTCGTGCGGCTGGCGGGTTTCAAGGGCGACTGGACCATGGGCGCCTACCGCGAAGAGGCGATCCGCAGGATCCGCGCCCAGGTGGGCCAGGCCAAGGTGATCTGCGGCCTGTCGGGCGGCGTCGATTCCTCGGTCGCGGCGGTGCTGATCCACGAGGCGATCGGCGACCAGTTGACCTGCGTCTTCGTCGACCACGGCCTGCTGCGTCTGGGCGAGGCCGAACAGGTCGTCTCGATGTTCCGCGACACCTACAACATCCCGCTGATCCATGCCGACGAAAGCGCCCTGTTTCTGGGCGCGCTCCAGGGCATCAGCGACCCCGAGGTGAAACGCAAGACCATCGGGCGGCTGTTCATCGACGTATTCCAGAAACACGCCAGGGCGGTGGGCGGGGCGGAATTCCTGGCGCAGGGCACGCTCTATCCCGACGTGATCGAATCGGTCAGCTTCAGCGGCGGCCCCTCCGTCACGATCAAGTCGCACCACAACGTCGGCGGCCTGCCCGAAACCATGGGCCTGAAGCTGGTCGAACCGCTGCGCGAACTGTTCAAGGACGAAGTCCGCGCCCTGGGCCGCGAATTGGGGCTGCCGGCCGGCTTCATCGGCCGCCACCCCTTCCCCGGACCGGGCCTGGCGATCCGCTGCCCCGGCGAGATCACCACCGAAAAGCTCGACATCCTGCGCCGGGCCGATGCGGTCTATATCGACCAGATCCGCAAGCATGGCCTTTACGACGAGATCTGGCAGGCCTTCGCGGCCATCCTGCCGATGCGGACCGTGGGCGTGATGGGCGACGGGCGCACCTATGACTACGCGCTGGCCCTGCGCGCCGTGACCTCGGTCGACGGGATGACGGCGGACTATTATCCGTTCACGCACGAATTCCTGGGAGAAACCGCCACGCGGATCATCAACGAGGTGAAGGGCGTGAACCGGGTGTTCTACGATTGCACGTCAAAACCGCCGGGCACGATCGAACTGGAATGATGTTCCGGGTTCTCGTGACGGATCATTCTGCTCCGGTGCGATCTGCGTGCGGCCTTTCAGAGAGGCATCAGGCGCAAAGCCGGAGCTCTGGCGAAGACCGGCCGCAGATGCCAGCCCGCGCCCCCAGCCCGCGCCCCCAGCCCGCGCCCCCGGCACCGACCCGCCGCAAAACCGCAACGGGAAGGCGTGCGACAGGCACCCCCCGAAGACCGAAGCCCTAGAACCCGCCGCGCCGGGCGATCTGATCCAGGGGCATCCGCCCGTTCGGCACCTCGCGCGGGCGCAGGTGCTCCGGCAGGCTCGCCGCATCGCCCTTGCGGCCGATCGCCACCACGACATGCGGTGTGTGACCGTCCGGCAGGCCCAGCCGCCGCGCGACCCCGGCCTTGTCGAATCCGCCCATCGCATGGGCCACCCAGCCCATCAGATGCGCCTGCAGAGCCAGGCTCATCCAGGCGGCCCCGGCATCGAACGCTGCCGAGACATGCGGCAGCCGCTCGCCCTCCTTCTCGACATGGTCCTTCGAGGCGACGACCAGCAGGGCCGCGGCACGTTCCGCCCAGACCCGGTTGCCGTCCGCCAGGCTGGCCAGGATATCGGCAAAGGCCGCATCGCCCCGCAGGGCCCAGGCAATCCGCGTCGGCTGCACATTCGCCCCCGACGGCGCCCAACGGGCAGCCTCCAGGATGCTCAGCAGGTCACTCTCGTCGATCGTCGCGTCGGTGAAGGCGCGGGCCGAGTGGCGCGTGACGAACATCGGGTCCACCGGGTGGTCGGCAAGGCGGGGGGGCTGGGTCAGGGCGTTCATGGCTGTCCTTTGGCTGCGCCCGATATACGCGCGGCCTGCGGCCTTCGCCATGGGCGGAGGACTGGGTTGCCGTGCAGAATTGCACAGGTCTGGCCGCCATGCTGCACAACCCGGAAGGGCGGCCCGCATCAGGCGCCATGCGCTTCACCCACCTGCCGCGCCTGGGCTGCCAAGCCATTCCGGCAGCCCCGCAGCCTGCGCCCGCCGCGTGGGCAGTATCTTTGCCCCGGGGCTGGCCGCAGCCGTGAGCGCGGGCGGCGGCGGGGGTTTTCGGCCTTGTGCCTGCCTGCGCCCCACGGCAAGGTCGCGCGGCGCAACCAAAGTCCCATCATGGCCGAAAATCCCCTGCATTTCCTTGCCCGTCACCCGGATTACCGACGCTATTTCCTGGGGATGCTGCCCGTGACCTTCGGCGGCCAGATCGAGGCGGTGACCATCGGCTGGCAGGTCTATTCCATCGCTCGGCAAACCCTGTCGATCGAACAAAGCGCCTTCATGGTCGGCATGGTGGGTCTGGCCCAGTTTGCCCCCCTGTTCGCCCTGACCCTGTTTGCCGGCACGCTGGCCGACCGGGTCAGCCGCAAGGCCATCGTGTTCTGGGCGCTGCTGACCGAGATGATCGGCGTGCTGGCGCTGATGATCGTCTCGCTGCAATCCGCGCCGTCCCTGACCACGATCTTCGTCATCGCGGGCCTGTTCGGCGCCTCGCGCGCCTTCCTGTCGCCGGCCACCAATGCGCTGGTGCCGATGCTGGTCAGCCGCAGCGACATGCCCCGGGCGATGAGCTTTTCCATGATGGTCTGGATGGGCTCGGTCATCATCGGGCCGTTCTTCGGCGGCCTCCTTGTCGCCCATTCCGTCGCCACCGCCTATGGCGTGACCGCCATGCTCTATGTGCTGGGCGTGGCGATGA
The DNA here is from genome assembly GCA_021813365.1 of Pseudomonadota bacterium. Lineage (GTDB taxonomy): Bacteria > Pseudomonadota > Alphaproteobacteria > Rhodobacterales > Rhodobacteraceae > Stagnihabitans. The sequence goes on along the minus strand of JAKALB010000015.1, from coordinate 28,072 downwards.
TCCTCACGATCCGCGCCCATACCACGCCCGAACGCCAGGCCGGTCATGCCCTGACCCTGTTGCGCGAGGGCCTCGCCTATGTCTGGAAAAACAAGGTGGTGTTCGGCGCCATCTCGCTGGATCTGTTTGCGGTGCTGCTGGGTGGGGCGACCGCGCTGCTGCCCGCCTTTGCCACCGACATCCTCAAGGTCGGTCCGCTGGGCTTCGGGTTGCTGCGTGCAGGCCCGGCCGTCGGCGGGCTGTTGATGGCGGCCTGGCTGTCGGTCTACCCGATCACGCGGGCGGCGGGGGTCAAGATGTTCCTGGGCGTCGCCGCCTTCGGCCTGGCCACCATCGCCTTCGGCCTGTCGCGGAACATGTGGATGTCCCTGGCCGCTCTGGTGGTGCTGGGTGCGGGCGACATGGTTTCGGTCAACGTGCGCCAGGTGCTGATCCAGATCGTCACGCCGGATCACATGCGCGGCCGGGTCTCGGCGGTGTCGGGTCTGTTCATCTCGGGCTCGAATGAACTGGGCGAGTTCGAAACCGGGGTCGTCTCGCGCTTTGTCGGCCCGGTGATGGCCGCCGTGCTGGGCGGTATCGGCACGCTGATCGTCACCGGCGCCTGGGCTGCCTGGTTTCCCGCGCTGCGCCGGGCCGACCGGCTTGACCACCCGCATGACTGAGGCGGCCGACCGCCCGGGCCGGGCCGCACTGTGGATGCTGGGTTCGGTCCTGTCGTTCTCGGCCATGGCCGTCGCGGGCCGAAACGTCAGCGCAGTGCATGACTCCTTCGAGATCCTGACGGCCCGTTCCGCCGTGGGTCTTGCCCTGGTGCTGGCCTATGGCCTGGCCACCGGCCGCCTGGGCGAAGTGCCGTTTCGCAACCTGGGCGGCCATGGCCTGCGCAACGCGGTGCATTTTCTCGGTCAGAACCTGTGGTTCTGGGCGCTGACGCAGATCCCCCTGGCGCAACTGTTCGCCCTGGAGTTCACCTCGCCCCTCTGGGTGATCCTGCTGGCACCCCTCTTCCTGGCCGAGCGCCTGACCCTCCTGCGCCTGGCGGCCGCGGCGCTGGGGTTTCTGGGTGTGCTGATCGTGGCGCGGCCCGATCCGGCCGCGCTGAACCTGGGGGTCATGGCCGCGACCGGCGCCGCCCTGGCCTTTGCCAGCGTGGCGATCCTGACCAAGCGGCTCACGCGCGGCACCTCGGTCCTGGGCATCCTGTTCTGGCTGACCGCCATGCAGTTCGGCCTCGGCCTGATCTGTGCCGGTTGGGATGGCCATCTCGCCTGGCCCACCGCGCAGACCCTGCCCTGGCTGGTGCTCATCGGCTTTTGCGGTGTTTTCGCCCATCTGTCACTGACCACCGCCCTGTCGATGGCGCCCGCAGGCTTTGTGGTCACCATCGACTTCCTGCGCCTGCCGCTGATCGCCGTGGTGGGCGCGCTCGCCTATGCCGAGCCGTTCGACCCCTGGGTGCTCTTGGGCGGCGTGGTGATCTTCGCCGGAATCGGACTGAACCTGCGATCGACCCGCCCCCGCTGAAGCCGCAAGCTCCGGGTCGCCCCGCCGGACCCGATTTGGTAAACCGCAATCATGGAACCTGTGCAACAAACCCGACTGACGCTGCGTGGCTGGCTGCTGATGGCGGCGCTTGCCGGCATCTGGGGCGGCAGCTTCACCGCCAACCACGCCGCGCTGGCCGCCGTTCCGGTGGCCAGCGTGGTCGCCGCCCGGGTGCTCGGCGCGGCCCTGGCGCTCTGGGCCTTCGTGGCGCTGAGCCGCCTGCCGGTGCCGCGCGATCGAAGCTTCGTGATCACCTGCCTGGGGCTGGGCCTGTTCAATGTCGCCCTGCCATTCTCGCTCATCGTCTGGGCCCAGTCCCATGTCGCCTCGGGGCTCGCGGGCATCCTGAACGCCGGCACGGCACTCTTCACAGTGCTGCTGGCGGCGCTGGTCTTTCCGGACGAACGCCTGACCGCCAACCGCCTGCTCGGCGTGCTGCTGGGCCTGGGCGGCGTGGCGATCATCGTCGGCCCGGCCGCCTTGACCCAGATGGACCTGACCTCGCTGGGTCAGCTGGCGATCCTGCTGGCCGGTGTCAGCTACGCCGGCGCCAGCGTCTTCGGCCGCCACCGCCTGCGCGGCATCCGGCCCGAAGTCTCGGCGGCCGGCATGCTCACGGTCGGCGCGGCGATCATGGTCCCCGCCGCCCTGATCCTCGACGGCCTGCCCACCCGCCTGCCCCCACCCACCGCCCTGGCGGCGCTGGCCTATCTCGCGTTGCTCGCCTCGGCCCTGGCCTACCGCCTCTACTACACGATCCTGGCCCAGGCCGGAGCCGGCAACCTGGGGCTTGTCACCCTGCTGATCGCTCCGCTCGCCGTGCTGTTCGGCCGCATCGCCTTTGGCGAAAGCCTGCCGCCCGAGGCCGTCCTTGGCCTCGCGCTCCTCAGCCTCGGCATGATCCTCCTCGACGGCCGCCTGATCCGCCGCCTTTTTCGGCCAGCGCGGCCCCGTCGCCCATGAAACCCCTCGCAATTTCATCTGTTCACAAATATCCCGGGGGTCCGGGGGCAGCGCCCCCGAACCGCCCACCGGACACCACCCCCCGGCCCCCATCCACCGGCCCCCATCCATCGGACCGCAGCCATGATCTACGCCGACGCCCGCGCCTATCTCGAAGCCCCCGCAAAACGGGTGCTGCTGTTCGGCATGTCCGGCCTGGGCAAGACACGGCTCGCCAATCTCCTGCGCGCCGCCGGCGGCTGGTTCCACTACTCGGTCGATTACCGCATCGGCACCCGCTACATGGGCGAGTTCATCGCCGACATGTTCAAGCGCGAGGCGATGAAGAACCCGCTCCTGCGGGAACTGCTGATGTCGGATTCAGTCTATATCGCCTCCAACATCACCTTCGACAATCTGACGCCCCTTGCCACCTACCTGGGCAAGCCGGGCGATCCGGCGCGCGGCGGCCTGGCCTTCGACGAATACCGCCGCCGGCAAGAGCAGCACTCCCAGGCCGAAATCGCCGCGATGCTGGACACCACGCGCTTCATCGACCGGGCGCGCGACCTCTATGGCTATCCGCATTTCGTCTGCGACACATCAGGCTCCATCTGCGAGGTCGTGGATGGCGACAATCCCGACGATCCGGTGATGCGCGAACTGGCCGATCATCACCTCCTGGTCTGGATCAAGGGATCCGAGGCGCATCGCGCAGAACTCTGCCGCCGCTTCGACCGCGCGCCCAAGCCGATGTATTACCGCCCCGAATTCCTGACCCAGGTCTGGGCCGAATTCCTGGCCCGCGAGGGCCTGCCCGCCACCCAGGTCGACCCTGACGCCTTCCTGCGCTTTGGCTATGCCCGGCTGCTGGAAAGCCGCCAGCCGCGCTATGCCGCGATGGCACGCTGGGGCGTCACCGTCACCGCCGAAGAGGTCGCCCGGGTCGAGACCCAGGCCGACTTCGACGCGCTCATGGCCACCGCGATCGACCGGACGCTTGAACAACGCGGGGCCACCCGCTAACTCCTGACCCCTGCCTTCAGACCCCTGCCTTCAGACCCGAGACCGAGACCAAGATGCCCATCACCCTTCCGGAAACCCTTCCCGCCTATGACGTGCTTCGGCGCGAGGGCGTGATGGTCATGACGCCGGACCGGGCCGCACATCAGGACATACGACCGATCCGCATCGGATTGCTGAACCTGATGCCCAAGAAGATCCAGACCGAAAACCAGTTCGCCCGGCTGATCGGCGCGACGCCGCTGCAGATCGACTTCCAGCTGATCCGCATGACCGAGCATCAGACCCGGAACACCGCCGCCGAACACATGGCCACCTTCTACCGCCCCTTTGCCGAGGTCGAAGCCTCCGGCGAGAAGTTCGACGGCCTGATCATCACCGGCGCGCCGATCGAGCATCTGCCCTTCGAAGACGTGACCTACTGGGATGAACTGCGGCGCGTGATGGACTGGACCCAGACCCATGTGCATTCCACCTTCGGCGTCTGCTGGGGCGGCATGGCGCTGGCCTGGCATTTCCATGGCATCCCGAAACACATGCTTGACCACAAGGCCTTCGGCTGCTTTCCGCAACAGAACCTGGCCCCGACCTCGCCGCTGCTGCGCGGGTTTTCGGATGAATTCGTCATCCCGGTCAGCCGCTGGACCGAGCTGCGCCAGGCCGATGTCGATGCCGTGCCCGGTCTGCGCACACTGATCGCCAGCCCGGAAACCGGCCCCTGCCTGATCGAGGATCCCTGTCACCGCGGTCTGTGGATCTTCAACCATTTCGAATATGACAGCGAGACATTGAAGCAGGAATACGACCGCGACATCGCGGCGGGAACGCCGATCAACGTGCCGATCAACTACTATCCCGGTAACGATCCCGCGCAGCCCCCCTTGAACCGCTGGCGGTCACACGCACATCTGCTTTATGGCAACTGGATCAACGAGATCTATCAGACGACCCCCTACGACCTGGCTCGCATCGGCACTTGAGCAGGCGCTGTCCGCGCGCGCGGCAGACCGCGAGGCCCGCGCCGAGCGGGCCGCTCCGCCGCTGGGCCGGCTGGTCCGGGTCGACGGGCGGCAGGTGCATGCCGTGGTGCGGGGTCAGGGCCCCGATCTGATCCTGCTGCATGGCGCCTCGGGCAACCTGCGCGAATTCGATGAACTGTCGGCCCGGCTGGCCAGCCGGTTTCGCGTGATCGCGCTCGACCGGCCGGGTCTCGGCCATTCCGAGGGGCTGGATCTGGCCGATGTCGGCCTGTCGGCCCAGGCCCGCCACCTGGCGCGGGCCGCCGAACTGCTGGGCGCCTTCCGCCCGCTGATCCTGGGCCACAGCTATGGCGGAGCGGTCGCGCTGACCTGGGCGATCGAAGGGCTTCTGAGCCCGGCCGGCCTGGCCCTGGTTTCGGCCCCGACACAGCCCTGGCCCGGCCGTCTGGACCTGTGGTACCGCCTGACCCAGACCCGCCTTGGCCAGACCTGGGCGATCCCCGCCGTTGCCGCCCTGCTGCCCGAATTCTGGATCCGCCGCATGGCCCGCGGCGTCTTTGCCCCCGAACGGGCCCCGTCCGGCTATTTCACCGACAAGGGCATCCGACTGGCGATCCGCCGGCGGACCCTGTTGCACAACACCGCCCAGGTGAACCGCCTGCTGTCCGACATCCGCGCCCAGACCGGTCGCTATCCGACCCTGACCCTGCCGGTCGAACTGCTGCACGGCTCCGACGACCCGATCGTGCCGCTGAAAATCCATTCGGCTCCGCTGGCGCGGCAACTGCCCGATGCCAGGCTGACCGTCCTGCACGGCGCGGGCCACATGCCGCATCTGACCCGCCCCGACCAGATCGAGACCGCGCTTGACCGCCTGTTGCACCGCGCCGCATTGCACAACGCCCCGCAATCGCAATACTGACGGCAAAGCATGAGGGATGCGATGGACCTGCCCTTCGACGGCGCGATCAGCCGCTATTTCCGCAATGACGCCCCGAAAGCGGTGCGCCGCGCCATCGAACAGGCCGACAAGGACCAGATCCTCTCGAAATCCTATCCCTACCGGGAGGAGATGAAGAAGAAGGATTACGAAGCCCGCATGGCCGAGCTGCAATTGCAGCTGGTGCGGATGCACCACGATCTGCAGGCCAGGGGCAGGCGGCTGATCGTGCTGTTCGAAGGGCGCGATGCCGCCGGCAAGGGCGGCACGATCGAGGCGGTGCGGCTGAATCTGAACCCCCGCGTCGCCCGCATCGTGGCCTTGCCGAAACCGACCGAACGCGAAGCCGCACAGTGGTATTTCCAGCGCTATGTCGAAACCTTCCCCGCGCTGGGCGAAATCGTGCTGTTCGACCGCTCATGGTACAACCGCGCGATGGTGGAGCACGTGTTCGGCTTCTGCACGCCCGAACAGCGCAGGAAATTCTTCGCCCAACTGCCGGAGTTCGAAAAGATGATCGTGGATGAGGGAATCACCCTCATCAAGCTCTGGCTGGAAGTGGACCGGGCCGAGCAGCTGAAGCGCTTTCTCGACCGCGAGAAGGATCCGCTGAAACAGTGGAAACTGTCTGCCATCGACATCGACGGGTTGCAGAAATGGGATGCCTATTCCCGGGCCATCGCCGAAACCATGGCGCAATCGCATTTCCCGCATGCGCCCTGGACGGTGATCCTGTCGGACGACAAGCTGCGCGCGCGAATCGCGGCGATCCAGACCGTGCTGAATGCGATGGAGTATGAGGGCAAGGATCCGGCCAGGATCGGCGCGATCGACACCAGGATCTGTGGTGGGCCCGGGCTGATCGCCCTCTAGTCGTGGGGCCAGGCCTGCGCTCGGGGGTTTCACACCCCCGAACCCCCGTGGGATATTTGAGGCAAGATGAAAGAGCAGGCGTGAAGCAGGGCTATCACCACGGAAATCTGCGGCAGGCGCTGGTCGAGGCCGCGCTGGCGCTGATCGCCGAAAAGGGACCGCAGGGGTTTACCCTGTCCGAGGCGGCGAAGGCGGTCGATGTGACGCCGGCGGCCGTCTATCGCCATTTCGCCGGGCGCGACCAGCTGATCGCCGAAGTCGCACGGCAAGGCTATGTGATATTCGCCGCGCTCATGGAATTTGCCTATGACGGCGGCAAGCCCACGGCGCTGGCGGCCTTCGAGGCGACCGGCCGGGCCTATCTGGCCTTTGCCCGCAAATATCCGGGCCATTACATGGCGATGTTCGAAAGCGGGCTGAACGTCAATGCCTGGCCCGACCTGGCGCTGGTGGCGCAGAAGGCGCGCGATGTGCTGGAGCGGGCCGCCGCGCAGCTGGCGCAGAACCTGGACCCGCCCCGGCGCCCGCCCGCCTCGATGGTCTCGGCCCATATCTGGGCGATGAGCCATGGCGTGGTGGAACTGTTCATGCGTGGCCAGCCCGGAGCGAAAAGCCCGTTCACACCCGAAGACCTGCTGGAGGCCGGGATCGGCATCTACCTGCGCGGACTGGGGCTGCTGCCGCCGGATCGCTAGGCCGGCTGGCCAAGCCCATCTAGCGGAACAGCACCAGCGCGCCGGGTGACCAGCCGACCCGGGTGCGGGTGCCGATGTCGAGCACCGGGCGGCCGAAGACGTTGCGCATCGACAGCCGCAGTTCCCGATCGGTGCCGTCGATCACCACGTCGTAATAGGTCATGTCGCCGTAGTAGACCACCTCGCGCACCGTGGCCCAGGCCTCGCGATCCGTGGCCTGCTGGCCTTCGTAAAGGATCGTCAGCGTCTCGGGCCGGAAGCCCACCACCGGCTGGCCCGCCGTGGCCGCGCCCGAGACCTGGCTCGCGTCGACCTCGACCAGGCCAAGCCCCTGCACCTCGGTCGCCACCCTGGCGCCATCCGACAGGATCCTGGTCGGCAGAAAGTTCATCGTGCCGATGAAATTCGCCACCCGCTGGCTGGCGGGCTTGCGATACAACCGTTCGGGTTCGTCCATCTGGGCGATCTCGCCGTCGAACATCACGGCGATCCGGTCAGACATGACCAGCGCCTCTTCCTGGTCGTGGGTGACCAGGACGAAGGTGATCCCGACCTCGCGCTGCAACTTGATCAGTTCGACCTGCATCTGTTCGCGGATCTTCTTGTCCAGCGCCGACAGCGGCTCGTCCAGAAGCAGCACCTTGGGCTTCAGGATCAGGGCCCGCGCCAGGGCCACCCGTTGCCGCTGCCCGCCCGACAGGGCATGCGCCGCCCGCTTGCCAAAGCCGGTCAGGCCGACAAGCTCCAGGGTCTTGCCCACTTCGCGCGCCTTTTCCTCCTTGCTGCGCGGGTCTTTCCGCAGGCCGAAGCCGACGTTTTCCTCGACGGTCAGATGCGGAAAGATCGCATAGGACTGGAACACCATGTTGGTCGGCCGGTGATTTGGCGGCACATCGGCCATGTCGCGGCCATCCACCATCACCGCGCCCGACGAAATCCCCTCGAAACCCGCGACGGTGCGCAGCAGCGTGGTCTTGCCGCAGCCCGACGGCCCGAGCAGCGAGAAGAACTCGCCCGCCTTGATCGACGCGTTGATGCCGCGCAGCGCGTGGTATTCGCCGTAGTATTTGTGAACGTCGCGGAACTCGATCATGGTCTCGCTCTTGGAAGAAAAGGTCACAGGAAGCCTCCGGTATCCTTGGCGCCGGTCCTTGCGATGCCGCGGCGGCGGAAATATTCGGCTGTGGTCAGCAGCGCGATCGACAGGCAGACCAGGATCGTCCCCAGCGCCATGATCGAGGGCACGCGCGCCGGGAACCGGAACTGGCCGAAGATATAGACCGACAGCGTGGTTTCAGTGCCCCCCAGAAAGAAGGCGATGATGAATTCGTCCAGCGAGATCGTGAAGGTGATCAGCGCCGACGAGATGATGCCCGGCATGACCAGCGGCAGGATCACCCGCCAGAAGGTCGAAAACGGTCCCTCGCCCAGATCCTGCGCCGCCTCTTCCAGGCTCTTGTCCAGGCTCTGGAAGGCCGAGGTCAGGATCGCCACCGCAAAGGGCGTGCAGACCAGCACATGACCCAGGATGATGGTGAACAGGTTCAGCGGTATGCCGATGGCCAGGAACACGACCAGCATCGACATCGACATGATCATTTCCGGCAGCACCATCGGCAGCATGATCAGCCCCAGCCCCGCCGCCTTGCCCGGAAACGCATAGCGGGTCGAGGCGCGGGCCGCGAAGATGCCCAGCGTGGTGGCCATGATCGAGGTCGAGATGCCGACGATCAGGCTGTTGCGCAGCGCCTTGAACAGCGCATCGTCGGCCCACATCATCCTGAACCAGCCGGTGGTGAATCCCTGCAGCGGAAAGGCGATGATCTTGCTGTCGTTGAAGGCAAAGATCGGCAGCAGCAGGATCGGCGCATAGAGGAACAGAAGATATGCGACCGTATAGGTTTTCAGCGCCGGAAACTTCATCGGAACCCTCATCCTTGCCCCCTATCGCTGACCGCGCATGAAGCGCCGGTTCAGGAACAGGAACAGCACCGACACCAGCCCCACGATCAGCATGGCCGAAATCGCGATGGCCGAGCCCAGCGGCTTGTTGTCGGCCTTCAGCATCAGCTTCTCGATCGCATTGGCGATCATCGGGATCTTGCCGCCGCCGATCAGGTTTGGTGTCACGTAATCGCCGATCGTCGGGATGAAGACGATCAGCACCGCCGCAATCACGCCCGGCATCGACAAGGGCAGCGTCACCCGCAGGAAGGTGGTCCAGCGCGTCTCGCCCAGATCCTGCCCGGCCTCCATGAGGCTGCGGTCGATCTTTTCCAGCGCCACATAGATCGGCAGGATGGCAAATGGCGCATAGGCATGGGCCAGCGTGAGCACCATGGCGCCCACGTTATAGTTCAGCCAGCCCAGCGGCTGGTCGATGATGTGCAGCGCCTTCAGGCCGGAATTGATGACCCCGTTGTAGCCCAGGATCACCTTCCACATGAACACCCGGATCAGATAGCTGGTCCAGAAAGGAATGGTGATCAGGAACAGCCACATCGACTTTTTCGACGGGTCCACGTTGAACGAGACGAAATAGGCCACCGGATAGGCCAGGATCACCGTCGCCGCCGTCACGAAGACCGACACCAGCAGCGAACGGAGCATCACGCTGCGATAGAGAACGTCGGTCCAGGTGTCGATATAGTTCTGCGCCGTCAGGATCGGCTCGATGGTCAGGTAGCCATCGGTGAACACCGAATAGACCGCCATCGTGGCCAGGGGTGCGGCCAGCATCAGTACCGCATAGATCAGTGGCGGCGAGATCAGCGTCAGACCGCTTGCGCCCTCGGAGCGCCAGAGGCGCGTTCGGTTCGGGTTCGTCATCATTCCCCCTGTCAGCACTGTTCCGGCCCGTCGAGCCGGTTTCCGGCGTCAGTCTCCGGGGCCGGGCTCCCTGCCAGCCGACCTCTCGCCCGGCCTCTCACCCGGTCGAAAACGCCGCCGGATTTTGATCAAATTAATCAGATGCCGCGCCATCTGGCAAGCCTGACCGATCAGATCCGAGCTAGACCTTGCCAAAGCCTGCGTCCAGCGATCGGCGTCAGCCGATCACGCTTTCCACGCCGATTGCCCGTTTTTTCAACTCGTCCAGCAGCTTGGGCACCACGCGCGGCGATGCCACGGCCAGGCTCAGCGCCTCGACCAGGCTTTCTTCGGCAAAGCCCTGAACCAGTCGCCAGACATGACGATGGGCCGCACCATCCTCGTGCACGATCTCGGTCCGACCGGCGCGCGACACGCGCCAACCCAGGAATTCCGCACCCCGGGGCGCGTGAAATGTTGTCTGCAATCCGCCCGACTGGACAGGCATGGCCCACCTGCTCGTTCTTGTTCTGGCCTTGCAACCATCTGGCCTCGCCGCCATGCCCGGCGTCAAGCCCATCCGGGATTGCGGCACCGGGGTTGAGTCTGCAATGCCACAGATCGGCCAAGGGCCCAGCTTGCCCGGATGCCCCGGCCAGATGCCCCTCAGACGCCCCTCAGACACCCATGTCCGACGGCGGGCTTTGCAGCAGGCCCGCCAGCACCTGCAATCCCTGATCCAGCCTGTCGCGCGGCGCGGCGCCGGCCAGGGTGAACCGCACCGCGTTGGGCGCACGCCCCGTCACGGTGGCATACTGGTCGGCCGACCGGATCAGCACGTCCGCAGCTTCGGCGCGCCGCATGAAGGAAGATGCGCGCCAGCCCTGCGGCAGGTCGATCCACAGAAAGGGCAGGCCCGGCTGCCAGCGGATCGCAAAAGCACCCAGCCGGTTCACCGCCAGTTCGCAGCGCGCGGCAAATTCGGCCATCACCGCCGCCCTTATCCGCGCCGCGGCCCCGCTGTCGAACAGATCCAGCACCAGGGCCGAGATCGGCACCGACAGCGCGAAATAGCTGTGCTGCGCCGCCAGCCGTCCGGCCGCGCCCTGACCGGACGGACAGATCACATAGCCAAAGCGCAGGCCGGCCGAAAATGTCTTGCTGAGCGATCCGACATACCAGGTCCGCTCTGGCGCCAGCGCCCGCAGCGTCGGCCCGTCATTGTCGCGCGGCACATAGCATTCATCCTCGATGATCTGCAAATTGTATCTGCGCGCGATAGATACAATCTGCTGCCGTCGCGCCAGACTCATCCGGGCTGTCGTGGGATTCTGCGCCTCGGGCGTGACCATCAGCACCTGCGCGCCCAGACGGCGGCAGGCCGCCTCCAGCGCGTCGGGGCGAATTCCCTCGGCGTCCAGTTCGATGCCATGCACCTCGGCGCGCGCCATCCGTGCGGCATAGCGAAACCCGGGGTAGCACAGCTCCTCGATCAGCACGACCGGGCGGTCGCCGCGCAGGCAGCAGGCCAGCGCAATGCCAACCCCGTTCTGTCCGCCATGTGTCAGCACCGCATCCTGCGGTCCGACCGGCCCCAGCACCCGCCCCGCCACCCAGTCGCATACAGCCGCACGCAGGGCATATTCCCGGTTCTGGTCGGGATATTCCATCCAGCTGCCGTTGATCCTGGCGGCAATCCGGTGCAGACTCTCGGCCATGGCGGCGCTTTGTCCGACCTCGGGCAGGCCGGGAGAGCGCAGATCCAGCCGCCCCGCCACCGGTCGCGTGTCACGTTCCGCCGGCGATGGCTGCGCCGGCCCCAGCCGCGGCGCGGTGGCCGCAACGAAGGTGCCCCGCCCCACCGTTGCCTTCAGCAGGCCCTCCTGCATGACGATCTGATAGGCCCGCGCCACGGTGCCCGGCGTGACCTTCAGTGCCCAGGCCAGGTCGCGCACCGGCGGTATCTGCGCGCCTTCGGACAACACTCCGTCCTGAATGTCGGACCGCAGTCGCCGCGCCAGCGCCAGATACTTCGGCCCCTCGGCCCGGTCCAGGCTCGGCCTCCAGATTGTACCCATGACAATGTTCCTCTGGCGACTCGATCGGCGCGGTTGTATCCATATTTCTACCGATCGTCGCAGATTGTATCAATACAAATGAGCACCGCCCTCGCCCTTCCCGACCTGTCCCGCATCTCGCTGCCGCCGCTGTCGCGCCTGGTGCTGCGCCTGGCCCTGGCCGTTGTGGCCGCCGACCTGCGCCGACGCACCCGCCGCGACCTGCGTGCGCTGGACGTCCACCTGCTGCGCGACATCGGGCTGGATCCGGCGCAGGCCCGGGCCGAAGCGGCCAAGCCCTTCTGGCGAGCCTGATCCCTCAAGCCGACCCGAGACTCGCCCTGCCCCGCCCGAATTGTGAATGAGTTCCCCGACTGGGCCGCGTCATGCGGCCCTTTTTTTTGCAGCTCGGCCCGCATGGCGCGACATGCGGTGGCCGCACATCTGCCGGCGGCGGCTTGCGCAGAAAGCACAAGGCGCAGCCGAAGCCGCGCCTTGCCGTAACCCGATTGGACGAAAGCTCAGCGCTTCGAGAACTGGAAGCTGCGGCGAGCCTTGCGCTTGCCGTACTTCTTGCGTTCCACCACGCGGCTGTCGCGGGTCAGGAAACCCGCAGCCTTCAGCGCGCCGCGCAGGGCAGGTTCGTAAAGCTGCAGCGCCTTCGACACGCCGTGCTTCACCGCGCCGGCCTGGCCCGACAGGCCGCCACCGGCAACCGTCGCCATCACGTCGAACTGGCCCTCGACATTGGCCACGGTGAAGGGCTGGCGCAGGATCATCTGCAACACCGGGCGGGCAAAGTAGTCTGCCATCGCCTTGCCGTTCACCACGACCTTGCCGGAACCCGGCTTGATCCAGACGCGGGCGACCGCATTCTTGCGCTTGCCGGTCGCATAGGCACGGCCCAGCTTGTCGCGCACGGGAACCCGCTTGGGGGCTTCGGCAGCGGCAGCGGCCGGGGCCGCAGCGGAAACGGCCGATTTCAGATCGTCCAGAGACTTGATTTCGGCCATGATCACGCGCTCCGGCTGTTCTTCGGGTTCAACGACTTGACGTCGAGCACGGCGGGCTCCTGCGCCGCATGCGGATGCTCGGCGCCGGCATAGACGCGCAGATGCGTCATCTGCTGGCGGCCCAGCTTGTTGCGGCTGATCATCCGCTCGACCGCCTTTTCGACCACGCGCTCGGGATGGGCACCTTCCAGCACCTGACGGGCGGTGCGGCCCTTGATCCCGCCGGGATGGCCGGTGTGCCAGTAATACATCTTGTCGGCACGCTTGTTGCCGGTCATCTGCACCTTTTCGGCGTTGATGATGATCACGTTGTCGCCCATGTCCATGTGCGGCGTGAAGGTCGGCTTGTGCTTGCCGCGCAGAAGATTGGCCACGATCGAGGCGAGACGGCCCAGAACGACACCCTCGGCGTCGATCAGGATCCATTTCTTCTCGATATCCGCAGGCGTTGCGGTGAAGGTTTGCATTTCGAACCCATGCATTGGGGCAGGCCTTTCGGGCCCGCCGGTCAAGGATGGCGGCTTATCCACCGCCCGCCCCATGAAGTCAAGTGCGGCATCACAGTTTTCATCGCGCAATTTCAATGCGTTGCATGATACGGTATTATATTACCCCATCATTTCAGCCGCGGCACCCGGCTCTTGTCCATCCCCGGGCCCGGCGGCGGCGGCTCCGGCTCTGTCGCCGGCACCTGCGGCACATAGCGCCGGCCCACCCGGCGCAGGCTGTCGGCCAGGGCCGAGCCCGGATCGGGAAAGGCCACATCCAGCGCCGCCGCATCCAGACCCGACAGCGCCAGAGCCTCGGCCACGGCGCGCGCCACCGCCGGCTGATCGCCCGGGCCCACGCCCGGAAAGGCCAGCAGCGTGCCCTGCCGACCGCCGGCAAACCGCACCTGCGCCAGCAGCGCCTCGCCGGCCAGACCCGCCGCGCCCCGCATCGCGGCCTCGACCGCCGCCAGTCCGACCGCGCCCAGTTGCGGCGCGGCCACCGCCTCGGCCCGGTCCTCGACCCCGACCGCGCTCGCCTCCGCCAGCCTCTCCACCAGCCAGACCAGCGCCTCGGCGGGCAGTACGGTTTCCGACACCGCACCCGAGCCCAGGTTCAAGCCGACCGCCAGCCCCTTCTCCGCCGCCAGCTGGGCCACGACCCGCCCCGGCAGCGCGGCATAGGGCACCGGCACCGGTGCGAAACGTGCCAGCCGATCCTCGCGGTCAAAGACCAGCACCATGGACCCTTCGCTGACCGCATAGACCTGCGGACGCAGATCGCGGTCCCGCGCCTCCTCCGCCAGCATCAGGAACAGTTCCGCCTCGGCAAAGGCACGCCAGAAGGCCCATTCCTCGCCGTCGCCCGCGCCCATCGCCCGATCGAGTGCCGAAAGCTCCATCGCCATTCCCATCCCTGGCCTGCCCTTTCAGCCCTGCCCCAGACCCGGATCAAAGTCCAGACCGGGCCCTTTCATCTTGCTGCAAATATCCCCGCCGGAGGCCACGCCACCGGCCACGGGCGCCCGGCCGGGGCCTCGGACTGCCAGGGGCGGGGATGGCCGGGCGCGGCGGACGGCGGAATGGGGGCTCTGCCCCCGGCTTCGCCTCCCCCGGGATATTTGGCGCAAGGTGAAGCAGCGCGCGAGCTGCGCCAGGGATCGCGGCCGCAGCCTCTGCGGCGGCATGCGGGGGTGCGGGCCGGTGCGGCAATCGGCCGGCCATCCCGGCTTGCGCCGGAACCGGGCAGGCTCTATCCCGGCAGGGTTCAGCAAGGCGGCCCATGTATCGCGTCTCTCCCTTCGTCCGGCATTTTGCCCGTGCGCTACTGGCCGGGATCGGCCTGGCCACGCTCTGGGTCAATCTGGCCCCCGCCAGCTATTATGATGCGATCGAGTTCCGCCTGGCCGATCTGCCCTTTCCCGAAGGCTGGACGGCGCTTCCCGACAGCGTGACGCCTCTGTCCGCCGTGTCGGGCGGGCTGATGGCGCTGGTCATGGCCTTTCTGGCCAAGGAGTTCTGGGAGGCGCTGGTGCTCGAGCGCGGTGCTCTGCGCCGTTCGGGGCCGCGGGAATGGCCGGCGCTGTTGCCGCTGGCCGGGGTGCTGGGCGGCATCCTGGGGGCGCTGGTGGTCTGGGTCGGGCTGTCGATGATCCTGCCCCGGCCGATCGAAGCCTGGCCCGGCGCGGGCTGGCCGGTGGCGATCGGCGCCGATGTGGTGCTGGCCTATGCGGCGGGGCGGTTCACCTTTGGCCCCGGCCATCCGGCGCTGCATCTCCTGCTGCTGGTGACCATCGCCTTCGACATCCTGGGCCTGATCGTGGCGGGTGTCGCCTATCCGTCGGAGGGGTTGAAGCCGGGCTGGCTGCTACTGCCGGCCCTGGCGATGCCGGGGGTCTGGCTCTGGGCGGCGCGGCACGCCCGCCCTTCGGCACCCGAGCGGTTGCGGCGGCGTGCGACCCGGCTTTGGCCCTATGTCCTGGCGGGTCTGGCCAGTTGGGCGGGCGTGGCCCTGTCGGGGCTGCCGGGCGCGCTGGGATTGATCCCGCTGATCCCGATCCTGCCTCATGCCGACCGCACCTTCGGCCTGTTCGCCGAGGCCGAAGCGCATCTGCACGACCCGCTGAACCGGCTGGCACAGGTGTTGGTCCGGCCGGTGGCGGTGACGCTGTTCCTGTTCGGCCTGACGCGCGGCGGCCTGGATTTCGGCGCCCTGACCACCGTGACGCTGACTGCCGGCGCCGCATTCCTGCTGGGCAAGCCCCTGGGCCTGCTGGCGGGCATGGCGCTGGCCGTGGCATCCGGCCGCGCCGCCTTGCCGCAGGGCGTCGGGCGGGTCGACCTGGTGCGTCTGGCAGTGCTGTCGGCGATGGGCTTCACCATCCCCGCCCTGTCGATCGATGCCAGCCTGCCCGGCGGCGCCATGGCCGAGGCCGCGCGGCTGGGCCTGGCCATCAGCCTGATCCCCGGGGCCGGGCTGGCGCTGTGGTCGCGGGTGATGCGCCGGCGCCGAGCGGACCCGGTTGCCAGATAAGGCGGAATTCCGACATAATGGAGCCGTATTGATCTGTTTGTGTCATGGGGGGAAACTGGGCGCGGCATTGGGGCGCGGCATTGGGGCCGCGCGACTGGCAAGGCAGGGTTAACCACAGGGGTGTAGAAAGCCCGGGGTGTGCGGCACCGTTCGCGCGCGTCAGGCCGGCAAGGGTTCGCATGATCGAGTTCGTGAACGTCAGCAAATCCTTCTGGACCGGGAAGACCCGCAAGGTCATCCTCAATCGCGCCTCGTTCCGGGTCGAGATCGGCAATTCCCTGGGCATCCTGGCCGCCAATGGCACGGGCAAGACCACGATCATCAACATGATGGCCGGCCTGGAAAAGCCCGACGAGGGAAGAATAATCCGCACCTCGCGCATCTCCTTTCCGCTGGGCTTCATGGGCGGTGTCGTCGCCAAGCACACCGGCACCGAGAATTCGCGCTACATCGCGCGGCTCTACGGGCTGGATCCCGACTATGTCGAAAGCTTCTGCCGCTGGCTGTGCGGCCTGGGCGAATATTTCGACCGCCCGGTGGGCACCTATTCCAGCGGCATGCGGTCGCGGTTCAACTTTGCCCTGACCCTGGCGCTGGAATTCGACATCTATCTGATCGACGAGGGCATGCCGGCCACCAATGATGTCGAATTCAATCGCAAGGCCGGCGGAGTGTTGCGCGAAAGACTGAAGAACGCCACCGTGGTCATCGTCAGCCACCAGCCCCGCACACTTGAGAAATTCTGCCGCTCGGCCGCCGTGCTGCGCAACGGCCAGTTGTACATGTTCGATTCGCTGGAAGAGGCCAAACAGCTCTATGACTATGAAAATCAAGGTTAGCCGCTTCCGCACCCGGCCACATGCGCTGCCGCAGGCCCAGCCTGACCCGGCCCAGCCTGATCCGGCCCAGTCGTCCGTGCGCGTGGTGCCCGGCCATCCGGCCAGCGCCCGCCCAAGGCGCCGCATCCAGATCGAGGCCACCGCCGCGGACCTGCCGTTCGACACCGCAGATGACGGTTTTGGCGATCAGGTGTTCGAAACCGCGCGCAGCACTCCTGCACCAGCCGCCGCAGCCGCCGCCGCACCAGCCGCCGCACCAGCCGCCGCAACCGCCGCTGCACCCGCCGGCCCGGTCGACATCGACGGCATCCGCCGCGAGGGTCTCACCGGCCGCCAGTTGCGCATGGCCCGCCGCCTGGCACAAAAGCACGGGCTGCCCGCCACCTCCGATTTCGACGCCGTGCGCCTCTTGCGCAAGGCGGGGATGGACCCGTTTCAGAAATCCACCGTGCTGGAGCTGGTCGCGGGCCAGGATGTCGATCCCTCCGAGGGCGGTTCGCGCGCGCTGACCACCCTGCCCGGCGACGGCATCCGCCTGCCTCAGACGGTGAAGCCGGTCGCCCTGCCCTCGACCGAGCTGCGCAGCGAAGACGCCCATCTCGCCGAAGTGCGCCGCATCCAGAAGGACATCGTCCGCCGCCGCCGCCGCAAACTGGCGCTGCTCTGGGCCCGGCTGACCGCCTTCGTCCTGCTGCCCACCGCCCTGGCGGGGTGGTATTTCTACATGGTCGCCACCCCCATGTTCACCGCCCATTCCGAATTCGTCATCCAGCAGGCGACGCCGTCGACCGGGGCGCTGACCGGCCTGTTCTCGGGCACATCCTTTGCCACCAGCCAGGATTCCGTCGTGGTCCAGGGCTATCTGCAATCGCCCGAGGCGATGGAGCGGCTGGACCGCGACAAGGGTTTTCGCGCGCATTTCAGCGACCCGCGGATAGACCCGATCCAGCGGCTCGACCCCGGCGCCAACAATTCGCAGGCCTACAACCTTTACCGCGATTATGTGAAGATCAGCTATGACCCGACCGAAGGCGTCATCAAGATGGACGTTTCCTCGGCCGACGCCGACAAGTCGGTCGAATTCTCGCGCGCGCTGATTTCCTACGCCGAGGAACAGGTCGATCACCTGACGCAGCGCTTGCGCGACGACCAGATGGCCTCGGCCAATGCCAGTTTTCAGGATGCCCAGGCCAAGCTGGTCAAGGCGCAGGCCGATCTGCTGGCCATACAGGAGAAGTACAAGACACTCAGTTCCGAGGCCGAGGCCAGCATGATCGCCGGCCAGATTTCCGCCCTGGAAACCCAGATGACCCAGGAAAAGCTGGCCCTGGCGCAGATGGAATCCAACGCCCAGCCAAACCCGGCCCGGATGGAGCCGGTGAAACGCCGCATCCAGGCCCTGCAGGACCAGATCGACCAGCTGCGCGCCAAGCTGACCGAGGGCACCGATGGCAGCACCTCGGTCGCGACGGTGCAAAGCCAGTTGGTCATGGCACAGGCCGAGGTGCAGACCCGCCAGATGATGCTGGCCCAGGCCACGACCGCGCTGGAAACCGCCCGGATCGAGGCGAACCGTCAGACCCGCTATCTGTCGGTCGCGGTCGATCCGACCGCCCCGGACGAGCCCTCCTATCCCAAGGCATTCGAAAACACGCTGGTGACGTTGCTGATCTTTGCCGGCATCTACCTGATGATCTCGATGACCATCGCGATCCTGCGCGAACAAGTGACCAGTTGAGCCGCGGGATGGGCTGGCCGGCCCATCTTGCCGCAACCCTCCCACGCCCTCTGGCCCCCGGCCCGCGGCTATGGCATGTCCTGCCCAACGCATGGAGGCCCGCATGACAGATGTGCAGATCGGCAACCTGACCGTCGGCAATGATCGGCCCCTGCTGCTGATCGCCGGGCCCTGCCAGATCGAAAGCCTGACCCATGCCCAGATGATCGCCGGGCGGATGGCGGAAATTGCCGCGGGCGCGGGCGCGCAATATGTGTTCAAGGCCAGCTATGACAAGGCCAACCGCACCTCGCTCTCCGGTCGCCGCGGCCTGGGAATCGAGGCCGGCCTGGCCGTGCTGCAGGCGGTCCGCGCCCAGGGGATTGCGGTGCTGACCGATGTGCATGACATCGCGCAGGCGCGCGAGGCGGCGGCGGTGGTCGATGTCATCCAGATCCCGGCCTTTCTCTGCCGTCAGACCGATCTCCTGATTGCGGCGGGCGAAACCGGGGCGGTGGTCAACATCAAGAAGGGCCAGTTTCTGGCGCCGTGGGACATGACCAACGTGGCCGACAAGGTCGCCTCGACCGGCAACCGCAAGATCCTGCTCACCGAACGCGGCGTCAGCTTCGGCTACAACACGCTGGTGGCCGACATGCGCAGCCTGCCGATCATGGCCCGCACCGGCTGGCCGGTCATCATGGATGCCACGCATTCGGTGCAGCAACCTGGCGGCCAGGGTGCCTCCTCCGGCGGGCAGCGCGAATTCGCCCCGGTCATGGCGCGGGCCGCCGTTTCGCTCGGCATCGCCGGTGTGTTCATCGAAACCCACGAAGATCCCGACCGCGCGCCGTCCGATGGCCCGAACATGATCGCCCTTGCCGACATGCCGCGCCTGGTCGACAGCCTGATGGCCTTCGACCGCCTGGCCAAATCCGACCCGCTCCGCCCCTGAACGGTCGCGTCCGCAGGATCGGCCGCCTGTCGTTTCCATGGCCGGTCTTGCCCGCCTTTTCGGGCAAACGTGGTTAACAAATTCTCAAAATCGAGATTGATTATTGTGTAATATCAATGTATTGTCTGGAATAACACGCGTGGCACTCAGGCCACTTGTCCCGCCGCCCAGCCGCTGGCCCAGGCCCAGTGGAAGTTGTATCCCCCCAGCCAGCCGGTCACATCCACCACCTCGCCCACGAAATAGAGGCCCGGCAGGCCCTTCACTTCCATGGTGCGCCCGTCCAGCGCGGCGGTATCCACGCCCCCCAGCATGACCTCGGCCGTCCGGTAGCCCTCGCTGCCGACCGGGGTCAGCACCCAGTCCTGCATCCGCCGCGCCAACCCGTCCAGCGCCGCCCCCGACACCGCCGAAATCGGCCCCTCGCCCATGGGCGCCGCCAGATGCCGGGCCAGCCGGTCGGGCACCAGATCGGCCAGCAGGCTGCGCACCGCCTGCCGCCCGTTGGCCAGCTTGGCCGCCCGCAGCCAGGCCGCCAGGTCCAGGCCCGGCACCAGGCTCAGGTGGATCGGCTGCCCCTCGCGCCAGTAGTTCGACACCTGCAGGATCGCCGGCCCCGACAGTCCGCGATGCGTGAAGAGGACGGCATTCTCGAAGCTGCGTCCCTGTTCGGGCACGACCCGCGCCGGCACCGATACCCCGGCCAGCGGAGCGATCCAGTCCAGTTCCTGGCGGGCAAAGGTCAGCGGCACCAGACCGGGCCGGGTTTCGACCAGCGGCAGGCCCATATCTTCGGCCAGCTTCAACCCGTGGCCCGTCGCCCCCATCTTCGGAATCGACTTGCCCCCGGTCGCCACGATCACCGAGGCCGCGCGCTGCGACCCGCGCGAGGTTTCGACCTCCCAGGCCGCACCCCGGCGCAACGGGCCGAGCGTCGTCTCCAGCCACAGCTTGCCCCCGACGCCGAAGAGCTCGCGCAACAACCAGTCCACCACTTGCCGGGACGACCCGTCGCAGAACAGCTGACCCTCCTCCTTTTCATGCCAGGCGATCCCCGCGCCCGTGATCCGGCCAACCATGTCCCAGGGCGTGAACCGCTTCAGCGCCGACAGGGCAAAGCGCGGGTTCTTCGACAGGAAGCGGTCCGCCGCGACGCCGAGGTTGGTGAAATTGCACCGCCCACCGCCCGAGATGCGAATCTTCTCGCCCGCGGCCCTGGCATGGTCGATCACCACGACACGGCGACCCCGCCTCGCGGCTTCGATCGCGGCCATCAGGCCAGCGGCGCCGGCACCCAGAACGATGACATCCCAGTCTTGCATCGGCTTTCCATAAGCCGGGGGAACGGGGCTTTCCACCGCAAAAACCTGGCATTTCCCTCTTGCAGGGCCGGAAGCCGGCGGCTAAACACCGCCGCACGGTTGGGGCGTCGCCAAGCGGTAAGGCAGCGGTTTTTGGTACCGCCATACCTAGGTTCGAATCCTAGCGCCCCAGCCAATCCTTGGCATGATCGAAAAAACATGGTCGCAACCAATGAGTTGCGCCAGGCTGTTCAGGTGCGGCCTGACCGCATCGTCGCCGCTTTCCGGCAAGCTTGGCAGGCCGGCGTCTTCGTCGATGCCGCCACAGGGTCCGCCACAGGGGCCACCCCCAAAGGCTATGCCGGCCTTGGCCGTTCGGGTCAGGCAGCAAACCAAGTGTCGCCACAGCCGCTCGGCCGGGGAAATCCGGCGGCCGTTGAAGGGATCAGGGGTGCAGGCTGTCGGCCAGAAGTCGGATCACCGTCTCCGGGGGCACGTCATCGGCCACGAAGGCATCGCCGATGCCGCGGGCCAGGACGAAGCGCAGTTTCCCGTCGACCACCTTCTTGTCCTGCCCCATCAGCGCCAGCAGGGCTTCGGGTCCGGGCAGGTCGCCGGGGATATCCCTGGGATCGGTCTTCATGCCCATCGCCTTCAGATGGGCACGGACCCGGCTGGGGGCTTCCTGAGAACACAGACCCAGGCGCTGACTGAGCGCGAATGCCAGGGCGCAGCCGATGGCCACGCCTTCGCCGTGCAAGAGGCGGTCGGAATAGCCGGTGGCTCTTTCCAGCGCATGGCCAAAGGTGTGACCCAGGTTGAGCAGGGCGCGCTCGCCTTCCTCGGTCTCGTCGCGCGCGACGATGGCGGCCTTCATTTCGACGCTGCGGGTCACGGCGTGGCGGCGGGCAGCCTTGTCGCCGCCGGCCAGGGCCGGGCCATGCGCTTCAAGCCAGTCAAAGAAGGCGGCGTCACCCAGAAGGCCGTATTTCACCACCTCGCCGTAGCCGGCGATGAAGTCGCGGGGCGGCAGCGTGTCCAGCAGGTCGATGTCGGCCAGCACCAGTGCCGGTTGATGGAAGGCTCCGATCAGGTTCTTGCCATGCACCGAGTTGATGCCGGTCTTGCCGCCGACCGAACTGTCGACCTGGCTGAGCAACGTGGTGGGCACCTGCACGAAACGGACACCGCGGCGCAGGACGGCGGCGGCAAAGCCCACCAGATCGCCGATCACCCCGCCGCCAAGCGCCACGACCATGTCCCTGCGTTCGACCTTCTGCTCCAGCAGCCAGTCGACCGTGCGCGCGAATTCGGGCCAGGATTTCGTGCCTTCGCCCGAAGGCAGGGCCAGCGCCGTCGAGGTGATGCCGGCCTGGGCCAGCCCGGCCTGGAACGCCTGCAGATGCAGCGCGGCCACGGTGGTATCGGTGACGATGGCCAGCCGCTTGCGGCGCAGGAAGGGGGCAATCTCGAACCCGGCGCGGCCCAGAAGGCCGCTGCCGATGCGGACTTCGTAGGATCTGGAACCCAGGTTGACCGGCACCACATTGACCATTCTCAAGTCTCCAGCACGTCGGGGCGGGTCGTCAGGGCCTCGGCCACGCGACGCGCCATGTCCTCGACCGACAGATCCGCGGCGGAATCGACGGTCAGATCGGCCTGGGCATAGGCGGGCTGTCGGGCCTCGTAAAGCGTTCGCAGCGTTTCGCGCGGGTTTTCCGTGCGCAACAGCGGGCGCGTCGTCTTGTGGCGCACCCGGTTCCACAACAGATCAAGATCGGCACGCAACCAGACCGATATGCCCTGCTTGCGGATCAGCGCGCGGTTGGCGGCGGCCAGAAAGGCGCCCCCGCCGGTCGACAGGATCGAGGGATCGGCCTTCAGCAGGCGTCCCAGCACCTCGGTTTCGCGGGCACGGAAGAACGGCTCGCCGTCGCGTTCGAAGATTTCTGCGATCGAGCGGTTGGCGGCGCGCACGATTTCCTCGTCCGAATCGCGGAAGGGAACATTCAACAGCTTGGCCAGCGCGGTGCCGACCGCCGTCTTGCCCGCCCCCATCATGCCCACCAGAACCACCGTCTTCTTCAGACGCGCCATCAAACCCCCCGCAGCCGGCCGACCTCACGCAACCGGGAACGCAATTACCGGCCGATGGGCGACATTTTCCGCCTGAATGGCGTGAAGTCGCGGCAAAAGCCATATATAAATGCCGATACGCGGCCGGATTGCCGATGCTGCGGCGCGGGCAGGACATGAAGCCGGGTCAACCGGCAGGGGGCGAAGATGTTTCGACTGATCAAGGCCGTCATGACGCTGGCCGTCATCGGGTTCGTCGGGTTGGCGGCCTATGCCTATGTCGGACTGCAACCGCCCGTGGCCCAGGAAAGCCGCGTCCCGGTGACGCTGAATGTCGATTAGGCCCGGCGCGTCGCTTCTGCTGCCGATTCTGGTGCTGGCTCCGGCGCTGGCCCTGGCCGAGCAGCCGCTTTCGGCGATCGACTGGCTGTCGAAGTCGCTGGCCATGCCGCAGTCCGCCGCCCTGCCCCAGTCCCCGGCCGGCTCGACCGAAAATGCCGATGCCGCGCCCGATGTCACCGTGCAGCCTCTGGGCGCGCAGGTGCCCGATGCACTGGGCATCCTGTCGGACAAGGTCACCGGCCTGCCGCGCAACCTCTGGGGCGATGCGCCTTCGGCCGAGATCGAGACGCTGATCAACGGGCTCTCGCCCGAGGGGTTGCCGGCGTTGCAGGAGTTGATGATCACCCTGCTGCTGGCCGAGGCCGATCCGCCGGTCGATTCGGGGGCAAGGCCGCAGCTGCTGCTGACGCGGATCGACAAGCTGATGGCGCTGGGGGCGCTGGATCAGGTTCGCGCGCTGATCGAACTGGCAGGGCCGGCATCCTCGCCCGAACTGTTCCGGCGGTCCTTTGACACCGGCCTTCTGGTGGGCGAGGAGAACCGCGCCTGCATGGTGCTGGCGGCCTCGCCGGGCCTGTCGCCGGCACTGCCCACGCGAATTTTCTGCCTGGCGCGGCAGGGCGATTGGTCGGCCGCCGCGCTGACCCTGGATACGGCGACCGCGCTGGGTCAGGTCAGTGCGGAACAGGCGGACCTGCTGGCGCGCTTTCTGGACCCCGACACCGCCGAGGCCAGCGATCCCCCCGCCCCGCCGGTGCCGGTGACGCCGCTGGACATGAAGATCTTCGAGGCGATCGGCGAGCCCTTGCCCACGGCCGCGTTGCCGATCGCCTTCAGCCACGCCGACCTGGCGCCGAACCAGGGCTGGAAGGCCAGGATCGAGGCGGCGGAGCGTCTGGCGCGGGTGGGGGCGATTTCGCCGAATGTGCTGCTCGGGCTTTATACCGAACGCAAGCCCTCCGCCTCGGGCGGGGTCTGGGACCGGGCGGCGGCGTTCCAAAGGCTGGATGCGGCGGTCGAGGCGGGCGACGGCGCGGCCACGGCCCGGGCCCTGCCTGCGGCCTGGGAGGCGATGAAATCGGTCGAACTGGAGGTGCCGCTGGCCGACCTGTTCGCCGACAAGCTGGCCCGGCTGCCGCTGTCTGGCGAGGCACGCCAGATCGCCACTGCCCTGGCGCTGCTGTCACCGGATTACGAAAGCCTGACCGCGGCGATCCCGCCGGTCGATGCGCGCGAGGCCTTCCTGATCGGCCTGGCGCGAGGCCAGGTGTTCAACCTGACGCCGCCCGACAGCATGGGCCGGGCGATTGCCCCGGCCTTTACCGCACCGTCCCTGCCCGAGGATATCGCCGACACATTGCAGCATGGCCGCGTGGGCGAGGCGATCCTGATGGCCATGGCCAGGATCACCGCCGGCGCAGGCGGCGACCTGCCGCAGGTCACCGCGGGCCTGTCCACGCTGCGCAAGCTGGGGCTGGAGGATGTGGCGCGACGCACTGCGCTGGAACTGATGCTGCTGGAGCGACGGGGCTGATGCGGCCCGGCGCCGCCCGCTGGATTTCCACCTACCTGGAGGCTGCGGCCGCCGAACAGGGCGTGGCGCGCAACACTCTTTTGGCCTATGGGCGCGACCTGACCGCCTGGGCCGCATGGCTGGAAGGCCGCGGACGCAGGGTCGAGTCAGCCAGGCGCGAGGATGTCGAGGCCTTTCTGGTGGCCTGCGATGCCGAGGGCCTGGCCAGGGCCACGCGGGCGCGGCGGCTGTCCTCGATCAAGCAACTCTACCGCTTTGCACATGAGGAAGGCTGGCGTGCTGACAACCCGGCGCTGCGGATCGCGGGGCCCGGGGCCGCGCGCAGCCTGCCACAGACACTTTCCGAGGCAGAGGTCGAGTCCCTGCTAGCCGCCGCCCCGCACCACGGCCGGACGGCGGGCGAAAGATTGCGCAACGCCGCGCTCTGCGAAACGCTTTATGCCACCGGCCTGCGGGTCAGCGAACTGGTCGGCCTGCCGGTGGCGGCGGTGCGGGGCGATCCAGGCATGATCCTGGTCAGGGGCAAGGGCGGCAAGGAACGCATGGTGCCGCTGTCGCGCCCGGCCCGCGCGGCGCTGGCCGCCTGGGTGGCCTGGCGCGATGCCGAGGAAGATCGGGGCAGAAAGGCGGGACGGCCGGCATCGCGCTTTCTGTTTCCGGGATCGGGGGTCGAGGGCCACCTGACCCGGCAGAATTTCTACACAACGCTGAAGGCGATTGCCGTGGCCGCCCGGATCGACCCTGGCAAGATCACGCCGCACCGGCTGCGCCATGCCTTTGCCACCCACCTTCTGGCCCATGGCGCGGACCTGCGCGCGATCCAGACCCTGCTGGGCCATGCCGACCTGTCGACGACCGAGATCTACACCCATGTGCTGGACGAGCACCTGCGCGATCTGGTGCTGACACATCATCCGCTGGCACGCGCCAAGCCGGATTCGCGCCACAAGGCTTGAAGCGCAAGACGCTTTGGCCCAAGTCTGGGGGCCCGACTTCACGAGGTTCCCATGTTTGACGCCACCTTCTGGCTGACCTGCGCGGCCGTCGCGGCCCTGCTTGTCGTCTCGGCCTTCTTTTCCGGCTCGGAAACCGCGCTGACCGCTGCCTCGCGCGGCGCGATCAAGGCGCAGGCCGACAAGGGATCACGGGGGGCGCGGGCCGCTCTGGTCGTGATGGAAGACAGCGAACGGATGATCGGCGCACTGCTGCTGGGCAACAACGTCGCCAATATCCTGTCGGCCTCGGTCACGACGGCACTGCTGACGCGGCTGTTCGGAACGCAGGGCGTGGCGCTGGCCACCGTGCTGGTGACCGTGCTGGTGCTGGTCTTTGCCGAAGTGCTGCCCAAGACCGTGGCCATCATCAATCCGGTGCCGGTGGCAACCCGGGTGGCCCCGGTGATCCGGCTGCTGATCCTGCTGTTCTCGCCCGTCGTGACACTGGTGCGCGCGTTTGTCCGGCTGATCCTGCGCGTCTTTGGCCTGAATCCGGATCCCGCGGCCCGCATTCTCGCCCTGCGCGAGGAAATCGCCGGCGCCATCAGCTTTGGCCATTCCGCGGGCGCCGTGGAAAAGGAAAGCCGCGACCGGCTGCTGGGCGCGCTGGACCTGGGTGAACGCACGGTGGATGAAATCATGCGCCACCGCTCGGCCATCGACATGATCGACGCCGATCTGGAGCCGGACGAACTGGTCAGCCGGGTGCTGGCCTCTTCGCACAGCCGCCTGCCGGTCTACCGCGACAGCGAGGAAAACATCCTGGGCATCATCCACACCAAGGATCTGCTGCGCGAAGTCGAGCGGCTGAGCCGGGTCAACGTGGCCAAGGGCCAGCCGCTGATGGCGGGACTGGACGTGCTGAAAGTGGCGATGAAGCCCTATTTCGTGCCCGAGACGACCTCACTGGACGAACAACTGCGCGAATTCATGAAGCGGCGCACGCATATCGCGCTGGTGGTGGATGAATATGGCACCTTGCAGGGGCTGTTGACGCTGGAGGACATCCTGGAGGAAATCGTCGGCGATATCACCGACGAATTCGACGTGGTGGGCAACAACGTCGCGCCGAAAAAGACCGAGGATGGCAGCTATCTCGTCGATGGTGCAACCACGATCCGCGACCTGAATCGCGCCACCGACTGGGATCTGCCGGATGACGAGGCCAACACGATCGCGGGCCTGGTGATCCACGAGGCGCAGATGATCCCGGCGACGGGCCAGGTGTTTTCCTTTCACGGCTATCGCTTTGAAGTGGTGCAGCGGCGCGAAAACCGGCTGACCCGTCTGAAGGTGCGCAAGCTTTAGGATGGCCAGGCCCGCCCTGCATCGGCCAAGGCCGGGCGTCAGACCCGAGGAGTGCGGCCGGTCATGGCTGGCGGGCCCCGCGTGTGCCCGCCGATGTCTGCGGATGCGCTTGCGTTGGCCGGCCAATTGCCCAGCCCCGCCCGCCCGGCTTCTCCGGCTGGCCGTCTGCACCCTGCCGTCGTGGGATGCTCATGCCGGGCGGCCGGCCGCAAACCCGGCCGACCCTAACGCACCTTCAGGATCGAACCCAGGATGCCGCGCACCACGGCCTGACCGCTGCGCGAACCAAGGCCGCGCACGAAGCTTTTCGCGAATGCCTCGGTCAGGCTGTCGGTGCGGCGCGCGGCGCTTGCGGGTTTCTGCGCCGGCGCGGCCGGGTCGGCATTGCGGCCGATCCGGCGGGCGCTGGTCAGGCCACCCGCCAGGGATGCGCCGGTCTGGCCTGGCCAGACCACCCCGCCACCGGCATCAGAGGGCGACGGGGGTGGGGCACTGCTCTGCATCGCCCGCGCCCTCAGCCGCTCATAGGCCGAGTCGCGGTCGATGGTCTGGTTGTATTTCGCCCCCATCGGCGAGGCCTGCATGATCGCCTGCCGTCGCACCGGGTCGATGGGGCCGACCTGGGTGGAGGGCGGGCGGATCAGCGTGCGTTCGGCCATGCCCGGCACGCCCTTGCCTTCCAGAAAGGACGTCACCGCCTCGCCGGTGCCGACATCGCGGATCGCCTCCTCGATCTGGAACCGCGGATTGGGCCGGTAGGTCTCGGCGGCCTTGGCCAGATCTTTCTGATCCCTGGCGGTGAAGGCGCGCAGGGCGTGCTGCACGCGGTTGCCCAGTTGCCCCAGGATCGTATCGGGAACGTCGGTCGGGTTCTGGGTGATGAAATAGACGCCGACACCCTTGGAACGGATCAGCCGCGCCACCTGTTCCACCTTGTCCACCAGAGCCTTGGGCGCATCGGTGAACAGAAGATGCGCCTCGTCAAAGAAGAAGACGAGCCGGGGCCGGTCGGGATCGCCCACTTCGGGCAAGGTTTCGAACATTTCCGACAACAGCCACAGCAGGAAGGTGGCATAAAGCCGGGGTTGCAGCATCAGCTTGAGAT